>CAZRUZ010000127.1:0-7637 GCA_964603275.1 uncultured Anaerolineaceae bacterium | reverse complement strand
CCCCCCCCCCCCGCGACCTACACTCTTTCCCTACACGACGCTCTTCCGATCTATTGATACGCCGGGGACCGGGTCATCGGACGAGGCTGTGCGCCTGCGCGCCGCCGCCTTCCTGTACGGTGAGTCCAGTGTGGCCCCGGAGGCCGATGCGGTGGTCTACCTGATGCGCCACCTGCACCGGACCGACATGGAGTTACTGGAGAGCCTCTACGCCGAATCCATCGCCTCGAGTTCGCCGGTCAACGCCGTCGCGGTGCTCTCACGGGCGGATGAGATCGGTGCGGCGCGGCCCGATGCGATGGAGTCCTCGGCGGCGATTGCGGCCCGCTATGCGCGTGACCCGCATCTCCGGGCGGCCGTGGCCGACGTGATCCCGCTGGCCGGGTTGCTCGCCGAGACGGGCGCCACGCTGCGGGAAGACGAGATGGAGTGGGTGCGCGCTTTCGCTGCAAGTGGCCCGGAGGTGGCCGGTATGGCGCTCCTCTCGGTGGACCGCTTCCGGCGCCAGGACCTGGGGCCCCTGACCGGCGAAGTGCGCGAACACCTGCTCGAGCGTTTTGGCCTGTTCGGGCTCCGGTTCGCGACGCAGTCCGTTGCGGAGGGGCAGTGCCAGACAGCGGCTGACCTTTCGCGGGCGCTGGTTGATGTTTCGGGGATCGGGCGGCTCCGGGGCCTGATGGACGAGTACTTCACCTCCCGGGCGAGCCACCTGAAAGCGCGCTCGGCACTCCTGGGCCTGCGCGCCGTGGCGCGAGAGCTGGAGCGACGTGGGGAGAACACGGCGCGGCCGCTGCTGCAGTCCATCGAGGAGATCGAAGGTTCGGCGCACGAACTGGCCGAGCTGCGCTTGCTGCATCTCGCCCTCACCGGGGCGGCCCACCTGACGGAGGATGAGCTCGCGGAAGTCCAGCGGCTCGTGTCCGGCGCACCGGAGCACGAGAAGCTCGGCCTCGGACAGACCGCTGGCGCGGAAGATCTCGCGCGGGCCGCGCTCGGCCGTGTGGAGTACTGGCGGCGCCGGGCAGGCACGCCACTGGCGAGCCGCGATACGCGGCTCGCCTGCGAGATCGCCACGCGCTCATACGAGGGCGTGTACGCGGGCGCCGCCGGCGGGGTGTGAACTACGCGCCGAGCGCCCGGGCTTTCCCGCCCGGCGCACTCACCATGAGCCGGATGAGTTCCTCGGTGACGCGCGGTTCGAGGCCTTCGGTGTGCCCCTTGTCGATACGGATGACATCGGCGATGACGCGGCCGTCGCGCGCGCCGGGATAGACGTAGACCTGTGCAGCGCCGGGGCGCGGCTGCAGGCCCCACGCGGGGGTCGAGCGTCCCTCGCGCGAGCCATCGTGGACCTGTCCGGCCTGCTCATCGACGATGTCGGGCTGGCGTACCCGCGGGCCTGCGCCGTACTTCTCGGCCCACGGTGAGGTCTCGGGCAGCCGGACCATCTCGTGTTCGCCGCAGGTGAAGATGAACGAAATGTCGCAGTCCGGCATTGCCGCTGTCCCGGGGCGTGGCGCATTGGCGCCACCCGGGGCGGGCGGCGGCGGGCGCCTGCCAGCGAAGAACGAGGCCGGCAGTTCGATCGGGCCGATCCGCCCGCCGGAAAGGCTCAGCCAGCCGTCCACGCGCTGCTTGAAGAAGTCGTCGGTCTGGAGCAGCCGGTTGGAGGTCATCCCGCCCTGCGAATGCCCGGCGAGCCAGAACGACTTGATGCGGCCGGCTCCGTACTTCTGGAACACGAACTCGACGATGTTGTGGAGGTGCTCGTCATCGGCCTCGGCCACCCAGCGCCGCGCTGGTTCCTTTGTTGCGGCCGATGGGGTGGCGACGACCAACCGGTACTGGTCCCGGTAATCGATGGCAGGGAAGTAGAGCCGTTGCCATGCGCCGACGGAGCCGCCTCCGTGGAGGTTGAGGATGAAGACGACATCCTCCCCGGGGCGCAGGTCCTCCGGGTCGTCGAGATAGAACTTGCGGCCGGTCTTCTCATCGAGCGCGGTGATGCTGCCCATGGCTGTCCCTCCTGATGCGTGCGACATCTTGAGGCGTTGAGCGGGGTTCGCGCCAGTAGCAGGGCCGCGCCGGGGGTGGATGAGGGGGTCCCCGGGCAGCGAGCCGGTTGTTGCCGGGGTATGATCGGCCCCTATGAACCGTCTGCTTGGCCTTGGAGCCGTATCGGGCCTCGCCGGGCTCCTGTTCGTCGGCGCGGTGCTCACGCTGGGGTTCGGGAGTCCGTTGACGTGGGCCGTCCTGGCGGCGTGGGTCCTGACCGACCTGATGTTCGTGGCGACGATGATGGAGCGGACCCGGTTGTTGCGCCGCGGTGACGGCGGGAGCGAAACACGGCCACCGAAGACTGCCCCGGGCAAGGCGCACGGCGTGGGCCGCGATAGCGTCATCCTGAAGGGCATCGGGCACAACAAGATCGACGTGATCCGCGTGATCCGGGGCGAACTCGGGCTGGGCCTCCGCGAGGCGAAGGACGTGGCCGACGCCGCGGAGAAGGCGCCGGTCACGGTCGCGGCGAACTTCGACCGGGTGAGCGCCGAGCGGATGCTGCGCGCCCTGCTCGACGCCGGCGCCGATGCCGAGATGCTGACGGCTGAGTGACGACGTTACTCGACGATGATCTTGCCGGACATCGCCGCGCCTGAGACGCCGTCCTGGTACGGGTAAGTCACGCCCTTCTGGTCAAAGACGCGTTCGTACGTCCCGGAGGTCTGCTCGGGGGACTTGGTTCCGGAAAGCATGATGGAGTGGGGCTGCTTGGTATCGACCCACTTCCAGACGACCTTGGTGCCGGCCTTGACGGTGACCACGTCGGGGCTAAACGAGCCGTCACGGACCTCGATCACCACTTCGGGGCGGTTGGTATCGGGGGTTGCGGTCGCATCCTGGGTGTTGACGTTTTCGAGCTTGCCGCTGCCACTTCCACCGCCACCACCGTTATCGCTGCCACCACCGCCACAGGCCGCCGTCAGGAGCGCTCCTGCCAGGCAGGCACTGCCGACAACGACTCCAAATCCCCTCTTCGCGAAAGCCATACCAACCCCCCGTGGACACCTATTGATGGCGCCGAATGCTACCATCTGCCGCACGAATGGCAAGTGGTAATTCAGCACAGGCTCCTTATCCGGGGACGGCGCCGCGGGATCCGGGGATAGATCCGGTCAGGATTCGAACGAAACCTTAACCGTCGACTGGTGCGGCAGGCTGGCGAGCTCGGCGAGCGCGCGGGCGACACGGGCGCGGGAGTCATCCGGGGCCAGGTCGGCGCTTTCGCGGAGGAGCCAGGATTCGCGTACGTCGGCATCGTAGTGGAGCCCGCCGCCGCGGCGGTGGGAGATGCCGGCGTGGACGTGGACCAGCCCGGGCGTCTCGGCAGGCTCGACAAGGAGCTCGCCGTCGAAGAGCGGGTCTTCCAGGTGGAACGTGCCGCTTAGTGCATCGAGCGGGCCGGGGCCGCTGATCGTCCGGTGGGCCGCTTCGGAGAGGACGAGGGGGGCGGAGTCGTGGGCAGTGCCGGTCTCCAGGTCTCCGAAAGAAGGGGCGGCTCCGGGCGGAAGATCCGCCAGGGATTCGGTCTCAATCGGGTGGACGACACTGCTCATATGGTTACCTCACCAGAATAGACTTCGTACCCCCGGGTGTATCGCTCCATATACACGAGGGAGACAGACAGGTGGATGGCCGGTGCGTTCAGTCATGGCGGTGCCTCTGGACGAACCGGCCGATGCGCTCCAGGGCGCGTTCAATCTGTTCGTAACCGCTGGCGTAACACGCCCGCACGAACCCTTCGCCGGCATCGCCGAAGGCGCTCCCGGGCACCACGGCAACCCGCTCTTCCGCGAGGAGCCGTTCGCTGAAGGACACGCTATCGAGCCCGGTCACACTAATATCGGGGAAGGCGTAGAACGCGCCCCGGGGCCCGAACGTAGGAAGGCCGACCGCACGCAGACCATCGACGATGAGGCGGCGGCGGCGGTCGTACTCGGCGACCATCTCGGCGACGAATGACTCGCCGTGGTCGAGCGCCGCGATGGCGGCGTATTGCGATGCCGTGGGCGCCGACATCATGACGTACTGGTGCACCTTCATCACTGCTTCGGCCAGGGGCGCGGGAGCGGCCACCCAGCCGAGCCTCCATCCGGTCATAGCGTACGCCTTGCTGAAGCCGCCGAGGAGTACCGTGCGCCCGTGCGCGCCGGGAAGCGAGGCGAAACAGGTGTGTTCGCCCACATAGGTCATCCGGTCGTAGAGCTCATCGCTGACGACGGCGAGGTCATGCCGTTGGGCGACGGCGGCGATGGCGGCAAGGTCGTCGCGGCCCATGGTGGCGCCTGTCGGGTTGGATGGGTAGCCGAGGAGGATGACCCGGCTGCGCGGGGTGATGGCGGCTTCGACATCGGCGGCCATCAGGCGGAAGTCGTTCGCGGCGGAGGTCCTGACGGGGACGAAGCTGCCGCCGGCCATCACCGTCGCGGGGAGATAGGCCACGTAGCAGGGGTCGGAGCAGAGTACTTCGTCGCCGGGGTCGAGGAGGGCGCGGAGGGCGATATCGAAGGCTTCGCTGGAGCCGCTGGTGATGACGATCTCGGTCTTCGGGTCGTAGTGGACGCCGTAGAGACGTTCGAGGTGGGCGCTCAGTTTTTCGCGGAGCTCGGGCAGACCGTAGTTCGAGGTGTAGTGGGTGTGGCCGTGCTCGATGCTCTCGATAGCCGCGCGGCGGATCGGCTCAGGGGTGACATAATCCGGTTCACCCACGCCGAGCGAGATCACGTCGTCGATGGTGCTGAGGAGATCGAAGAATTTGCGGATGCCACTCGGCGGCACGGCCTGCATGCGCCGGGAGATAAAGCGTTCCGGGCCCGCGGCGACGGTGTTCATCTGGGTTCCCCTGTCTCCCTCAAGGCAGCCCCGTCATCAAAAGACCGCCTCTGGGGCGGTCTTGATTGTGGTATTAGTGCCAGGTCAGACCGGCCGCCAACTTTGCCCGCGCGCATGCGCAGCGGCAGCAGCAGCGGCCGTAGCGAGGAGCGCGGTCAGGACGGCGGTGTTCGACATGACTTCCGTAACTGTGTCGGCTGCGGGCTGTAGCGTCAATAGAGGGGTTCCCCCGGCTTTCCCGCCGGTTTCCGCGCGCGGTTCGAACGATTTCGGCCTGGTGGCGTAGCATGGCGCCGACGATCGCGCAGGAGCACCGCCATGTCCGACCTCACGAGCCTCACGATTGCCGAAGCCGCCGCCCGCATTGAGCGGCGCGAGGTCTCTCCCACCGACGTGGCCGAGGCCTACCTTGCCCGGGTCGAACAGCTGAACCCGGCCATCAACGCCTTCGTGACCGTGACCGCCGACCGCGCCCGGGCGGATGCGGCCCGCGCCGCGGCCGAGATCGCCGCCGGGCAGTATCGCGGGCCGCTGCACGGCATCCCGTTCGGGCTGAAGGACCTCTACGACACGGCGGGGATCGAGACGTCCGCGGGCTCGAAGGTGCTCCGTGGCCGCATCCCGGATGTGGATTCGACGTGCGCGCGCCGCCTGCGCGAGGCCGGGGCTGTATTAATAGGGAAGACCAACACGCACGAGTTCGCCTGGGGCACCACCACCAACAACCCCCACACCGGCGCCACCCACAACCCGTGGGCGCTCGACCGGATCCCCGGGGGATCGAGCGGCGGTTCGGGTGCGGCGATTGTGGCGCGCATGGCAGCCGGAACGCTGGGGACCGATACCGGCGGGAGCATCCGCATCCCGGCCGCGCTGAACGGCTGCGTCGGCTTTAAGCCCAGCTTCGGGCGGGTGAGCAAGGCGGGCATCATCCCCATGTCGTGGCAGTTCGACCACCCCGGCCCGATCTGCCGCACCGTCGAGGATGCCGCCATCGTGCTGCAGGCCATCGCCGGGTACGATCCCAACGACTTCGCGACCGCGCCCGTGCCGGTGCCGGACTACCGCGCCGCGCTCCATGGCGGCGTCCGGGGGCTGCGCATCGGCGTCCCCCGCGACCAGTTCTACGGCCTGCTGGACCCAGAGGTGCGGGTCGCGGTGGAGCTTGCGATGGACGTCTTCCGCGAGCTTGGCGCCGAGGTCGTTGATGTGGAGGCGGGCTACGAGCGCATCGCCGTGCTCCAGGCATGGATGGTGTGCAACGCCGAGGGGCAGGCGTACCACCGCCAGTGGCTGACCGAGAAGCGCGATGACTACAGCCCCGAGCTTTTCGCGGAGCTTTCGAACCCGCTGCCGGATGCCGCCGGCCTGGCCAACGCCTACCGGGCGAGCTACGACGTGAAAGAGGCGATGCGCCGGCTCTTCGAGCAGGTCGACCTGCTGCTTGCGCCGACGACCATGCGCCCGGCTTCGCTGATCGGCGAGGAACAGGTGGAGGTCGACGGGATCATGCTGAGCACCGGCGCCGCCTTCGCCTCGCTCACGATGCCGTTCAACATCGCCGGGGCGCCGGCGCTCTCGCTGCCGTGCGGTGTTTCGGGCGAAGGGTTGCCAATCGGGATGCAACTCGCCGGGCGGCCGTTCGATGAGGCGACGGTGCTGCGGGCCGCCCACGCCTACGAATGCGCCACCGAGTGGCACCGGAGCCTGCCAGAGCTCTAACCGCGGCGGGTCCCGCCGGCCAGGTCTGCCGTGAGCCGCGCCTGGTGGGTGGCTACCCGCCCGGCCAGCCCCGCATCGACCAGCCGCAGGGCGGGGCCATCCGGCAGCGATTCTGCCCAGCTGACCGCTGGCGCGGAGATGTGGCCGGTGGTGACCAGCATGGCGGCGGTTGCACCCTCGGCCACCGCGGCGCCGTAGAGTTCGCGCACCTGGGCGGCGCTGACGGTGGCGTGCTCGGCGTAGCGCTTGCACTGGACGGCGATGGTCGCCTGCTTGCGCCGGGCGACGATATCGATGCCGCCATCGCCGGTGCCGCCGCGCTGCTCGACCCTCCAGCCCTCGCGCTGGAGCCAGCGCGCGACCTCGGTCTCGAAGTCGCCGGGTGGCAGGCGGCGCAAGCCATCGATCGAGCGGCGGGCGGCACGGCGGCGGGACCAGCGCCCGGCGGCAAAGGATGCCAGTCCCGCGGCGATGGCCAGGCCCACGAACCCGGCCCAGCGGTAGCCGTTGGGGTCGAAGGCGACAGCGGCCGCGGAGGAGGCCAGGAGAGCGGCGATCCAGCGTGTCATAACGAAGACAAGTGTAAACGCGGAGGGTGTAAGGGGGTGTCGCGGGGATTTTACAGAAATGGTATTGCTGCCATTCGGCAGGCGGCGCTACCATGCCGCCGAGGAGCGCAAGCGCGAGCGGAACCGTTTCGCCCGCGCGGAGGTTAGCTCCACAGGAGGCGGACTGTGGCGACACAAGGACCGGACGAGGTTGGTTACGACTGGCTGACGGCATCGCGGGCGCGCGTGCTGCGGGAACTGGCGGACGACCGCACCGAACGCGAGGCAGCCGAGCGGCTGGGCCTGAGTTATCACGGGGTGCGGAGCATCGTAGAAGATCTGAAGGCGCAAACCGGCGAACACGACGTTCGCGCGCTGCGCCGGTGGTGGCGTGCCAATCGGCAAGGGTGGCTTGTTTGGTGGGCCGATCAGGCCGGTGTGAGCCCAGAAGGGTACGCGAGGTAGGGTGATTGGGGT
>CAZRUZ010000126.1:2105-7724 GCA_964603275.1 uncultured Anaerolineaceae bacterium | reverse complement strand
ACCGGCTGATCCAGATGTTCCCGGAGCCGTTCTGGGAAGAGGCAACGCTCATCGTGGGCGGACTGACGCTGGTGCAGGCCGTGCTCGTAGTAGCGCTGAGCGTGGGTTACCTGGTGTTCACCCGGGGCGGGAACGGCAAGCACGAAGCCCCCGCTGCGGCTTAGTTCGCGCAGGCGCAGCCCCCGCCGCCGCAACAGCCGCCGCCGGCGGGCATGCCGGCGAGACCGATATCGCCCCCGGCGCGTGGCGCGGCGAAGGCCGAGATCGTGCGCTCAGCCCGGTGGCCGCTGCGGCACTTCGCGGCGGTGGTTGCCTGCGCCATGGGGCGGCGTTCCTCGAACTTCTCGCGGCAGGTGGGGCAGTAGTACTCGTAGATGGCCATGGGGCGAGTATAGCGAAGTGCGCGTGGCTCAGGCAGCGCGGCCGGCCCGGCGGCGGCGTGTGCGGCGCGCGGTGCGGGTCGCGGGCTGTTCGCGCTGCGGCAGCGCGAGGACTTCGGCCGGCTGTGCGACCGGTGATGCATCCGTGAGCGCCAGGTCGATTGCGGCGCCGCTGAGGACGGTCCGGGTTATGGAGTTCGAGGGCTCAACCCAGCCAGTTTCGCCGCCGCCAAACGAGAGACGCGGCAGCAGGGCGGCCAGCCAGCGGAACATCCATGACATAGGATGTAGACCATAACCCCGGTATTTCCCTAATTGCAACCGCCTGTCAACCATCGGCTCCGGCCAGGAATTCCCCGACAACCCGGTTCCATTCGGTGGCCTGCTCGAAGTAGCAGGAGTGGCCGGCGCCGCGGATCTCATGCACGCGGGCACCGGGGACGAGGTCGGCGGCCCGGCGGATCATCTCCGGCGAAGTGATCAGGTCGTGTTCGCCGACAACGTACAGCACCGGCACGCCGAGGCGGGCAATCATCTCGTGCGTGCTCCCGCGGTAGGTTGGCGGCGGCCTGCCAAGGAGTCCCCGGGGTCGAGGCGGGTTGAGGGCGTTGATCTGCCGGTAGAGCAGGGCAAGGGCGGGCTCGGCCTCTTCGAAACCGGGCGCGAGGGCGTGCTCCCGCAGTCCGCCATCGCCGCGCTCCTCCTGGAGCTCGTCCTGCAACTCGCGGATACGGTCATCGGTGGCGCCCGCTGTGGTGCCGCAAAGGACGAGCGAGCGGACCTTTTGTGGCGCGAGCCGGGAGATACCGGCGACGGCTCGCCCTCCCATGGACTGGGCCACGACGTGGGCGCGTTCGATACCCAGGTGGTCGAGGAGCGCCACGAAATCCGCGCCGAGTGCCCAACGGCCGACGGACATGTCGCCCTGCGAGCGGCCCCAGCCGCGCGCATCAAAGGTGGTGCAGCGATAGTGCGGGGCGAAGGCTGCGACCTGCTGCCACCAGCTGAGGTGATTTCCGCCAGCCCCGTGGAGGAAGACCAGGTCGGGCCCGGAGCCGTGCTGTTGGTAGTACAGGCGGGCGGCATTGACGCGCGCGAAGGGCATGTGCGAAGTCTAATGCGGCCGCTTCTCCGGTGCCTTTCCGCCCGGTAGGCTTCGATCCGAACACGATTCGGTGAGGAGCCACGGGATGAAGATCGGCATTGGCCTGGGAATTGGCGGGGTCCGTGACGGCGACCTGGCGGAGACGATCGGGGCGTTCGTCAGGGCGGAAGAAGCGGGATTCGACGCAGTCTGGATCACCCAGATCTTCGGGTTCGACGCCCTGATGGTCCTGGCCCTGGCCGGGCGGGAGACGAGCCGGATCGAGCTGGGCACGTTCGTGGTGCCGACGTACCCGCGGCATCCCGTGGCGCTCGCCCAGCAGGCGTTGACGGCCTCGGCGGCGTCCGGGGGCAGGGTGACCCTGGGGATCGGCCTGAGCCACAAGGTGGTGATCGAGAACATGTTCGGGCTCGATTACTCGAAACCGGCGCGGCACATGCGTGAGTACCTCTCGGTCCTCGGTCCGCTGCTCGAAGGAAACCCGGTGGCATACCAGGGCGAGGAGTACCGGGTGATGGCCCGGATCTCGGTGCCCGGCGCCACGCGTCCGGGCCTGCTGGTCGCCGGGCTCGGGCCGCGGATGCTCAAGCTCGCCGGGGGCATGGCCGACGGCACCGCGACCTGGATGGGCGGGCCGGGTTACCTGCGTGATATCGCCATCCCGGCGGTCCGCGAAGCCGCGGCAGCGGCGGGGCGCGGGGCTCCCCGCGTGGCGGCCGCCCTGCCGATCGTCGCGACCACGCACCCCGAGGCGGCGCGAGAGGCCGCCGCGAAGCTTTTTGCCACGTACGGCACGCTGCCGTCGTACCGCGCGGTCCTCGACAAGGAGGGAGCTGCGGGCCCGGCCAATGTCGCCATCATCGGCAGCGAAGCAGAGGTTGAGGCGCAGTTGCGCGCGCTCGCGGCCATGGGCGTGACCGACTTCAACGCCGCGCTCTTCCCGGTGGAAGGCGACCCGGCGGCGGTTGAGCGGACCTCCGCCCTGCTCGCGGGGCTGGTGCGCGCCGGGATCTGAGCCGCAGATGGCCTTTCCCCAACCCTCACCGGGGCTCGGGGCCGTGAGGTTCGCGGGCGCCCGGCGCTGGTGATCCCGGGCTTTGCCGCCGATAGATAGGGTAGGAAAGGGCGCACTTCGCAGCCCCGGCGAGGCCATGCAGCAGATATCTGTCCAGGGAACTGGCGAACCGTTCGCGCCGCGCGTCGAGGCAGCACACAGCCTCTGGCGGCGGACGCGCGGACTGATGCTGCGGCGCAGGCTGGCGCCGGGCGAGGGGATCGACATCCGTCCGTGCGGCTCGATCCACATGATGTTCATGCTCTTCGCCATCGATGCGGTGTTCTATGACCGCTCATTCCGCGTGACGAAGGTTGCCCGGGGCGTGCGCCCGTGGATCGGCCTGGCCTTCGGCGGGTGGGGCGCGTGGGGCGTCGTCGAAATGGCGGCCGGTTCAGCCGGGGAAGTCCGGGCGGGCGACGTCCTGGTGTTCACGGATACCCGAGAGACGAGCCCGGCTGCGGCCGTCCCGGGGCTCAGCAACGCGGCCGATAACGGAAGACCGGGGTGAGGTGAGGCATGCCGCCAGGCAAAGGCTTTTACGGAAGGAAAGAGTATTCGGGCCGCCAGAAGGGCGAACGCAAGCTGGCGCCGCTCTACCTGCTTGCCGCCCTGCCGGTGCTGGGCATCGCCGCCTGGGCCGCGATGGCGCTATTCGGCGGCGGCGATACGGCCGACCCAGCGACCGATGACGGCCAGGCGGTGCAGGATGAGCGCGCCGAACCGACACCCACTTCGGTGCCGATCGCGCCAACGCGAAACCCGGCGACGCGGGCCGGGGGCAGCCACGAAGGCACGGCGATGCTCCCGGAGAACCCGCCGAAGCCTGACATCACGGAGTACCTGATCGCTGGCGGGAAACGATTCGAGTCGCCACTCGCCGCCCACGCGGGTGTGGAGGATGACTTCGGTACCGACCGCGGCGACGGCCTGCGCCACGCCGGCATCGACTTCTCCCTGGTGGGGCTCAAGAACATCCCGGTCGAGTCAGCCTGCGATGGGACCGTGGAATCGACCGGGACCGACGACAACTACGGCCTCCACGTCATCGTCGATTGCGGCGCCGGTTTTACCACCGTGTACGGGTGGCTGGGCAGCGTCCGTGTGGCCCAGGGCAACCTCGTCTCGAAATCGGCGGTGGTGGGGACGGGCGAACCGGACGGGTTCCTGCACTTCGAAATCCGGTACAACGGCGTGCCCATCGACCCGGCGGACTTCGTCCAGGTGCCCGGGCGCGAGGTTATCCCGTGGACGCCGACGCCCACCCCGACGCGGACGCCGACGCCAACCCTGACGCCCGAGGCGACCGAGACGCCCACCCCGAAGCCGACGCTGAAGCCCGGCCAGACGCCATCGCCGGAGGAGACGCCCGAAACGGACCCACCGACACCGACGGCAACGGCAACACTCGGGCCCCCGACGGCCACGCCGACGATCACGCCGACGCCGACGCGGACGCCGACCCCGACGCGCACGCCCATCCCGCCGAAGAACACGCCGACGCCGCTGCCCCGGGCAAACTAGCCTCTCCGGGCATTGACCGGCCAGCGCCAGCCGCGCGACCATCGCCTTCGTGGAACCTCACCACTGGGAACCGGGAGAGGAAGTCGTCCTCCGGTACATCACGCGGGTTGATGGTGTGCCGGGGATGACGTGGCCGGCGCGCGTGGTGCAAGACGGCGACGTGCTGGCGCTCTACGTGGCCCGCGGGACGCCGGTGATGACCTGGCGCCGCGGCGCCGATGGCCAGCGCGAGCTTGTTGAGCAAGCATGGCGGCGGGACATGCTCCGCTTGATGTTCCCCGGGCAGGCCCATTCGGTGTGGCTCTTCTGGGAAGGTGACGACCGCCACTTCGCCCGGTATTACGTGAACATGGAAGAGCCCTTCCGCCGTACGGCCATAGGCGTGGACACGAACGACCACGCCCTGGACATCGTCGTTGAGCCAGACCTGGCGTGGGCGTGGAAAGACCTTGAGGAGTTCGAGGCACTGGTCGCCGGGGGCAGCTATTCGGTGGAGTTCGGTGAGGCGGTACGGAAGGAAGCGGCGGCCGTTGTCGAAGAGATTGAGGGCGGCCGGTGGCCGTTCACCTCGGGCTGGGCCTGCTGGGCGCCGCCGCCGGAATGGACGATTCCCCGCCTGCATCCCCGCTGGCAGGAGGAGCCAGCGGCGTTGTGGGAGCGGCGGCGGTGGGCCTATCGCGACGCGCGGTAGCGCGGTTGACCGTCCAGCCGGTGGCAGCGCACGATCTGGGCATGGCACTTTACGAATACGTTTGCGGTGGTTGCGGGACGCGCACAGATAAGCGCATGCCGATGTCGGATGTACTCCAGTCCATCCCCTGTCCGAAGTGCGGGAAACAGGCGTCGAAGGCGATTGGCGGGTTCGCGGTAGTCGGGATTTCGCGCGCCGGCGTTGAGGACGGCCCGGCCCCGTGGGAATCGGACGGCGGTGACGGCGGGGATGACCACGGGCACTCCCACGACCACGGCCATGGCCACAGCCACGGGCCGGGAGGTCACAGCCACAGCCACGGGTTCGACGACCTGGATTTCTAGTCCCGGGCGACGTTCGGCGTCAGGATCGAGAAATTGCGCTGGAAGTCCGGAGTCGGCAGAGCGGTCGGGCTCGCTGTTGGCGTGGGCGGCGCGCCGGGGTAGGCGGCGAAGATGCCGTCCCGGTCATCCGTTGTCAGGTCGCGCTTTTGCTGGGCCGCTTTGAGGGTCGCCCACATGACGCCGGAGTAGTCCTTGGTGTGGCCCAGTCCGGCAGCGTGTCCGAGTTCGTGGAGGATGGTGGACCAGAGGTCGTAATGCCCGGGCGGTGTTGTCGCCGCCGTGGACCAGTTCACTTCTGAGCTGAGTTCCATGTCGAATTCAGCGAGGGGAGCGTTTGCCCCACCCGCTGCGGGCCAGACGGTGCAGGTCCGGCCCAGGACCCCGGGCTGCAGGTCATCCACGAAGCGGACAGTGTTCACCGTATCCCGCTGGACAACGTCGCCACAGGCGCCGGTCCCTCCCGTCGATGCCCCGGCCCAGCTGAACGAGAACGTGGCGGGCGAGACGGCAGTCCATTTGTC
>CAZRUZ010000126.1:0-2005 GCA_964603275.1 uncultured Anaerolineaceae bacterium | reverse complement strand
CCGGCCACCAGGCCGATCCATGGCAGAAGGTGGGCACGGTGGTGGGGATGACGCAGGTGCACCGCCATCAGCTTCGCCGTTTCGCGGAATTTGCGCCACCGGGGTCACCGTAAAGAGGAAGGCCCCGCTTGGTGCGAGGCCTTCCGTGGAGTTGCGTGGTGGAGCGAACCGGCTAGTCGTTCCCGAACGAGAATTCGGCTTCCTGGCAGTCCTCATTGTCTTCAGCCACCTTGGAGAGGCGGTCGGCCACATCCTCGGGCGGCTCGGGGAAGGGGCTGTCACCGGCGAAGATGCCGCTTTCCATGTCCCCGTCCTTGATCTGCTTCACGCCGTCCTTGAGCTGCTTCGCGGCGTCTTCGTGCCACTCCTTGATGTCGGAAGGCGGCTTGGCCTTCTCGAAGTCCTTGGCAAAGTCCTCGAAGATGTCGGCCAGCTTCTCCATCGCCTTGTCCTCATCGGAGAGCAGCGAGGTATCGGTGAAGGCCTTTTCGAGGTCCTTGGTGAACTTCACGCCAGCCTTGCAGATGGCGGCGACGTAGTCTTCGTCGCTCCCGGAGCCGCCCCCATCACCGCCGCCGCACCCGGCGAAAGCCAGGGCGCCCAGCGCGATGGGGACAATTGCGCCCCGAATGGCAACCTTTCGAATGTTCATTACCTCTCCTTTACGGCTTCCCGCCGTCGAGCATTGTGGCCGCTTTGCGGGACACACGCCACCGGACGGCCCCCTGGTGGCGAACGAAAAAAGGGGATGGCCACTGGCCATCCCCTTTGGTTTCGGCAGCTTGCCCTGAGAAAATTAGATCTCGAGCATCTGGGCGACGCGCTCGCGGTGGTAGTCGCCATCACCCCAGAAGAGCTCCGCGCGCTTCTGGCGGCGGAAGAAGAGCTGGACCACGTAGTCCTTGGTGAAGCCGATACCACCGTGGATCTGCTGGCCGTGAGCCACCACGCGGCGGCTGGCATCGCTGCACCAGGCCTTGGCCATGGCGGTATCCATGTCGGCCGAGCTCTCGTCTTCGCTGGTTGCCCAGGCGGCCTTGTACATGATGAACCGCATGCCATCGACGTCGGTCACCATGTCGGCGGCCTTGTGCTGGATGGCCTGGAACGAGCCGATCGGGCGGCCGAACTGGACGCGCTCCTTGGCGTAGTTCACCGAGATCTCGAAGTCGCGCTGGGCGAGGCCGACGAGGTAGGCGCATTCAAGGTTGGTGGCGATGTTGCGGAGCTTGGCGGCGGCCTTGTCGTCCATGTCGATGACATCGGCGGCGGCGACCTTCACGTCCTTGAAGGTGACCTCGGCCTGCTTGTCGCTGGCGATTGTCTTGAGCACGGTGACGGAGATGCCGGCCTGGTCGCGCGGAACGATGAAGGTGCTCAGGCGGCCATCGGGCTTCCAGGCGACGACGTGGAGGTAGTCAGCGACGTGGGCATCGGGCACGAAGAGCTTGGTGCCGTTCAGGACGAAGTCAGAGCCGCTGGCGGCCGCCTTCATCTCGATGCCTTCGCGGTCCCAGCGGCCGTTCGGCTCGGTGATCGCGTAGGTGTGGATGGCGGAGCCATCGGCGATCTTCGGGAGGTACTTCGACTTCTGGGCATCCGAGCCGGCGACGATCAGCTCGGCGGCGCAGACGGCGTTCGGGATGAACGGCCCGGGCACGAGGGCGCGGCCGAATTCATCGACGAGGACGCAGAGGTCGAGGAACGAGAAGCCGGCGCCGCCGTGCTCCTCGGGGATCATCAGGCCCTGCCAGCCGAGGTCCGCCATCTTCTTCCAGAGGGCGGGGCTGTAGCCCTTCTCATCTTCTTCCATCGCGCGGACGTGCTCTTCCGGGCACTCCTTCTCGAGGAATTCGCGGGCGGAGTTCTTCAGCAGTTCCTGTTCTTCGCTGAGGCCGAGGTCCATGTAGTGGGTGTCCCTTTCACGAGATACGCAACCGCGCTCGAGGCGCGGTCACGGTTGCCCGGAAACGTCCCGGGCGGCCGGTATTGCGGGCGGATTGTA
>CAZRUZ010000125.1:0-7751 GCA_964603275.1 uncultured Anaerolineaceae bacterium | reverse complement strand
CACCCCCCAGCGGCTCTACGACGCGCCCGCGAACACCTTTGTCGCGACCTTCATCGGCAGCCCCGCGATGAACCTGCTGGACGGTGAGGTCGTGCGCGCCGGCGAGTCGTTGTGCTTCCACAACCGGGAGGTAACGTTGCCGCTCCCGCCAGCGGCCGCCGCGCTGGCGGGTGGGCCCGGGCCCGTGACGCTCGGGATCCGCCCGGAACAGTTCGAGCGGGTGCCGGCGGCCACGCCCGAAGGCGGCATCAGCGGCGAAGTCTCACTCGTCGAACCTCACGGGAGCGACCTCTTCGTGACCGTTTCCACGGGCTGCGGGCCGGTTACGGCCCGCCTCGACCCGGGCCATGCGGTCCGCCCCGGCGAGGTCATCCACCTCGCCCCTCAGCTCGCGCGCGTCCACTTGTTCGCCGCCGGCGGCGCGCGCCTGGACTACCCGGCCGCCGTGTAGCCTTGCGGCGCAGCGTGCGTCCGGCCCGTACACTCTCCCCATGTCCGCCGGCCCCATCGCCGTCCTCGGTGGCACCTTCGACCCGCCGCATATGGGCCACCTGGTGCTCGCCGAATGCGCGCGCTGGCAGTACGCCTGCGAGCGCGTGCTCCTGATGCCCGCGGGCGACCCGTACCGCAAAACCGGCACCGATACCGCCGAGAACCGCCGCGCCGCCGCTGGCGCCACGCGGCGCGTCACTCCCGCGGCGACCCGGCTCGCGATGGTCCGCCTCGCCGTCGCGGGCAATCCCCACATCACCGCCGACGCGCGCGAGGTTGAACGCCCGGGGCCGACCTATACGGTGGAGACACTCGAGGAGCTGCACCGCGAAGGCCATGCCGGGATCGTCCTCATCCTCGGGAGCGATGCTGTGGCCGACCTGCCGAACTGGCGCGAACCGGAACGCATCGCCCGGCTCGCACGCATCGTGGTCGCGGAAAAGGAGCCCGGCGCCGGCACAGGCGGCTTCGAGCGCGTCGATATGCCGCTCCTGCGGGTGAGCTCGACCGAGGTGCGCGGGCGCGTGGCTTCCGGGAAGCCGATCCGTTACCTGGTCCCCGAGGCGGTCCGCGAATTCATCGAACGCGAGCGCCTCTACCGCTGAGGCCCCGCGCGGAAGCCTACGGGTTGCCCGCGAAGGTCTCCGCCCGCCACGCGAGGAAGTCCGCCGGGTCGAGCCGCGTGATGCCGTCCGCGAGGTCGAAGGCGCGGTCGGTCGAGACGATGCGGCTGATGCCGAGCCGCTCCATCACCGCGAGGTGGACACGGTCGCGCGCCTGCAGGCCGGGAATCTCCGGGTAGCCGGCGGAGCGGACGACATCGGCGGGCAACAGGGGGACGACCTGTTGCCCGAGCGCGTTGGCCAGCGCGGCAATTGCCTCCCTCGCCTCAGCTAGCTGGCCGCGCCGGACGTAAACGTGCAAGAGCTCCTGGAGTACCTCTGCGCTGGAATGGCAGCGCGACGGGTCAGCAGCGACCTCACGAAGGAACGCAATACACCCGGCACGTTTCGGGTGCTCCGGTCCCACCGCGTACATCACGACATTGGCGTCGATGAAGACCGGGTCAGGCATTCTGCTCGATGCGTTGGGCCTGCTCGTCCGCGATGTTGTTTAGCAGGGTTGTCGCGGGATCGGGGTCGATCGAATCCCACTCGACGTTGAGCCGTGTCGCCAGAAGCCGCTCCATGGCCTCTTTTCGGTGGTCGCGCTCCCGGGCTGTCCTTGCCGCCTCGAGGGCCTCGCGCACCCAGGCCGCGAAAGTCAGCCGCCTTGCGGCAAGCTCCTCCTCGAGGAGGCGGTCGTCTTCCGGGTCGAGCCGTACTTCGCGCCGGGCAGTCTTCCGTACAGTCATGGGCTCTATTGTACGGCATGGCGTGTACGGAAACTATCCCGCGAGCCAGTCCCCGCTCTTGCCGCCGTGCTTTTCCAGCAGGCGCACCGACTCGATCCGGATACCCTTTTCCACCGCTTTGCACATGTCATAGACGGTGAGGGCCGCCACCGAGGCCGCGGTGAGCGCTTCCATTTCGACCCCGGTCTTGCCCGTCGTCTTCACGGTCGCGTGGATGATGAGTGCCGCATCACCCTCGGGCGCGAGATCGACCGTGACGCCGGTGATGGCGAGGGGATGGCAGAGCGGGATCAGGTCCGGAGTCCGCTTCGCGGCCATGATCCCCGCGAGCCGGGCGGTCGCGAACACGTCGCCCTTGGCGATACCGCCCTGCTGGATGAGGGCGAGCGTGGCGGGTTGCATCCGCACAATCGCCTCGGCCACGGCCGTCCGGGTGGTCTCCGCCTTGGCCGAAACGTCCACCATGCGGGCGGCGCCGCGTTCGTCGAGATGGGAAAGTTCACCGGCCATGGTTGCGCCGCCACATCAGGGTCTCGTAGCCATAGACCAGTCCGCCCGCCAGGGCGCCCATGGCCAGCCCGCCGGGGATCCCCGCCCAGGGCGAGACCCACGTGTCGAACGCGATGATGCCGCTCCCGGCGCCGGCGAGGAAGCTGATGAACGCCTCGCGCCGCCGGCCGGCTTCGAACTCATCGCGCAGGGGGTGTCGTGCTGTGGCCACTGCCCAGAGTGTAGGCCCATCCCGCTGCTGGCGCATGGCTGCTACGCGGCCGGGAGGATAGGCTGAGAGGTGATGACAGAACCGCGCGCCTACGCCGCCGCCGGGGTGGATATCGCCGCCCGCAGCAAGTTCGCGAAGAGCCTCCCGGGGATCCTCGCGCAGGCCCGCCGGCCCGAGGTGCTCAGCGATGCCGGCCCCTTCAGCGGGCTTTTCCGCCTCGGTGAGAAGTACCGCGACCCCGTCCTTTCGTCCAGTGCTGACGGCATCGGAACGAAGGTGAAGCTTCACCTCGCCGCCAACCGGCTCGACCTCTGCGGGCCAGACATCCTCGGTCACAGCATCAACGACATCATGGTCTGCGGCGCCGAGCCCATCTTCTTCCTCGACTACATCGCCGGGAACGGCCTGACCACGGAACAGAAGCAGACGCTCGTCGAGGGCGTGGCCCGTGCCTGCGCCGATGCCGGCTGCGCGCTGCTCGGTGGCGAGACCGCCGACATGCCCGATGTGTACCCCCCGGGAGAATTCGACCTGGCCGGCTTCATCGTCGGCGTGGTCGAACGCGACCGTATCATCGATGGCTCGAAGGTCGCGGCGGGCGATCTGCTGCTCGGCATCCCCAGTTCCGGCCTGCACACGAACGGGTTCTCGCTGGCGCGAAAGGTGCTCGATATCTGCAATGGCGAGCCGCTGGAAGAGACGCGCCGGCGGCTGGAAGAGCGCCCGGCCGTGCTCGCGGGCTCGTCGCTTGGTGAGGCGCTGCTGACCACGCACCGGCCCTACTACGCGCAGGTTGGGCCGGTCATGGAGCGCATCCACGGCATGGCCCATATCACCGGCGGCGGCTATGTCGAAAACGTCCCGCGCATCCTCCCACAGGGTGTGACCGCCGAGTTCGATACCGCGTCGTGGCCGGTGCTGCCCATCTTCCAGCTCATCCACCAGCGGGGCGCGGTTTCGGCCGAGGAGATGTACGAAGTCTTCAACATGGGCATCGGCCTGGTGCTCATGGTCGCCCCGGGCGATGCGGAAGCGGTGCGCGCGGCAATCCCCGAGGCGTTCACGATCGGGCGCGTGCGCGAATGGACCGGCCGTCCGGTCGAACTGCGCGGAATCTAGCTTCGGGACGCCGCTGCCGGTAGGCTTCGGGTACAAATCCCCTCCCGGAGCACACGTTGTCCAACAACCAGCAGATCGAGATCCCGCCACCCTCACCCGACGATGTCCTCTACGAGAAGCGCGAGAACTACGCGGTCATCACGCTGAACCGCCCGGTCGTCCTCAACGCCCTCAACTGGTCGATCAACCGCCGCCTCTGGTCGGCGCTCGACCAGGCCGAGGCCGACGACGAGGTACGGGCCATCATCCTGACCGGCGCCGGCCGGGCGTTCTCCTCGGGCGGCGACCTCCAATCCACGCCTCCGCCCGACAAGGAGCCCACACCGGGTGGTATGCAGATCAACATGCGCATCTGGAACATGCCGAAGCCGGTCATCGCCGCCGTCCGCGGTTATGCCGTGGGCCAGGGCTGCGAACTCGCCGGCACCTGCGATATGACCATCGCCGCCGATGACGCGGTGCTCGGCGAGATCCAGATCCGCCACGGCTTCGGCCCGCCCATCCTCATCACCCCCTTCCTCACCGGGCTCAAGCAGGCGAAGGAAGTCCTCCTTCTTGGCGAGCGGCTCAACGCCCAGGAGGCACTCCGCCTCGGGCTGGTCAACAAGGTGGTGCCCGGCGATGAGCTGATGGCGGCCGCCGAGGACTGGGCGAAGAAGCTTGCCGCGCTGCCGGTGAAGGCCGTCCGCCAGAACAAGCTCCTGATCAACCGCGTCTACGAACTCGCGGGTTTCAGCGAGGCGCTGGACTACCGCGCCGATGCCGGCCTCGCCGAGCGCCTCGGGACGCAGGCGGCCGAACCCGATCCCCACCTGAAGGTCCTGCGCGAACAGGGCTGGGAAGCCTTCCGCCGCTCCCGCGATGTGATGTACAGCGGCGAATAGCCGGTCAGGGGGCCTCGCGGAAGCCAGGCTCTCCCGCGGGGTCCCACGTCCGCATCATCGCGATCCCGTCGGGCGTGAAGATCTCGCCTGCGAGCGCCCACTCCTCGGCGTCGCGCGGGGGGATGCCGTGCATCACCATGCCCATCAGCGTGGCCGCCGCGGCGCTGCGCTCGCGCGATGTGGGCGGCTCCCCCAGGCCGTGGATCGCCCGCAGTAGCGTTGCACCGGCCGAGGCGCGGCGCGCCGGGTCCACGTCATCTGATCCCAGCAGATCGCCCAGGAGCAACCACCCGGCCGCATGAAGGTCCCTCCCGGCGATAGCGATACCCCGGGGGTCTCGCGGACCCTCCTGCTCGCAAGTGGAGACAGACGCCCGCGCCCGCCCGCGTTCCTCGTCCGAGTGATAGGGGCAGCGCTCCCCGTGGCGGTTCATGCAGCGGCCGCCCGCCCGGGTGATCGCGCCACAGCGGCTCTCGTCCATCGGCCGAGTCTTCGCACTTCGCGGGGCCGGCCGCAAGGCTGTGCTGGCACCCCGTCGGCAACTGGCGCGATTGTGTCGAGGCGCGCCGTCAACCACTGGCGACTTTGCTCCGGAGGGACATCGCCCGGTTGAGAAAACAGAACATACGTTCTACTCTCGGGAGTCACTACACCACCCCGGGAGGTGACCCGTGGACGTCCCCCTCGACCTCCCCGCGCGCTCCGACGCGCTGCCCGAGTATTCCGACTACGCCGATACCGGCTGCGACCTCTACGCCGCCTGCCTGTCCTGCCCGCTCTCCCGGTGCCGGTACGACACGAACGGCGGGGCAACCGCGATCCTGCGCGAGGGGCGCGACGAGGTGATCCAGCGCGCAGCCGCCCACGATGGGGTCTCGGTCGATGAGCTCGCGCGGATGTTCGGGCTGTCGCGGCGGACGATCTTCCGGGTGCTCGAGCGCGGGCGCCACGGTAAAGGCCACGGAAGCCTGGCGTAAGAACTCGGCAGGCCGGGCGTCTAATGGTGGGATTCCTCCCCGAGTGCGGGCCTGCCGGCCGCCCAGCTGGCGGGCCCACACCCCCCATCAAACGCGCGATGCGAGGTTGAGACGCCCAGGACGGCGGCAGCCCCCGGGCGCCGGGTGCGGGCTGGCAGGGCGAAGGGTAGGCTTTGGCGATGGGTTCCCGCGTCATCGGGCACGAGAGCATCCTTCGCGAGCTGGCCGTCCTGGCCGCCAGCGATGAGCCGCCGCACGCGCTCCTCCTTGCCGGCCCTGAAGGCTCCGGGCGGACGTCGCTCGCGATCGAATACGCCCTCCTCCTGAACTGCGAACGGCTCCACGCCCCGCCGACCGCGGGTGCCAGCCTCTTCGGGGATGACACCGCGCTCCTGGCTCCTCCCTCTGCCGCGGGGCCCTGCGGCGAATGCCGCCCCTGCCGCCTTATCCTCGAAGGCGCCCACCCGGACATCATCACGCTTGGCCCCGGCGACACCCTCTGCCGCCCGCGCGACGGCGAATCGCACGCGAAGCACCCGGACTCGCGCGATATCCGCATCTGCCAGGTGCGCGGCCTCATCGATCTGGTGGCCCGGTACCCGTTCGAGGCCCGCTACCGGGTGATCATCATCGACCCGGCCGACCGCCTCGGCCGCGAAGCCGCCCACACCCTGCTCAAAACGCTCGAGGAGCCCGCTGGCCACACCGTGTTCTGCCTGGTGACGGCCGCCCCCGAGGCCATCATCGAGACGGTCCTCAGCCGTTGCCGCCGGATCGATGTCCGCCCTGTGCCCCGTGCGCTGATCGAGCGCGGGTTGGCCGAACGCGGGTTCGACCCCGTGATCGCCGCCGAGGCGGCCGAAGCGAGCCGCGGCAGGCCGGGCCGGGCAATCGAGTTCGCCCACCACCCGGACCAGATGGGCGACCGCGGTCGCCTTCTCAAACGCTGCGCAACCGTTGCCGCCGGCAGCATCGGCCCGCGTTTCACCTACGCGGCCGACCTCGCCTCGCGCTGGCGCAGCGACCGCCTGGCCATCCTCTCGGAGCTCGACGTCTGGGAGGCGTTCTGGGAAGAGCGGCTGCGCCTGGGGACCGCCGAAGGCGCCGGGAAGGACCAGCTCGCCGGCTACGTCGAAGCCCTGCGCGCCATCGTGACTGCCCGCGCCGACCTCCAGGCGAACGTGATGGCACGCCCCGCTTTCGAGCTTATGCTCCTCAGCTTCCCCCGGGTTACACTGGCAGAGAGCTTCGAGGAAGACTCCGCGGCCTATGCCTGAGGAACTGCCACGCGTCGCCGGCGTACGCTTTCGAAACGCCGGGAAGATCTTCTACTTCGACACCGCCGGGATGCGACTCGACCCCGGCGAGTACGTCGTGGTCGAAACCACCCGCGGCCCGGAAGTCGCGAAGGTGGTCATCGCCCCGGACCAGGTTGTCGTGAACGAACTCGGGCGCGAGGAACTGAAGCCGATCCTCCGCCTCGCCACCGAATCCGACATCCGCAAGGCCGATGAACTGCGCCAGAAAGCTGAGGAACTCCTTCCCGAGGCACGCCGCCTCGGCGAGGAGTTGCGGTTTCCCGCCCGGATCGACTCCGCCGAGTTCACCCTCGACGGGCGGCGGCTGACCCTCTCGTTCACCAGCGAGGAGCGCCTCGACTACCGCGAGATCGCCCGCCGCGCCGCCGAGCGGTTCCATGCCCGCGTCGAAATGCGCCAGATGGGCGCCCGCGACCGTGCCAAGCAGGCCGGCGGCTACGGCATCTGCGGGCGCGAACTGTGCTGTGCCGGCTGGCTGGCCACCTTCCCCTCGATTTCCATCCGCATGGCCAAGGAGCAGGAGCTCCCGCTCAATCCCCAGAAGATCAGCGGGCTCTGCGGCCGCCTGCTCTGCTGCCTTTCCTACGAAGAGGAAGGTTACAAGGAGATGCGCAAGTCGCTGCCGAAGATCGGCCAGCGCTGCAGCACGCCCAACGGCGAAGGCAAGGTCATCGGGATCAACATCCTCCGCCGCCAGGTCACGCTCATCGTCGATGGCCAGCGCATCGAAGTTGGCGACCGCGACCTCGGGACAGTCGTCCGCTGGGATACGGCCAGCAAGAGCGGCGAGCCGCCACCAAGCATCAGCCGCGCCGATGCCATCGCCCAGGGGCTTGTCGAGGCGACCGAGGAGGACCTGCTGGCGGCCGCACGCCGCGAAGCCGG
>CAZRUZ010000124.1:0-7778 GCA_964603275.1 uncultured Anaerolineaceae bacterium | reverse complement strand
GCAGGAAGCCATCGCCAAGGCGGCGGGCGACGCGGCCGCGGGCCATGGTGGGCGCGTGGTTGAACGTGCCGGACATTGCCTTCAGGAGCCGGTAGGCCTCGATATCGCCAAGCTCGCGGGTGAGGCGGAGCGACCCGGGCACATCGACGAAGAGGAGCGCGCGGGGGGCGGTGACGAGGTTGTCAGCGAGGCTGGCACGGGCGGGGGTGGTCAAGACACGGGTCTCCGGGTGGGCGGTAGTCGGCGGGCGGTTTGCCTCGCCATCCTCAGGCTAGCGGCGGGGCCCCTGCCGGACAGTGACACCATTCACAGTTGGGATGGTTTGGAGCGGCAAACGCCGGAAAACCCGGGTAACCCCTGATGCCGGGATAGTTAGACCGAAGGCGGGCGGGTCAGGGTGTGTACGGCGCGCCCGAGGCGGTGAGGAACTCGGCCAGCTCTTCTTCCGAGACGCGCCCTGCCTTCATTGCGCGGAGGACACCGTCCTTGTCGACGAAGAAGGTGCTGGGCATTCCGGCGACGCGATAGTGCTCGGCGACGGAGCCGCGGGAATCGAGGACGGCGGGGTAGTCCGCGCCGAGCTCATCGAGGATGCCGAGGGCCTTGTCGCGCGGTTCGAGGTAGTTCACCCCAAGGAAGACAACCTGGTCACCGAGGGCAGCCTGGGCTTCGAGGAAGTCGGGGATCTCGGCTTTGCAGGGGCCGCACCAGCTGGCGTACCAGTTGATCACCACGGCCTGGCCGCGGTAGTCGGCAAGCTGGCGGATGATCGAGGGATCGCGCGCATCGGGCAGGGCGAAGTTCGGGGCGGGCTTGCCGATCTCCGGGCGGGCCGGGTCGAGCGGGCCGATAGTGGAGGTCCCCGGCGTGGTTGCGCCGGTCGCATCGGCAGGGGAGTCATTGCCGCCGCCGGAGACGAAGAGGTAGATGCCGGCGGCGAGGGCGGCAAGCACGGCGAGCCCGAGGACGGCATAGCCAGCGGCAGTCCGGCTGCGGGAGGGCGGCGAGGGGGTGGTGGCCTGTGGGGGCGATTCGGTCATCACGGGAGATCGTAGCAGGAGGGGACGTTCATTCGCCGTTAACCGCGGGGAGTAAGATGGAAAGGAGATGACAGCAGCCACAGCGGCGTGTCCCAAGGTCCTGATCATCGAGGATGAGGAAGCCCTACTGTTCACGCTGGCGCACAGCCTGAAGCGGGAAGGCTACACGGTGGTGACCGCCTCGCGCGGGGACGATGGGCTGAAACTGGCCCGCGAACAGCACCCGGACCTGATCCTCCTGGACGTGATGCTGCCGGGGATCGACGGCATCCAGGTCTGCCGGTTGCTCCGGCGCGATTCGGATGTGCCGATCATCATGCTGACGGCGCTGGGCGGGGAGCGAGACCGGGTGGCGGGGCTCGATACGGGCGCCGATGACTACATGCCGAAGCCGTTCGGGATGCGCGAGCTGATGGCGCGGGTGCGGGCGCTGCTGCGGCGTTCCGGCCCGCGCAGCCAGCCGGATACGGGGCCAAGCATCGTGATCTCAGGCGACCTGCAGGTGGACCGGGAGCGGCGGGAGGTCTTGCGCGGCGGCAAGGTGCTGCGGATGAAGCCGAAGGAGTTCGAACTCCTGCTATTCTTCCTGCAACACCCGGGCAGGGTGTTCTCGCGGGAGCAGATCCTCGATGAGGTGTGGGGTTACGACTTCTACGGTGGCCCACGGACGGTGGACGTCCACATTCGCTGGCTCCGCCAGAAGATCGAGGACGACGCGGCGAACCCGGAGCGGCTGCGGACCATCCGCGGGAGCGGCTACCTCTTCGAAGGCTGAACAATGAATCGCGACCTGGCGCTGCGTGGCGCACTGGTGGCGCTGGGGAGCGGGCTCGCGGGCCTCGGGGCCGGGCTGATGCTACGAGGGCCCGGCGCTATCTGGGTGTACGTGAGTATCGGCGTGGCGATTGGCGCGACGGTGCTGGGCTACCTCCTGTTCCGGCGGCCGGCGGCGGCGCTGCGCGAGGTGGTGGACGCGGCCGGGCGGATCGCGGACGGCGAGCTGGCCCAGCGCGTGCCCGACCAGCCGGGACCGGCCGGCGAACTGACCAATGCCTTCAACGTCATGGCCGGGCGGGTGGAACAGCTTTTCGAGAGCGTGGCGGCGGAGCAGGCGCGGCTGGAGGCCGTGTTCGACGCCTCCGAGGATGCGATGGTGGCGGTGCGGGCCGACACGACCATCCCCTTCCTGAACCCGGCGGCGGTGAGCCTCTTCGGCACGACGATGGCCGATGCGATCGGCCGTCCGCTCATCGAAATCGCCCGGGACTACGAGATCGATGCGCTCGTCCGGCGGGTGATCCGCGAACCGGAGCACGGGCAGAGCGAGGTCGTGACCTTTGGCCCCGCCCGGACGTCACTGCGGGCGGCCGCCCTGCCGATCCGCGATGGCGGCGCGTGGGCCGTCCTCCTGGTGCTGACCGACCTGACGGAAGTGCAGCGGCTGGACCAGGTGCGGCGCGATTTCCTGAGCAACGTCTCGCACGAGTTGCGGACACCGCTGGCATCGATCCGGGCGCTGGTAGAGATCATGGAAGACGGGGTGGAGCCGGACGAGCAGCCGGAGTTCTTCCGGCGGATCCGCCAGCAGGTCGACCGGCTCACGGCGCTGGTGAACGAGCTGCTCGACCTCTCGCGGATCGAATCGGGGGCGATCGCGCTGGACCCGGAACCGGTGCGGCTGGGCGACCTGGTGGACGAAGCCGCCTCGCTCCTGCGGCCGCGGACCGAGGCGCTCAAGGTGGGGATCACGAACGAGGGCTGCGACCTCACGGTGGAGGCGGACCGGGCATCGCTTCTGCGGGTGGTGAGCAACCTGCTCGACAACGCGGTGAAGTTCAGCCCGGAAGGGGCGATGGTGCGGGTCTCGGCGAAGGATGAAGGCCCGCTGGTGGCGCTGTCAGTGAGTGACAGCGGGCCCGGGATCGAGGAGGCGAACCTGCCGCGCGTGTTCGAGCGGTTCTACAAGGGTGATGCCTCGCGGGCGGAGCCGGGCGTGGGTCTGGGCCTCGCGATCGTGAAGCACCTGGTGCGCGCGCACGGCGGCACGGCCACCGTGGAGAGCAAACCCGGGGCGGGGGCAACCTTCACCGTGCGGCTGCCCAAGGAGTTCGTGGGGCGCCAGCGCGAGGCGTGATGGGTAGCGGGAGCGTACTCAGCCCCGGCGCATGTGGAGGAGTTCGCGGACGGCAAGGTCCTTCACTTCGTAGACATGGGTGGCGACGCCTTCAACAATTCCGGGGTCGTGGCTGGCGCAGATGATGGTGCCTTCGTAGCCCTGGAGCGCTTCGATGAGTTTGCGGCGGGTGGTGCGGTCCAGGTGGTTGGTCGGCTCGTCGAGGAGGAGCACGTTCGTCGGCTGGATGAGGAACTTGGCGAGGGCGACGCGGCTGCGCTCGCCGCCTGAGAGCACGCTGACGGGCTTGAAGACATCGTCGCCCTTGAAGAGGAACTGGCCGAGGACGGTGCGGAGCTTCACATCGGGGGCGCCGCCGGCCACGGCACGGACTTCCTCGAGGACGGTGCGGTTGGGGTCGAGCGCTTCATCCTGGTGCTGGTCGTAGTAGCCGGGGCGGGCGCGTTCGGCCCATTCGAGTGCGCCTTCGGTGGGCGCCACCAGGCCCGCGGCAATGCGCAGCAGGGTGCTCTTTCCGCTGCCGTTCGGGCCGATGAAGACGACTTTCTGGCCGCGCTCGATGTGGAGGTTCACATCGACAAGGACAAGGTGGTCGCCGTAGGTGTGGCCGATGTGTTTCATCATCAGCACATCGCGCTCGGTGCGGCCGTGGGAGGTGATGGTGAAGTTGACTTCGGCATCCTTGCGGGTGCGCTCGACGCGCTCGACCTTCGCCAGTTGCTTTTCGCGCGATTGGACCTGGCTCGTCTTGGTGGCCTTGGCGCGGAAGCGTTCGATGAAGCGCTCCTGCTTGGCGAGCTCGCGGTCCTGGCGCGCGGCGGCCTGGTCCTGGGCCTGGAGCTTCGCCGCCTTCTGTTTCTGGTAGCTGGTGTAGTTGCCGGCGTAGCTTTCGATGGTGCGGTCGCGCAGGTCGAGGATTCGCGTGGCTACACGGTCGAGGAAGTCACCATCGTGGGTGACGATGAGGATGGCGGCATCCCAGTCCTGGAGCTCTTCCGCGAGCCATGCGCGGGTCTTCGCATCAAGGTGGTTGGTGGGCTCATCGAGGAGGACGTTTTCGGGGCGGCGGACGAGGACCTTGGCGAGGGCGATGCGCATCTGCCAGCCGCCGGAGAACTCACCGCACTTCTTGCCGCTATCGCCGGGAGCGAAGCCGAGGCCATCGAGCACGCGGCCGATGCGCGCTTCGATGCGGTAGCCATCGAGGGCTTCGAACTGCTCGAAAAGGGCGGCCTGTTCATCGATGAGCGCATCGAGGTCGCCCTCGCCGCGTTCGATGCGGGCAGCGATCTCGGCGAGGCGGGCTTCGATGGCGTGCGCCTCGGGGAAGGCGAGCCAGAGCTCTTCCAGCAGGGTGTTGGCGTCATCGAGGCCGGCTTCCTGGCGGAGGTAGCCGATGGCGCCGCCGCGGAACCCGCAGGCTCCCGTATCGGGCCGGTGATCGCCGGCGATGAGGCGGAGGATAGTGGACTTTCCGGCGCCATTGGGCCCCACGAGGCCCGCGTGCTCGCCATCCCCAACGATGAAGGTGAGGTCCTGGAGGACATCGACAGGTCCGAACGATTTGGATGCTTCTTCGCAGTAGAGCATGTGGTAGTGAATCCCGTGGGGCGGCGACGGCGAATCGCCCGGGCCGGCCCGCTCTTCAGAGGGTACCAGAGGGGCGGGGAATGCCGTGCTGGCGAACGCGCGGCCCCGTCACTTCGGGCGTGATTCCGTCCATACTGCACACACAGGAGGCGTGGTGATGACGCATCTGAGGCTCGCTGCTGCCGGGCTGGCAGTGCTGGTGTTCGTGGCGGGGGGGTGCAGTCCGCGGCTGGACGAGGGGCCGGGCGTGACCCCGAAGACCACCACCATCGTGCCCAACGTGGCTGCTGATGGAGAGCCCTCGGCCCAACCCACGCCATCGCCAGCACAGACACCACCGCCGAAACCGTCGCCGGCGCCGCGGCCAGGCCCGAACGAGACGGACGGCCCCTGGAACCGCGACCTGCAGGTAGCGTTCTCGAACGACGGCCTGACCTTTGGGGAGTCCTCGCCCTTCATCGAGCGCGCGGGCGTGCCGTGCGTTATCGGGGATAGCGGTGGCCGGCTCGTGGCGGTGTTCCAGTGGTTCCCGTTCGACGACGAAGCGGCGTTCGACAAGGTCGCGGTGGCGTTCTCAACGGACGCCGGCGCGACGTGGACGGCGCCCACGCGGATGGTCTTCAGCGGACTCCCGGCGAACCTGATGCGGCCGTTCGACCCGACGGTAGTGCAGCTCGCGGATGGCCGGTACCGGCTCTACTTCACCTCGAACGAACTCGGCGGGGCCGGACGGCCCGGGATTTACTCGGCGATCTCGGTCGATGCGGTGAACTACACGTTCGAGCCGGGCGTGCGCTTTGCGCCCGCCGGGGGGACGGTCGATGCGGCGGTCGTCTGGTTCGCGGGCGCCTGGCACCTGTTTTCGCACACGAGCCAGGCGAACACCGGGAAGGGCTATCACGCGGTATCGGCCGACGGGCTGGCCTTCACCGAGCAGCCGCAGGTGGACGCGGGGGTCGGGCGGCAGTGGATCGGGAATGCGGTCGTAAGCGGGGGCGTGCTGCGCTACTACGGTTCCGGGCGCGACGGGATCTGGTCGGCCACCTCGACGGATGGCGCCACATGGACGCTCGACGGCGGCAGCCGGATAAAGGGCGGCGATGCCTCCGGCGTCATCCTGGCCGATGGGCGGACCATGCTGGTGTTCGTCGGCGAACTCCGGGCCGACGCCGGGCCGAGGCCTGTCCCGTAGCAGCCGGACGGGAGCTATCCCCCGTGGCCGAGGGCGGAGACCGGCATCAGCAGGGCGATGAGCTGGTCATCGCTGAGGCGCTGGACGCGGTCGCTGATCTGCTCCTGGCTGGCGTGGTCCGGCTTTTCCTGGCCGACGAGCTCGCAGGCGAGCATGTGGCTTTCCAGGTAGGCATGGGCGAGCGAGAGCAATTCGCCACGACCCAGAGCCCTGAGCGAGCCGGTGGCCTTCTGCATGGGGGTGAGTTCCATCGGGTTCCTCCGCGGCGCGAGACGCCGTCCCACCCATGGTGCCGCCGCGTCCGCGGCGCGGTAACGGCAGGTTGGTGCCTGTGAGTGGGTCCATGCGGCCGGAGGTCAGGGGGCGAGGCGGCCGAGGGCGAAGGCGGCGCGTTCGACGGTGGGGTAGACCGCGATGCCCCTGCCGGTGAACCCATCGCGCACCTCATCGACGAGCTGGCGGTGCTCCGGATTGTTGGTCTCGGTGGGGCCAAGGACGACGGCGACTGGCTTCGCGGACCTCTCGCAGATCTCGGCGAGGCGGTTGCAGGCGTGCTTGAGCCGGTCACCGGCGTCCGGGCGGCCGAAGAACCAGTCCTCGCCAACGTTGGCGATGGCGAGGTCGTAGACCGGGCTTTCGAGCATCAGTTCGAGGAGGCCGTTCGAGGAGAGGCCGCTCCCGGCGAGGATGGACTGGTCGACCGGGTTGCCCACCCAATCGGCCAGCTGGGGGGCGCGCTCGCGGACCTTTTCGCGGACGTCTGACGGGAGGGCGACGACGGTCAGGCCGTTCTCTTCGCAGGCATCGGCCGACTGGACACTCCGCCCGCCGCCACCACCGACCACGGCGATGTTGCGCCCGGTGGACCTGGGCAGGAGGGCGGCGCCGAGCATCAGGTCGACCAGCTGCTCCTGGTTGCGTGCTTCGTGGGCGCCGGCCTGGCGGAGGACGGTGCTCCAGAGCCCGGCGGCGCCGGCCAGGGCGGCGGTGTGGGAGGCTGCCGATCGTGCGCCGGCGGCAGTGCGGCCCGCTTTGTGGATGATCACGGGCTTCTTTTCGGCTGCTGCTGCGAGGCCCTCGAAGAAGCCGCGGCCATCCGGGACGCCTTCGACGTAGGCGCCGATGACGGTGGTCTCGGGGTCATCGGCAAGGTAGCGAAGCATCTCGCCGGGGGTGACATCGCGGCCGTTGCCGTAGTTCGCGACCTTGCCGAAGCGGAGGCCGCGGGCGTTGCCGCGGGTGATGACTTCGACGGCGTTGTTTCCGCTCTGGCTGAGGAAGGCGGCACCGCCAGGGGTGGTGGGCAGGTCGGGGCGGAAGGAGAGGCCGCCGGCCGGGTGGTAGAGGCCCATGCCGTTCGGCCCGAGGATACGGATGCCCTTCGCGGCAGCAGCGGCGGCGATCTCGCGTTCGAGGCTGGCAGCTTCCTCGTCGCCGGTCTCGCTGAAGCGCCCGGTGAAGAGGTGGAGGAAACGGACGCCGCGCTGGCCGCAGTGGTCGACGAGTTCGAGCACGGCCGATGCGGGAACGCAGGAGATCACCAGGTCGACTTCGCCCGGGACATCGGCGAGGCGGGGGTAGGCCTTCAGCCCGGCGACTTCATCGGCGCGGGGGTTGATTGGGTAAATGGGCCCCGCGAAGCCCTGGGCTTTGAGCGAGACCAGGTAGTCGTGGCCCGGGCTATCGACGTTGGTCGATGCGCCGGCGACGGCCACGGAACGAGGGCGGAAGAGCAGGTCGAGGTCGGGGGTGGAAGGGAAACGAGGCACGGGGGGATGTTAGGAGGGAAGAGAGGAAAGAGGAAAGAGGAAAGACCTAGACG
>CAZRUZ010000123.1:0-8000 GCA_964603275.1 uncultured Anaerolineaceae bacterium | reverse complement strand
TATAGAGGTCGCGGGCGGCGATGACGCGCAGGCCATCGGACGCCGCCACGGACTCGACGGCCACCGCCGTTGCCTTCGGCGAGGCGGCAACTTCGAGGCGGACTCCTTCGCCGATGATGAGGTCGGCGGCGGGCTCGTAGGCGCGGTTATCTTTCGCGATCGCGGCGAGGACCGTATCGGGCGAGGCCGGGACCGTGACACCAAGTGCACCGGCCAGGCTGCTGAGCGCATCGAACAGTGGCACGGCGTCGCCTTCGGGCTGGACCGCGCGGGAAAGGCGCTGGACGCGGAAGTCACCCTGCGTGTAGGTGCCGTCAGAGGCATACGCGCGGCCTTCGGCAATGACGGCCGTGGCGTTGCGAGCCGAGGGGTGGAGGACATTGTCGATGACGACAACGGCATCCATGCGGGCCAGAGCCTCGGCGGCGCCGGCGAGCCGCATCGACGGGTCGTCGCGGATGAGAAGCACGCCTGTGGCGCCTTCGAGCGGGTTGGCGGCGCCATCGGCGGCGACACCCTGGTCGAGGAGGCCGTACACGTTCACTTCGGGCGGGAGGACGGCGAGATTCTTGCTGGCGTCCGCGCCGAAGAGCGCGATGGCGAGGTTCGCGGCGCCACCGGTCATGGCGGCGGCGAGCGGGGCGCTAACCGGGTTGGGCGCGCAGATGACGAGGGTCTCGTCCTGCGGGGCAGCCTTCAGGATCTCGGCGGCGCGGGCGATGTCGTCGTTGGCAGCCGGCTTCCCGGAGAGGGCATCGGCGATCTGCGAGGCGGCGAGGCCTTCTTCGCCAGCGGCGGGGCGCACCCAGAGCGCGGCAAAATCGACGAGTTCGCTGCGGAGCGGGCCGATGACGATGAGGCTGGCCTTGTGGTGGACGACGGCGTCCTTGACCCGGACGCTGATGACGTTGTGGCTCTCTTCCAGGTCATCGGCGACGACGACGATGGCTTTCGCGGACTTGACGCGGGTCAGGTCGGCGGCCATGCGCCATGTGCCGAAGCGGGCATCGAGCGCATCCCGGGTGGCGCGGATGACCGGGCCAAGGGAGCTATCGGCGGAGGTCTTGAAGGCCGAACGGGCGATCGCCTGGGCGAGGGCGGCTTCTTCGTTGGTGATCGTCGCGCCGGCGAGGACGGCAATCCGGCCCTTCGCGGCGGCGGCTTTGAGCGCCTTCGCGGCTTCGGCGGCGGCGGTCGCCAGGTCAACCGGGGCCTGGACGTTGCCGCGGCGAACGACATGCTTGCCAAGGCGTTCGCGCGGCTTGAGCGAATCGTAGTGGTAGCGGCCGCGGACGCAGATCTGGTCGCCGCTGACGGGGTTGCCATCACCGGGACGGACGATGACGCCGCGGCCATCCTTCGAGCCGATGCGGATGCTGCAACCGACGGCGCAGGAATCGCAGGTGGTGGTGGTCCAGACTTCCGGCTTGGCGACCCACTTGTTGGGGTGTTCCATCAGCGTCGCCGTGGGGCAGACATCGATGCAGGCGCCGGAGAAATCGCAGTTGCTTTCGTGGATGGCGCCGCCGGCGCCGAAGGCGATCATGGTGTCCCAGCCGCGCCCGCTGAGGGTGATGGCGCCGGTGTGGCGCTTCTCATCGCAGGCGCGCACGCAGCGGGTGCAGAGGATGCACATCTGCGGGTCAAATTCCATGAACGGGTTGGCGCGGTCGGCGGGCGGGTGCTGGGTCTGGTACCAGGAGCGTTCTTCACCGACCCACGGTTCGTAACCGGAAGACCCGACCATCTCGCAGGTAGCCTGGAGTTCGCAGCGGTAGTTCTTCGAGCAGGTCAGGCAGCGGTGCGTGACAACGTCGTCGCGGAGGCAGATATCACCGGGGTGGCAGTGTTCGCGCCGGTGGCAGGTCAGGCAGCGGTCGCTGTGGTTCGCCAGGATGATGGAGACGACGGACTTGCGGGCCTCGCGGACCTCATCGGTATCCGTGTAGACGACCATGTTTTCCTGGACCACGGCGGTGCAGGAAAGCTGGAGCGCGGGCGGCCCTTCGATGCGGACGAGGCAGGAGCGGCAGCCCGCGTAGGGCTTGTGCCCGTCAACGTAACAGAGGCTCGAAACGTAGAAGCCGTTGTTCTTGAGGACTTCGACAAGTGGAGCGCCGGCAGGGGCATCGAGAACCTTGCCGTCAACGGTGATGGTGACCATGTATACCTGCTACAGCCGGTGGAAGTCGGTCCCGGGTTCGGGAGCCTTCATACCGTTGGGATAGGTGTTGTTGTTCCCTTTGAGGAACCGTTCCGCCACGCGGGTGAGCGCGTGCTTATCACGATACATTTCGTCGAACTGGTAGACCGCGTCGTCGAGGGGGCCGCCGGGCTGGATGGCTTCGTACGGGCAGGCTTCGGTGCAGAGTCCGCAATACATGCAGATGCGGAAGTCGATCTCGTAGCGGTCGATGTTCCTGCGGCCTTCGGCGTCCTGGCTGGTGGCAACAAGGATGCAGCCATCGGGGCAGGCCTGGGCGCAGGTGGAGCAGCCGGTGCAGCGCTCTTCGAACCAGAGGAGGTTCGTGCGGGCGTAGACGGGCACGGCGCGGGATTGTTCGGGGTAGTTGATGGTCGCCACGGGCCTGAAGAGGCTCCTGATGGTGAGCCCCATACCCTTTGCGATGCCACTGCCGTACGCCATTGCGCCCCCATGTTCGCGGTGGGCGATGAGCGCCCTTCCCGGCGGAACAGAGTCTAACAAGGGGGGATTGTGATTACAAACACAAGGGGCCGCGCGAGGTGGGTCAGGCGGACGTTTGGGCGGCTCCGCGGGAGATCCGGCCGGCCCGGGCGGGCGGCCAGTAGCGGAACCTGACAATACCCGCGATCGAGGTGACCGGGACCGGCCCGAAGTGGCGGCTATCGGTGCTGTAGGGCGGGTTATCGCCTTCGATCCATACCTTTCCTTCTGCATCGATGCGGGTGATCCGCTTGAGCAGCGGAAGGGAGGGGTCGCGGGGGTCGGCGACGAGGACAATCGACCCGGCGCCAGGCAGGGCCGCGCCCGGGCGGAGGCGCTCGATCATGAGCCAATCGCCGGGAGCGAGGGCCGGAGACATGCTGGCGCCGGAGACTTCCCACCGCTCGAACCGCCGCCCGCGGAGGACGACGGCCGTGATGGCGGCGAGAACGATGACGGCAACGGCCAGGGTGCGCATCGGCCCTCCCGGTTCAACGGACTCGCACGGCGACGAGGAGCAGGGCGCCCGGTATCCGCCAGCGGATATCCCAACGGATGCCGAGGCGGTCGAGGGGCGAAGTGAACCGGTCAGAGGCGGGGAACTCCTCGAGGAGCATGGTCGCCAGCCCTTCGGCGCCAAGCGAGCTGACGAGGTCACCGAGCGTCCAACCATTGGCGGCGGGAAGGCCGTCATCGAAGTACGAGCGGCCGATGACGAACATGCCTTTGTGCACGGCGGCGACGCTGGAGAAGGGGTGCCTATCGTAAAGGACGAGGCGGCCGCCGGGCTTGAGCACCGTGGCGATGGCGGCGGCCCAGGGCGCGAACTCCTCGAGCTGATCGAGCGTGCCCCAGGGGCAATAGACGGCGTCGAAGGGGGAGCGCGAGGAGACGTCCGCCGGGTCACCGTCGGCAAACTCAACCTGAATTCCTGAATCGGAGGCGAGCTTCCTGGCGTCACGCATCGCCAGTTCGGAGCCGATGACGGTCACGCGGGCGCCGAGGTTGGCGAAGGAGAGCGCTTCCTCGCCGTTTCCGGGGGGCGTTACGAGAACCTCCTGCCCGGGCTGGACATCCATGGCGTCGACTTCGGACGGGTTGAGACACGACCCGCCGTGACGGTAGAACTGCGGGTCGATCTCGAACCAGGACGGATCGGCGCGCAGGGTTTCCATCAGGCGTTCATGTCGCCGCGTGACTTCTGGAAGGACATCACGTGGGAGTAGTCGTTGATGGTCAACAGGATGCGGCGGGTATCGGCGGCGCGCAGCACGGTGATGCTGGTGTGATGGACCGAAACGAGGTGATCGAACACCGAGCCAAGGATGCTGCTGAGGATGGCGTTGATCACTCCGCCGTGGCAGGCGACGACGACGCGCATGCCGATGCTCTCATCGACGATCTGGTCGATCGCTCCGAACACGCGGGCGCGGAACTCATCGACATCCTCGCAGTAGGGATAGGCGGAGTGCTTCCTGGAGCGGGTAACTTCGCGGTAGACATCGGCGAGCTGTTCGCGGGAGTAGATATCGAGGAGGCCCTTGTCCTGGGGGGCTCGCTGCCAGAGGTCAATCTCGCGGAGGTCCGGCAGGACGACGGGCGTGAGGCCGTGATGGCCGGCGATAGCCTTCGCCGTATCGTGTGCGCGGACCATGTTGCTGCAGTAGACGCGGCCGAGGCGGGCGGGCGCGAGGCGCTCGCCGACGGCCTGGGCCTGGCGCTGGCCGAGCGCGGAGAGCGGGGCATCGTAGGCCTGCCCCAGCGGGATGTTGTCGAAGAACTGCTGTTCGCCGTGGCGGACGAGGAGGACTTCACACATCCCTTCGAACGATTCGGCGAACGGGTTCTCGAGATCGATCGAGCGGATCCTGCGGTGGGTGGTCATGGTTCTTCGCACCTCGGTGGTGTTGGGTTGGTTGGAGCCAGGTCGGCGGGGGTGACGGTTTCGCCCGCGCGGACGACCGCACCCAGGCCGACAATGAGGGCATCGAGTTCGGCCGGCTGGAGCTCGGAGAGCAGGCGGCGGGTGAAGGCCTGCGCACGCTGCTGGAGGACGCTGCAGGTGCTGGCGCCCTGGTCGGTCAGGAGGTTGCGGACGAGGCGGCGGTCGGACTCGTCGTCCTCGCGGCGGACAAGGCCCATCCTGACCAGGCGATCGACGACCCCGGAAATGGTCGGGGGCGTCACGCCAATAGTCTGGGCGAGTTCCCCGGATGTGACACCCGGATTGGCCCGGATGAGAAACAGGACGCGGAGCTGGGTGGTGGTGAGCCCCATTTCGGCCCACGCGCGAAACCGGAGCGAGTCGAACATGACGATGGACTCGGCAAAGAAGCGCATGGCCGTTTCGAGGGCCTGGTCGAGTGTGGCAGGTGACGCCGACACGGTTAGCCTCGCACGAAAGATTCCGCAGGGCGAAGCGTAACAGGCAGGAGGACTAAGGCGACAGACCCGCTCGGGTGCATCAACGGCGAAGCCGGACGATGGGGCCTTCATCGAAAATCGCAGCCGACCGGATACCAAGGCGCTCGTGCAGGCCAAGGGGGATGCCAAGGTCAGCGAGGAAGAGCTCGCCGACGTGGGAGCGGGCGGCAGGTTCGAGGGCGCCCTTCTTGGGCAGGTCAAGCATGAGGGTGGTGACCGCCCGGATCGCCGGGTAGCTGACCTCGCCGGTGGTCGCGTTGACACCGGTGGGGACATCGATGGCCAGGACGGGGCGGCGGGCCTGCAGGGCGAGGTCGGTGACGGCGGCGGCAATGCCCATCGGCGGACCTTCGAGTCCGTAGCCGACGAGGGCATCAATGACCAGGTCGGCCTCGGCGAGCTGTTCTTCGACGGTGATTTCGCTTGATTCAAGGTCGGCGGGCTCGAGGATGCCGGCCTGGCGGAGGGTGTGAAGCTGGCGGCGGGCGGTGAAGGACGCTTCCTCCTCGACGCCGCAAACGATCGGGTCGATGCGGACGCCCCAGTTGGAGAGATGGCGGGCCGCGGCGAGTCCCGACGCGCCCTTGTTACCGCCACCACAGAGGATCACGACTCGCTGCCCACGCCCTTTGCCCCCGAGCATGGCAAGGGCAACGGTGGCGACAGCGCGGCCGCCGTTCTCGGTGATCTGCAGGATGTCGACGCCGAACTCTTCCTGGGCGGCACGCTGGATATCGCGCATCTGGGTGGCGGAAACGGCGGAGACCTCCGCTGCGCGGCGATGGGGAAACCCACCAGGGTCGGGACGGACAGACATGAGAAGCCACCTCAAACGAGGGCGCGGTGCGCCAGCCAGAGTCTACGTCGCGGGGTAGTTAGGCGGGATGCCCACCTGGAGCGGGGCTCGCTACCCCGGTCTTGAGTCTCGCGATACAATCCAGCGGACCCCACCAACAGGTTCGGCCATCATGTCAAACATTGCCACGGTCAACGCGCTCATCACGGCGATCAATTTCGACCGTTTCCCGGAGATCGAAGCGCTGCACGCGCCAGATGCACGGTTCGTCTCGTTCCGGGGGCCAATCCTGCGCGATTCGAATGCGATCGCCGATTGGCACCGCAAATTCCTGGTTGACTACGCAGACTGCAACTACGCCGATATCGAGTACATCGAGGACGGTGAGACCGTCGCAATCCGGGCGACGCTGGAGGCGAAGGGCTACGACTGGCGGCCGTTCAGCCAGCGCGTCGTCGAAACGTTCGCTTTCGATGCCACGGGCGAGGTGGTGGACCGGCGCCTGTACGGGATGCTGCGGAACATCGAGTTCGATAAGGAAACGGCCGCCGCGATGAAAGAGGCGGAAGGCTTCAAGGGCGGTTCGGCGAGCGCAACGCGCACCGCGGTGACCTCCTTCTACGATGCCCTGATGAGCGGCGACCGGGAGGCGGCCCTGGCGGCGTTCACGGCCAGGCCGGCACTCATCGATGGGGTGAACGGGATCGTGACGGGCGGGGAGAACATCCTCGACTTCCTGGCGGCCATCCCGGCGCCGATGATGGGGCAACTCCGTGTGACCGGAATCCTCGCCGGCGATCGCGATGCTCTTGTGGAACTGGCGATCGACCCATCGCGCCCGCGGTTCGCGGCATGGGTGCGCACCGTCGATGGCAAGATCGCGGTCATCGAGCGGTACGCAATGCTCCGCGAACTCGGGGTCAACCCGTTCGAGAACCTCGCCAGCGACCGGCACGCCCGGTCGCCTATCTTCCCCGGCTGATACGGGCAGGTAACTCCGCCCGCTTCCGTCACCTAACACACTCCCTGGAGGACCCGGTCGAATGGCAACGATGTATTATGACAAGGATGCTGATCTCTCACTGCTGAATGGCAGGAAGATCGCGGTCATCGGCTACGGGTCGCAGGGGCACGCGCACGCGCTGAACCTGAAGGACAGCGGCTGCGACGTGATGATCGGCCTGTACCCGGGCTCGAAATCGTGGGAGGCAGCGCAGCAGGCGGGGCTGAAGGTGGCCACGGTTGAGCAAGCGGCGAAGGAAGCCGACATCATCATGATGCTGGCGCCGGACCAGGTGCAGAAGGCCATCTACCAGACGGGCATCGAGCCGAACCTTTCGGAAGGCAAGATGCTGATGTTCGCCCACGGGTTCAACATCCACTTCCAGCAGATCCAGCCGCCCCCGTTCGTGGATGTGACGATGATCGCGCCGAAGGGGCCGGGGCACCTGGTGCGGCGGGTGTACACGGAGGGCGGGGGCGTGCCGTGCCTGGTGGCCGTGCACCAGGATGCGAGCGAGATTGCCCAGCAGGTGGCGCTGGCCTACGCCAAGGGCATCGGCGGGACGCGCGCTGGCGTGCTGGAAACCACGTTCCGGGAAGAAACCGAGACCGACCTTTTCGGCGAGCAGGTCATCCTCTGCGGCGGTCTCTCCTCGATGATCAAGGCGGCCTACGAGACCCTGGTGGAAGCCGGATACCAGCCGGAGAGCGCCTTCTTCGAGACGATGCACGAGCTCAAGCTCATCGTGGACCTGATCTACGAGGGCGGCCTTTCGCGGATGCGCTACTCGATCAGTGACACGGCGGAGTATGGCGATTACACCCGCGGCCCGCGCATCATCACCGACCAGACAAAGGCGGAGATGAAGAAGATCCTGCGGGAGATTCAGACCGGGCAGTTCGCCAAGGAGTTCATCCTGGAGAACATGTCCGGCCGGGCGCATTTCCTGGCAACGCGGCGGATCGAAACGGAGCACCCGGTGGAGCACGTGGGCGCGGAGATGCGCTCGATGATGGCATGGCTGAACGCCGGCAAGAAGTAGCCGGACCGCCCACTTCATCCCTGGTTTTGGGCAATCAACGCCGCCTGCT
>CAZRUZ010000122.1:0-8015 GCA_964603275.1 uncultured Anaerolineaceae bacterium | reverse complement strand
TCGGCGTTCGCCGCGTAACCGCATCCCGGGCAGATGAGCACCTCGTCCTCACCATCGGGCGTGAGGAAGACGAATTCCTGGCTGTCCTTCCCGCCGATGGCGCCCGAGTCGGCGGCTACCGGGACCACGGGGATGCCTGCCCGCCGGAAGATACGCACGTACGCCTCGAAGGCAGCGTCGTAGCTCGCGTCGAGCGTGTCCCAGCCCGCGTCGAAGCTGTACGCATCCTTCATCGTGAACTCGCGCAGGCGGACAAGACCACCGCGCGGCCGCGGCTCGTCCCGGAACTTGGTCTGGATCTGGTACAGCGTCACCGGCATGTCGCGGTAGCTCTGAATGTGGCGCGACGCGAGCAGGCTCATCCCTTCTTCATGCGTTGGCCCGAGGACGAACCCGCGCTCCTTACGGTCGGTCAGCCGGAAGAGCGTCTGCCCCATCGATTCGGCGCGGCCCGTCTGCTCCCACATCTCGATGGGGTTGAGCGCCGGGAGGTGCACCTCGAGCGCGCCGCTCGCGTCCATCTCCTCGCGGATGATGGTTTCGATCCGGCGGAGGACGCGCCAGCCCACCGGGGTGAACGAATAGAGGCCCGCGGCAAACGGAGTGACCAGCCCGGCACGAAGCAACAGTTTGTGGCTCGCAAGCTCAGCCTCTGAGGGCGGCTCGCGGAGCGTCTTCAACATCAGTTTGCTCATGCGCATGGGCGGGCTCCAGGTACCGGGGTGTGGGTGAACGTTGCGGCTCCCCCGGCATTGCGGTCAAGCGCGCCGGGGCTGCTCCAGCTCGGCCGAGTCGATCACGATAGTGACAGGGCCGTCGTTGACCAGGCTGACCCGCATCTCCGCGCCGAACACGCCCCGCGCGCAACGGACCCCCGCAGCCTCGATCGCGGCGCAGAAGTGATCGTAGAGCGGTTCTGCGGCGGCCCGGGGCGCGGCCCGGTCAAACGACGGCCGGTTCCCCCGGCGCACGTCGCCGTAGAGGGTGAACTGGCTGATGCAGAGCACCTCGCCAGCGGTGTCCGCCAGCGAGCGGTTCATCCTGCCCGCATCGTCTTCGAAGATGCGCATCCCGGCGACCTTGGCGGCCATCCGCGCCGCGATCGCTTCCGTATCCTCCCCGGCAGCCCCGACAAGCACGAGCATCCCCGGCCCGATGGCGCCCACCGTTACACCGTCAACGTCAACCGAAGCGCTGAGGACGCGCTGGACGACGGCCCGCATCAGCCAGCCGCTGCCGCCGGTGGAGCCACGGGCACCACCAGCAGGGCCCGCCGGAAAAGGCTCTCCCGGAACTCGGGGTCGCGGCAGATGCGCGGGGCATCGTCACCGTGCTCCATCACCACGCGCATCGTGATCCCGGTGATGAGCGCGTGCAGGGCATCCGTTGCCGTTTCGGCGGTCTCGATGTCCGCCGAGGCGGCAAAATGGGCATGCACCATGCGGCGCCACACCACGCGCGCCTCTTCCCGCAGTGCGCTCGCGGTGCGGTCGCCAGCGAGGGCCTGGCCGGTCATTAGCCGCAGAAGGTCGTGGTTATCCGCGATCACATCGAGCGACTCATCGGTGAGCGACCGGAGCCGCGCCGGCGTCATGGGGCCACCCGGCTTAAGGCGCCGGAACCCGTCCTCCGATGGGAAGCTCCAGAGCGCGTCAAGGAGCTGTTGCTTGCTCGTGAAGTAGTAGAAGACCGCCGCGTCGGAGATCTCGCACCGCCTGGCGATCGCCCGGACCGTGGTCGCATCGAAGCCATCACGCGAAAACAGCTCGAGTGCCGCCCGGAGAATGCGGAGCCGCGTCTCATCGCTTCCGCGGTTGGCTGGCTCGGCACGTCTCCGGGTGAGCGGCGCCTGTCGTTCCTGGCTCATCCGTGGACCTTTTCGCCCGCATCAAGCGCCGCCGCGATAAGGCGCCGGACCCGCACCCGGAATGACTCCTGCGCAACCACGCCGGCCGTCTCCGATCCATACGACAGGATTACGTCCCAGAGGAACCCGGAGAGCATGTGGAACACGAGGTCCACCACTGCCTCTCCCGCATCGCCGAAAACGGCGGCCAGAGGTTCGCGCGTCTCCTCGCGGTAATGCTGCTCCGAGGTTTGCAGGTAGGCGATGCTCTCAGGCCTGCCCTTGAGCTGCTCCCGCATCAGCAGCCGGATGAAGTCACCGTTGACTGCCCACCAGAGAAAGCGCTCCTCCAGGAACCCCGCGAGAACCTCGCGCGTCACAATCTCCGGATGGGGAGGGGGCGATTCGTATGGGGGAGGGACCAGCAGCTCGTCGAAAATGTCGGCCTTGGTCCGGAAGTGGTAATACACTGCCGGGTCGGTGAGCCCGCAGTCGCGGGCGACCATCCTGATGGACGTTCCCTGGTAGCCGTGCGCAGCAAAGAGGCGGCGGGCCGAAGCAAGGATGCGTTCGCGCGTCGTGGCGGAATGAGCGGCCGACCCCCTGGGGCGCCGATTGTGTGAGGGGCCAACCATGGGTGGAGTATAGGGAGCGGAACGGTGTTGGAATAGCCGAAACTCGAAGTCCGGTATGTGAACTACATCACGAAGCGGCGTTCGACTCCGGCGCCGCCGGCGTGGGGGGAGCAGCCGGCGCGGCCGCGGGTTTCTCGCTTGCCGCCGGAGCGGCCGCGGTCTCGCTCGGGGAATCCGTGACTGCCGAGCTCTTGTTCCTGCTGTCGGTCACGTACCAGCCGCTTCCCTTGAACACGACCGGCGGTGCGTGGAGGACGCGCTTGGCCGTGCCCTTGCCGCATTCCTCGCAGGTGTGGGTCGTCTCGGCGTCGAAACCCTGGCGGAGTTCGTAGGATGCCTTGCAGCGGGGGCAGTGATACTCATACGTTGGCAAGGAATCACCTCAACGACAGGCCGGTTGCCCGGGCGAGTACGACCATCGTCGCGGCCTTAGCACTCTGCTGTCAAGAGTGCTAAGGCTGGCCGCATCTTGCCGGGCGCGGCGTGGCCACTGAGAATCGAGGGTGGAGAGGTGGCAGAGTGGTTTATTGCAGCCGTCTTGAAAACGGCCGTGGCGAAAGTCACCGGGAGTTCGAATCTCCCCCTCTCCGCCAGCCCGCTATCTGGTAGCGGACGGCGGCGGTAGCATTTCTTGCGCAAACACCTCCCGGAGCACTTCATGAAACTGCACGAATACCAGGCGCGCGACCTCCTGGCCCAGAACGGCGTCGCCGTCACCGGCGGCAGGGTCGCCTCGACCCCGGCCGAGGCGCGGGCCATCGCCCAGGAACTCGGCGGCAAGGTCGTGGTCAAGGCCCAGATCCACGCCGGCGGGCGCGGCAAGGGACGCCTGGTCAGCCAGTCCGAGACGGCAGACATGTTCCGGAAGCTCACGACCGACTCAGCGAACCACTCCGGGCAGGTGAAAGGCGACCGGGTTGGGGGCGTGCGCCTCGCCGATACCGCCGAAGAGGCGGAACAGGCTGCCGCGGCAATCCTCGGCAAGTATCTCGTCTCTATCCAGACCGGCCCCGAAGGCAAGCTCGTCAAGAACGTCCTGGTTGCCGAGCAGACGGACATCGCCAAGGAGTATTACCTGGCGGCGATCATCGATGGCATGCAGGGTTCCGCCCTGATCATGGCCTCGGCAGAGGGTGGCCAGGAGATCGAAGTCGTCGCCCACAACAACCCGGAGGCGATCATCCGCGTGCCGGTGAATCCCGGTGCAGGCTACGAAGCCTATGTCGGCCGCACCCTGGCCGCGCGCCTCGGCTTTTCCGGTGACCAGGCAGACCAGTTCGCGAAGATCGTCCACGGGCTCTACAAGACCCTCGTAGCGACCGATGCCAGCCTCGTCGAGATCAACCCGCTCGCCCTGACCGCCGATGGGCGCGTCGTTGCCGTCGACGCCAAGCTCAACATCGATGACAACGCCCTCTTCCGGCACAAGGACCTCGAAGCACTCCGGGACAAGGACGAAGAGGACCCCCTCGAAGTGAAGGCCCAGGAGCTCGGCGTCGCCAACTTCATCAAGCTCGATGGCAACATCGGCTGCGTCGTCAACGGCGCCGGCCTCGCGATGGCAACCATGGACACCATCAAGCTCGCCGGGGGTGAACCCGCGAACTTCCTCGATATCGGCACCGTCAACGACCCGCAGCGCGTCGTGAACGCGCTCAAGGTCATCCTCGATGACCCGTCCGTCAAAGCCATTCTCGTCAACATCTTCGGCGGCATGGCTCGCGTCGACATCATCGCCCAGGGCGTCATCGACGCGCACAAGCAGATGAAGATCGAGGTCCCGGTCGTGATGCGCCTCATCGGCACCAACCTCGCCGAGGGCGAGAAGCTGGTGGCCGAGTCTGGACTCCCGTTGATCCGCGCCGAAGGCCTGTTCGAAGCCGCAAAGAAAGCAGTGGAGGCGGCCGGCAGCGCTGCCTGAACCGCCTCCGCTCACGCCGCCCGCGGAAGCGCGGGCGGCGAGGCTTCTGCTACGCTACTTGGAGCCTCGCGCGGAGCCATTCGTGTCCCTTCGTCTCTATTCGTCACTCGGCCGCGAAGTCCGTGAGTTCCGGCCGGTTACTCCCGGCCGGGTCTCGATGTACGTCTGCGGCGTTACCCCCTACGACGTTACCCATCTCGGCCACGCCTTCTCCTACGTCCAGTTCGATACCCTGCGGCGCTACCTCGCGAGCCTCGGGTTCGCCGTCACTTACGTCCAGAACGTCACCGACATCGATGACGACATGATCATGGTCTCGAAACGCCAGGGCGGGCGCCCCATCCCCGAGATCCGCGACGAGAACGATGCCATCTTCCGCAAGGACCTGGACCGGCTGAACGTCCTGCGGCCCTCCGCCTACCCGTTCGCGACCGATCACATCGCGGAAATCATCGAGACCACCCGGATCCTCATCGAGCGTGGCCACGCCTATGCGGTCGACGGCGACGTGTTCTTCGAGGCATCAACCTTCGCCGGGTACGGGAAGCTGAATGGCGTCACACTGGACGAGCTCGCCGCCCGCGAGAACCCGGAGTCAAAGCGCGCCCACAAGAAGCGGGGGCCCCTCGACTTCCTCCTCTGGCAGCAGGTGGACCCCGGCGACCCGAGTTGGGACAGCCCCTGGGGACCCGGACGGCCCGGCTGGAGTATCGAGTGCACGGCGATGTCGGTCCGCCACCTCGGCCAGCAGATCGATATCCACGGCGGCGGCCGCGACCTGATCTTCCCCCACCACGAAAACGAGATCGCCCAGGCCGAAGCGGCGTATGGCCGTGAACCCTTCTGCGGCTGGTGGCTCCACAACGGCATGCTCGCGCTCGATGGCGTCAAGATGAGCAAGTCGCTGGGGAACCTCGTCCTGGCCCGCGAACTCATGACCCGGTACGAGCCCGACCACCTCCGGCTCTATCTCCTGAGCACCCATCTCCGCGCCGACGCGAACTACCACGAGGGCGATATCGACGCACTCGGGGACCGGTTCGAACGCCTGCGGGCCGCGGTCACGCGTGAAGACGCGGCCGCTGCCCCGGACGACGGCGCCGTGGTCCGGGCGTTCCGGGCGGCCGTGGACAACGACTTTGATGTCCCCGGTGCGCTCGACGTACTGGACGAGGTCGCGGGCCGCGTGCTTGCCGGGTCCGCCGAAACCGGGGCGCCAGCCGGCGTTCGGGCCGCACTTGCCACACTGGGGTTCGCCTTCGCCGGCGCGCGCGGGCCGGCCCGGGGCGACCTTACTCCCTGACCAGACGGGCGGGGCCAGCCACGCCCCTGGCCTCCAACTCGTCCAGCTCGGCTTCCGTGAGGCCCAGTTCCGCCAGTGCCGTCCGCGTGTGCTCACCCAGTGCGGGAGCAGGACTCCCGGGTGTCCCGGGAGTCTCGCTGAGCTGGATGTGCAGCCCGATGATGCGCTGCGCGCCGAAGTCCGGGTGCTCCTGCTCCACGATGTAGCCGTTGGCGCTTGCCTGTTCCTCGCTCGCGAGCCCGGCATAGTCCAGCACCGGGGAGACCGGCACATCCTCCTCCCTCAGCCGCTGGAGCCAGTGCGCCGAAGTATGAGACTGAAAGATCGACTCCAGGATGGGCTGCAAGTCGTGCCGGTTCGCCCAGCGGACTGCCCCGTGGGTGAAGCGCGGGTCGGTGGCGAGCTCTTCGCGTCCGAGAGCCCGCGCGATCCGCGGCCAGAACTTCTGGTCGAGCCCGGCCATCATCACCCAGCGCCCGTCGCTGCACGCATAATGCCCCACGGTGGGCGACGACCGGAATTCGCGCGTACGTTCCTCGCCGAAGTGGAGGTAGTGCAGGATGTCCGGCGCCTGCAGGGCGAGCTGGGTACCGAGTAGCGACACCTCGACCTTCTGCCCGATGCCAGTCCGCTCGCGCACGAAGAGCGCGGTCATGATCCCGAGCGCGAGGTTCATCCCGCCCGATTGGTCGGCGATCCCCGGGAAGGGGACCTCGGGCCGTGCCCCCGGCCCACCGCCGGCGTGCTGCGCGAACCCGCTGTACGCCTGGGCGATCTGGTCGAACGAGGGATAGCTCGCCAGCGGCCCGCGCGTACCCCAGCCGGTCGCGCTTGCATAGATGATGCGGCGGTTTCGGGCGGCGAACCCCTCATAGCCGAGTCCCCATGCATCCATGGCGCCCGCCCGGAAGTTCTCCACTACCACATCGCACCTCTCCCCGAGCCGAAGGGCGAGCTCCTGGCCTTCAGTGGTGCGCAGGTCGAGGCAGATGGACTTCTTCCCGCGGTCCAGCGCTTCCCAGAACGCGGAGTATCCGTCGGCCTCGCGGAACATGCGCCGCGCATAATCGCCCCGCGGCTCTTCGACCTTCAGCACCTCGGCGCCGAAATCGCCGAGGATCACCGTCGCGAACGGGCCTTGCTGGTAACGCGTGAAGTCGAGGACACGGATTCCGTCGAGAGGTCCCGGCATGAGGCCCCAGTCTACGCTCCCGCGGTGACAGGAAGAATTGAGCGTTCACTCAATGTCCACCACGGTCACCTGCCGGGGCATGGTCCGGGGGCGATGCGCCGGGAACCACCGGGGTGGGGCCATGGATTGAATCTGGAGATCGCCGGAACCGCGCGTCTCTCACGGTGCCCGCGCCGTCCACCCGGGCGGCCCGGGAGGGGTGGGTTTTGCGTGGGATCGTCACCAAATGGCCACAAATGTGGCCTTGCCGCTGTCAGCCGCCCACTAAGCAACCGATAAGTAGTGTAGATGGCGACACGTTCCTCCGTACCGGCTCGCGATAGCGTGTTCATCGCCGCAATGTTCACGGTGGGACTGGCGGCGTTCGTCGCGGCCTTCGCGATCGAGCGGGTGCACGAACCCTTCGACCTCGGCGCTGTGGTCGTCCTCGCGGTCATGAGCGAGGCCCTGTCCGTCCGCCTCTATTTCGATGGCCGGGTCTCGATCAGCTTCGTCGGCACGGTGGTGGCCGCGCTCCTGTTCGGCCTGCCCGGAGGGGCGCTCGCCGCCGCATCGATCGCCATCACCGGCTACTTCGTCGCGAGCCGGAGCAGCCGCAAGCTCGCCTTCAACTTCGGCCATGAGGCCGTAGCCGCATTCCTCGCCGCAGCGGCCGTTTCGTCGATGGGTGTCAACGGCACGGAGCATGCGGCCGACAGCCCGGGTTGGACTATCTTCGGCGGGGTCACCGCCGCTGCCATCCTGTTCACGGTCGACGCGTGGTCGGTTTCCGCGATCATGGCGCTCACCTCGGGCCGGCCGCTCAAGAAGGCCTATCGCGAGAACTTCGCCTGGCTCCTCCCGCATTACCTGGTGCTCGGGGCCGTCGCCGGGGGGCTCGGAGTGGTCTACGGCCACCTGGGGATCGCCGCAATTGTTGTGCTCGCCCTTCCGCTACTTCTGAGCCGCTATTCGATCGCCCAGTTCGTCGAACGCACCCGCGACAACGTGTTGCGCCTCGAGCGCTCGAACGACCAGCTCCAGCGCGCCTACGTCGAGATCCGCGACATGTCGGTGGAGCTCAAGGATGCCTACACTGGCACGCTCGAGTCGCTCGTCACCGCGCTGGACGTCCGCGA
>CAZRUZ010000121.1:0-8206 GCA_964603275.1 uncultured Anaerolineaceae bacterium | reverse complement strand
GGCTCACGCGGACGAGCTTGTTGATCGTCTCGACCATGTGCACCGGGATGCGGATGGTGCGGGCCTGGTCGGCGATGGCGCGGGTGATTGCCTGGCGGATCCACCACGTCGCGTAGGTCGAGAACTTGAAGCCCTTGCGGTAGTCGAACTTCTCGACGGCGCGGATGAGGCCGATGTTGCCTTCCTGGATCAGGTCGAGGAGCGACATGCCGCGGCCGATGTACTTCTTCGCGACGGAGACGACGAGTCGGAGGTTCGCCTCGGTCAGGCGGCGGGTGGCCTTCTGGCCGTTCCGCTTCACGGTCTCGAAGTGGTAGCGGAGCTTCTCTTCCAGCGGGGCGATCTTCTCGATGAGGCCATCGACCGGCGGCACCAGATCATCTTCGCTGCCCGCTTCTTCGCCCATCTGGGAGATGAGGTCGGGCGTGAAGATGTGGGTGACGATCGAGAGGGTGACGATGCGCTGGTGGGCGTCTTCCTCTTCGATCTTGAGCTTGTTCATGACGTGGAACTTGAAGTCCCCATCGGTCTCACCATCGATGAGGCCGCGGAACTGGGGGTCGGCGATGGTTTCGCTAAGCGAGAGGTTCTTGAGCTTCTGGCCCTCGGGGTTGCGCCACTTGCGGACGACGGTGACTTCATCCGGGCCGGCGGGCTTGACGATCTTGTCGAAGTCGTCGATGAAGCGCTTGGCTTCCTTGTAGACGGAAAAGAGCGCGCCCCACTGGTCGAGGAGGTTGACGGCGATGCGGGCGGCCGAGGGCGGGTGGCCGTAATTGGTGACGTACTCCTGCTCGATGGCCTCGATGTGGAGGCCTTCTTCCATCTGGCGGGCCAGGTGCTTTTCGTCGTCGGCTGTGAGGAGGTAGACCTTGCCGATTTCACGGAGGTACATGCGGACGGGGTCATCGATCCCTTCCGACTCCTCCGTCATCAGGGCGATGCTGGCTTCTTCCTCTTCCTCGTCCTCCTCCTCGGTTGCCTCCTCATCCTCGTCGGCGGCGATATCGGAGAGTTCGTCCTCGCCCGCGTCGTCATCGCCAAAGGCCGAGAGGCGGCTGAGGACGCCGTCGATCACGGCGCCGTCGCTGGCGGGGGAGGTATCGGTGAGAGCGTCATCAGTCATGCGCGGGGACAAATCCTTCCAGGTCGGGGGGGACGGCAAATGCGGAGGGCAGACTCCTCCTTTTCCAGAATAGCAAGGGCGTTACGGGTTCACAAGGGGAGGATTCGGCCCCTAAGACCCGGAAACCCTACCCTGAGTGCATGGGACGACGCGCCAACAAGTACCGCACCCCCGAAGAGCCGCAGATCCTCACCCTCCGCGTCGAGTCGCTGGTGTTTGGCGGCGCCGGGCTGGCCCATGGGCCTGATGGCCGCGTGGTCTTTGTCGCCTTTGCCGCGCCCGGCGAGCTGGTGGAGGCGCAGGTCGAGCGCGAATACCAGGACTACATCGAGGCTGTGACCACCCGCGTCATCGAGCCATCGCCCGGCCGGGTGGAGCCGCGTTGCGCGCTCTTCGGCGAGTGTGGTGGCTGCCAGCTCCAGCACATGGCCTACCCGGCGCAGCTTGCCGCGAAGGAAGCGGTCGTGCGCGAACAGCTCCGGCGCATCGGCCGGCTCGACGAGTCGTTGGTCCGGCCCATCGTCGGGGCGGCCGAACCGTGGGGGTACCGCAACCATCTGCGCTTTTCGACCGGGAAGCAGTTTGGCGATGTCGGTTACATCAGCCGGCGCGGCCGCGGGCTCTTGAAGGTCGAGTCATGCCCCATCGCCGACCCGTGGGTGAGCGACCTGCTGCCGAAGCTGCAGGGGCTCGGCGCGGGCCTGCACCAGGTCCAGGTGCGCCATTCGCCTGCCACCGGGACGTTCCTGGTGAACCCGGCCATCCCCGGCGCGCCGGTCGCAACGGGCCAGAAATCCTATGTCGAGGAGCTTGCCGGGAAACGCTTCCTGGTGAGCGCCAGCGCGTTCTTCCAGGTGAACGCGCCGCAAGCAGAGGAGATGGTCCGCCTGGTGGGCGAGGCGCTGCCGGAGCGCGGGGAGCTGCTCATCGATGGTTTCGCCGGCGTGGGCACCTTCGCGGTCATCTTCGCGGACCGGTTCGAGCGGGTGCTGGCAATCGAGGAATCGAACAGCGCGGCGCGGGATTCGGAGGCGAATCTGCGCCAGGCGCCGAACGTGGAGATGCTCGCTGGCAAGGTGGAGGACGTGCTCCCGGAACTCGAGATCCAGCCGGACGCCATTGTGCTCGACCCGCCCCGGCCCGGCTGCGCGCCCATCGTCCTGAGCGCGATCAAGGAATTCCGCCCCCGCGTGGTGGTCTACGTGTCGTGCAACCCGGCCACGCTGGCGCGCGATCTGCGGGTGCTCGTCGATGGCGGGTACCGGCTGGAGTGGGTCACGCCGCTCGACATGTTCCCGCAGACCGGGCACATCGAGTGCGTGAGCCGCCTGGTCTACGAAGGCCTGCCCGGGTCCGAGCCCGAGGCAGCCGGTGAACTTGACCCCGCCATTGCCGCCTCGGTCGAGCCCGAGGGCGAATGACCCGCGTGATCCTGGCCTCAGCCTCGCCCCGGCGGCGCGAGCTGCTGGCCGCGCTGGTCGAGGACTTCGAAACCGTGACATCAACGGTCGATGAAGTGCTGGGCGCCGATGCCGTGGCCGACGCAGAGGCGCTGGCGCTGGCGAAGGCGCGCGAGGTCGCCGCGCGGTACCCCGGTGCGGTGGTCATCGGCTCGGACACGATCGTCACGGATGGGCGCCGCTCGTACGGTAAGCCGGAGGATGCCGCGGATGCGTTGGCGATGTGGCGGGCGCTGCGAGGCATGACCCACCGGGTGGTGACGGGTGTCGCCATCGTCGGCCCGGAGGGCAGCCGTGTGGGCCACTCTGTCAGCGACGTGGAACTGAGCGCGCTCGATGATGACGCAGTCCAGGCGTACATCGATTCCGGGCGGCCGATGGACAAGGCGGGCGCCTACGCCATCCAGGACGCGGATGTGCCGACCGTTTCCCGGTTCGAGGGCTGCTACTGCTCGGTGATGGGGCTGCCGCTCTGGCGGTTGCGGGCGATGCTGGCTGCCGCCGGTGTGAGCACTCGCGACCCGGCCGCGTCACGTCCCGGCTGCGCGGCCTGCCCGGAGCGGCCATGAGCACGCAGGGCGCTCTTGGCAACCTCTGTGCGGGGAGTACACTGGCGGCCATGGCCCGCCGGGCGGTTGCCCTGATGGGAGCCCCTCCGGTGGCCCGCGGAGGTGAGTCGTGAACATGCAACGCTCTTCCCGCCAGAACCAGGGCGGTGGGAACAACAACACCCCGATCCGGGTGGTGGTCGCCGATGACCACGCGGTCATCCGCCAGGGGCTCCGCATGCTGCTCGAAAGCCGGCCCGAGATCGAGGTTGTCGGCGATTGCGAGAACGGCCGCGAGGCGTTGTTGATGGTCGAGAGCCTGAAGCCCCACGTGGTCCTGATGGACGTGGTGATGCCCGGGCTGAACGGCATCGAGGCGACGCGCCAGGTGCGCCGCGCTTCGCCCACGACGCGGGTGGTCATCCTCAGTGGCTTCGTCGATGAGGAGCAGATCACCGGGGCGATCCGCGCGGGGGCTTCCGGGTACCTGGTGAAGAACTCCGACGTCTCCGAGCTGGTGCTCGCGATCCAGACCGTCCACCGGGGGAACCAGTACTACTCGGCGGCGCTGAGCGAAGGGTTTGACATCCCGGAGCTGCAGTTGCAGGCTCGGCGGCCCGAGCAGCGCACCGGCATCGACACGCTGACCCCGCGTGAGCGCGAGGTGCTCCAGCTCATCGCCGAAGGCCGCACCAACCAGCAGGTCGCGGATGAGCTGGTTGTGAGCATCAAGACGGTCGAGGCGCACAAGGCGCACATCATGGACAAGCTGAAGGCGAAGTCCCGGACCGACCTGATCCGCTACGCGCTCAAGCGCGGCATCGTGAAGCTCGAAAGCGTGGACGAAGCCGAACGCAGCCTGTCGAACCTGGCGGGCACGGGCGACGGGTAGCGGTCAGCGCGTCTCGTAGGCGAGCACACGCGCCATCGCGGCGGCTGCGCGTTCAAAGCTCGGGAAGAGCGGGACGCCCTTCTCGTGGAACTTCGGCGCGATGCTCGCGACGTACTCGGCTTCGTGCGCCGGGTGCAGGATCGCGAGGAACGGCTTGGCCGAACGGGCCATGTGCGTCGCGAGGGTATCGATCGTCTTGTCGAGCGACTCGGGCATCCGCTTCCACTGGCGGGCGGCGAACATGGCCGAGAGTTCCATCGCCATGGCGTCGATGTTCGGGTCGGCGTCAATGATGCGGAGGATGCGGTCGAGCGTGTCCATCGAACCCTGGATGGTCCCGGCCATGTCGAGCGGGTTCTGGTAGCTGCCGCCGACGATGTTGAAGAACTCGCCGAGCTCCGTGTAGGTGGCATCGGCGAAGCGCGGCACGCGCAGGCCGGCCTTCGCGAAGGCATCGGTGATGGAGACGGACTGGCCGCCGGTCTGGGCGAGCAACGCCATGCCGTTGCCCCGGGGGCGCTTCGTGTTGAGCAGGAGCTTCATCACGTCGAGCGTCTCGTCCAGGTTGTTGGTGGTGATCGCCCCGCACTGGCGCATCATGCCGTCCCAGACCGCCTGGGGCGCGGCGAGGGAGCCGGTGTGCGACATCGTCGCGCGGGCGCCCGCTTCGGTCTGGCCGCCCTTCCAGACGACGACTGGCTTGCGGCGGCAGGCCTCGGCGAGGACCTGGAAGAAGCGGCGGCCGTCCTTCACGCCCTCCACGTACATCCCGATGATCTCGGTTTCGTCATCGAGCATGAGGTATTCCAGGTAGTCGGAGACATCGAGGACCACGGCGTTGCCGAACGAGGCGCAGCGGCTCACGTACAGGCCGTTCGCCGCTGAGACGAGGCTGAACATAATCCCGTGCGTGCCCGACTGGGAGAGGAAGCCGATCTTGCCGGCATCGGTCACCGGGGCGTCGGCGTTGAAGCGGACGCCGGCCTTCGGCAGGTAGAGGCCCATGCAGTTGGGCCCGACGAGGTTGAAGTTCGCCTCGCGCGCCATCGCCGTGACCTGTTCCTGGAGCTTGATCCCCAGTTCCTCGCCGGTCTCCGCGAAGCCCGACGTGAAGAAGCCGGCGCCGTTCGCCTTGTTCGCGATGAGGTCCTTGAGCACGTACGGCGAAACCTGGCGAGGCACGGCCACCAATGCGTAGTCGATAGGTTCGGGCACATCGGCCATGGACTTGAAGTTCTGGATGCCGAGCGCCTCGATGCCGGGGATCTCCTTCTCATCCAGCTGGACGGAGTAGAGCCGCCCGCCCTTCTCCTTGAACGGCTTGTTGTTCTGGAGCCACATGTAGTTGGGCCCCTTATCGCCGACGACGGCGACGACTTCCGGGTTGAACATGCGGTCGAGCCTGTGACCGGGGACTGCCATGGGACACCTACTGGAGTGAACGGGCCGGGCGTTGAGACGCCGGGTCGTGGGACATCCCGGAAGGGCGGTTAGCTTTCCGAGATGACGATGCGGGCATCGACGGCGAGCGCGCCATCCGGGTAGGCGAAGACCGGGTTGAGGTCCAGCTCGCGTACCTCGGGGTGCTGCTGCACGAACTCCGAGACCTTCAGGATCGTCTGCTTGAGGGCGGCGACATCGGACGGGGGCTGGCCACGCACGCCGGCGAGGACCGGGCGGCCCTTGATCTCGTTGATCATCTGGTCGGCGTCCTTTTCGGCGAGCGGGACGAGGCGGAAGGAGACGTCCTTCAACACTTCGACCATGATGCCGCCGAGGCCAAACATCATCACCGGGCCAAACTGCGGGTCGGTGGTCATGCCGACGATCACCTCGGTCCCCTGGGGGGCCATGTACTGGACGGCCACGCCGAGGATGCGGGCATCGGGAACGGCCTTCTTCGAATTCGCCACGATCTCATCGAAGGCGGTACCAACGGCGTCCTTGTCGCGCAGGTTGAGCTTCACGCCGCCGACATCGCTCTTGTGGGCGATATCCGGCGAGACGACCTTGAGGACAACCGGGTAACCGGCCGCTTCGGCCTGGGCCTGCGCTTCGTCACGGGTGGTTGCGAGGGTAGTGCTGGCCACGGGCACGCCTGCTTCCTTGAGCAGCGACTTGGCTTCGACTTCGTTCAGGAGTGTCCGGCCTTCGGCGCGGGCCCGGGCGAGGACGGTTTCGAAAGACATGAAGAGCCTCAATGCGAGGGAGTATGTGGCCGGATTGTACGTTAGCGGCGAGGGAGTGTCGTCCGCGCGTGGCGGAGCCGCCCATTCGCGCGTAGATTCCCCACCTGAACGGAGGGACCCGTGGGCGAACAGTTCGATGTCATCGTGATCGGCGCCGGCTCGGCCGGTGCGGTTGTTGCCTCGCGGGCGAGCGAGGACCCCGGGCGGTCGGTGTTGCTGATCGAGGCCGGTCCGGATTACCCGGACACGTCGCAGACACCGTTCGACCTGGTGAACAGCCACAACAACTCCTTTACCGACCACGACTGGGGGTTCGATTACCGGCCTACCGCGCGCGGCGCATCGCAGCGCTTCCCGCGCGGCCGGGTGACGGGCGGATCGAGTGCCGTGAACACGACGATCGCCCTGCGTGGCATGCCCGAGGACTACGACGGCTGGGCCGCCGCCGGCAACCCGGAATGGGCCTGGCACAAGGTGCTCCCGGCGTTCAAGCGTCTGGAGCGCGACCTCGACTTCGGCGACCGCGACTACCACGGTGACTCGGGGCCAATCACCATCCGGCGCTACCGCCACGACGAGTTGACGCGGGTCCACCAGGCGTGGCTCGCGGCCGCCGGGGAGCTCGGCTACCCCTCGTGCGAAGATGCCAACGACCCCGCGGGCTGGGGCGCGGGGCCACACCCGATGAATAAGATCGGGCGGCTGCGCGTCTCGACGGCGGTTGGGTACCTCTCGGCGGCCCGCGCCCGTCCGAACCTCAACATCCGGGCCAACACGCTCACGCGGCGGTTGCTGATCGACGGTGGCCGGGCGGTTGGCGTGGAAGTCGAAACGGACGGCGTGGTTGAGGAGGTCAGGGGCCGGCTCATCGTCCTTTCGGCCGGGGCGCTCCAGACGCCCGCCATCCTGATGCGCTCGGGGATTGGTCCGCGGGAAGACCTTGAACGTCTGGGCATCGGCCTCGTGCGGGATGTGCCCGCGGTCGGCGCCAACCTGAGCGACCATCCGGCCCTCGCGATCGTGTGCCGCGCCAAGGACCCATCGCTGCTCGACGCCGACCAGCCGATTGTCCAGACGATCCTGCGCTACACGGCGCCGGGGAGCGACCAGCGCAACGACCTCCAGATCGAGGCGTTCTCGTTCTCGCCCCGCGCGGGTGCGCTCAATAGCTTCGCCATGGCGGCGGTGCTCGAACAGACCTACGGCACGGGCGCCGTCCGGCTTGAATCGGCCGACCCGCACGCCCGGCCCGTGGCCGAGCAACGCTTCCTTGAGGACGAGCGCGACCGCCGGCGGCTGGTGGCAGGGTTCCGCGATACCGTCGCCTTCACGAAAACCGCCGCGATGCGCGACGTGATCGCCGAGGTGACGTTCCCGGACCCCCGCCGCGACCTTTCGGATGAGAGCATCGGGGAGCTTGCGGTGCGCCTGGCCGCGAGCGGCTACCACCCCTGCGGGACCGCCCGGATGGGCCCCCCCGGCGACCCTTCGACCGTGGTCGATCAGTTCGGCCGCTGCCACGCGGTGGACGGGCTGGTGGTGGCGGACGCCTCGATCATGCCGTCCGTCCCGCGGGCGAACACGAACCTCACCTCAATCATGATCGGTGAGATGATCGGCGAGTGGGTGCGGCAGCGGCCGGCGAGCTACGGGCTCTGAGGTTAGCCTTGCGGCGCGGTGGTAAGATGGTGGTATGAAAGTCAAGACCTCGGTATCGCTTTCGAAGGACCTGCTCGATGCGATCGATGCCTACCTTGGCGCGACCGGCCAGCGATCGGAGTTCATCGAAACAGCCATCCGGCGCCAGCTTCGCGAAATCCGCCGCGTCGAACGAGACGCGCGTGACGCGGAGATCTATGCGCGGCTCGCGGAGGACCCGGAGCACCAGCGTGACGTGGCGGACGTCCACGCGTTCAGTGTCCCCTGGCCGGAATTGGGCGACGAGGTCGAGTTGAGCGACGAAGTCCTCGCTCGCCTCGCCCGCGAGGACG
>CAZRUZ010000120.1:0-8261 GCA_964603275.1 uncultured Anaerolineaceae bacterium | reverse complement strand
TCCCCGCCCGATGATTAGGTAGTCTCCTGAAGGGATGTGCCGCCATGGCCGACCTTAGACTGGCTCCAGTCGATCCCGTCCACGCCTCACTCGAACGTGTGGATACGGGCCTCCAGGAACGTCGCGGCCGCGACCACCAGCAGCCCCGGCGCCAGAAGTCCGCGCGAGAACGCCTGGTTGCCATCATGGCTCCCTCCCGCGCCCCGGAGACGTGCGAAGTGGACTACGTTGTCGACGCCAACGGCATCATGGTCGCCATCATCGTCCGCGAGGTCTCATCCGGTGAGGTCATCGCACGCATCAAAGCCGAAGACCTCTGGCGCCTCGCCGGCGATGAAGCCGCAGGCGGCCTCCTCCTTGAGCGAAGGGGATAACTCGTGTCCGATCCCGTCCGTATCAGCGGTTTCTACTCCACGTTCGATACCGAGTCAGTCATCTCGCAGATCACCGCCATCCGCATGCGAGCGGTTGAGCAACTCGAGTACAAGAGCCTCCAGGCTATCAATAAGAAGACCGCCCTCGCAGGCATCCAGTCGAACGTGGGCAACCTGCTCGCGAAGCTGAAAGTCCTCTCCGCTTCGAGTTCCGTCAGTGGCAAGACGGCCACCGCTTCTGGCACCGCCGTCTCGGCCTCGACCACGCCAAGTTCCTCACTCGGCTCATTCACCGTCGATGTGACCGCGCTCGCCAGCGCGACCCGTCTCGCCGGTTCCCCCATCTCCGCCGGCATCGATACCGCAACCTCGATGCGGGAATCCAACTTCGCCACCGTGCCGACCAACGGAAGCTACACGATCTCCACCGCCACCGGCGGCTCCCAGACCTTCTCCATTGGCGGAGCGAACGTCCAGAACGCGGCCCTTCTCAACGCCGCGAATTTCGACATGGCCGTCACCAGTGGCACCTTCACCGTCGCCACAGCCACCGGCGGCTCGGCTACCCTCAATGTTGATGTGACCACCCAGTCGCTGGACGATGTGGTGAACGCCATCAACGCCTCCGGCGTCGGCATCACCGCAACGATCACCGCCGACGCGAACGGCCGCCTTACCCAGCTCTCCCTCACCTCGACCCAGGGCGCCATCACGCTCGGCTCCGGCACCGATTCGTCCAACTTCCTCTCCGCGACCAACCTCCTCGCCTCCGATGGCACCACCACGCGGACGAGCAGTGCTGCCTTCACGAAGCAGATGTCGCTGGCAGACGCGATGGGCGAGATCAACGCCAGCGCCATCGGCGTTACGGCCAGCATCACCAACGATGCCTACGGCCGCCCTGGGATTCTCACCATGACGTCCTCCCAGGGGAACATCAGCTTCGGCAACGGCGGCGATACCTCGAACTTCCTCAATGCCACCGGCCTCCTGGTCTCGTCCAGCGGGGCAACCCGTTCGTCACCGGCCTCGATCGCCCGCCTCAGCCTCAGCAAGAAGCTTGACCAGGCTGGCTTCAATGGCGGCGCCCCGGCCGCAGGTGACCACACCATCAAGATCAACGGGATCGAGGTCGCGTACAACGCCGCGAACGATTCGCTCACCGATATCGTCAACCGCATCAACAGCAGCTCCGCTGGCGTAACCGCGAAGTACGACTCGCTTTCCGATACCATCCGCCTCGAGAACAAATCGACGGGCGCGCTCTCCTTAACGGTCGAGGATGATGGCGCCGGCGGAGACCTGGCGGCGAAGCTCGGGCTCCTCGCCGGCACGACCACCGCCGGGACGAACGCCCAGTACTCCATCGATGGCAGCCCGGTCCAGGGCTCCGCCAGCAATACCATCAGTCACAACGGCGTCGGCCTCACGTTGAATTCGCTCACCTCCGGCTCACCCGTCACCGTCACGGTGACCGCCGATTCGGCCTCCGCCGCCACCGCGATCAAGGGCTTCGTCACCGAATTCAACAACGTGCTCAAGGCGATCGACGCCGCCACCAAGGCCGATGGCTCGAAGACCAACAACACCTCCGGTCCCCTGAGCGGTGACGCCAGCCTCCGGCAGCTCAAGTCTGACCTGCGCGGCATCGTCACCGGCCCCGGCCTCAACCTTGGCAGCCAGTACACCTCGCTGTCGCAGATCGGCCTCTCGTTCGGGCCTGTCGGCTCGGCGGTCGGGTCCACCAATACCCTCCAGTTCGATGAAGCGAAGTTCCAGGCCGCCCTTGCCAGCGATCCCGCCGCCGTCCAGAACGTACTCAGCGCGCTGACCCTCGGCGCCTCGCTCGAACCTGCTGGCACCGGGTCCATCGCCGGGCTGACCGGTACCTACACGGGATCTGTTGCCGGCAAGTACCTCATCACCGATGACGGTGCAGGCAACCTGAGCGCCGAGTTCACCCCCTCTAACGGCGGGCCGGCCACCACCACCACAGCCATCGTCACGGCTGGCGGCACCAACACCTCGCTCATCCCGGGCATGTCGTTGAGTATCGCCGGGGTGCTCCAGGCCGGGACGCATACCGTCACCGTCGCGGCCACCCGCCAGAGCGTCATCCAGCGGCTCCAGCAGTTCGCCGAAAACCAGTCCGGCGTCGGCGGCGTCCTCGCCAAGCGCCAGGAATCCTACACAAACGTCACCAGTGACATCGCTGATCGCATCACCGTGATGGAGGAGCGTATCGAGAAGGAGATGGAAGTCCTCCGCAAGAAGTTCGCCGCGATGGAACAGGCCCAGGCCCGCGCCCAGAGCGTCATCTCCACCCTCCAGAAGCTCAACACCAGCACCAGCGAGGAGTAGCCCGAGGGTTCTCCCCACTACGCCCCCCGCCCACCCCGGTCGATCCATTCAGCGAAACCCCGCAGGAGCCAAGGTCGCCAATGACGAACAACCCCTACTCCGCCTACCGCACCGTTGAAGCCACCACCGCCGACCCGGTCACGCTCACCACGATGCTCTACGACGGCACCGTCAAGGCCCTCCGCAAAGCCCGGCTCCACTACGAAAACCACAACCTCACCGGTTTCAACGACGAGACCAATCGCGCGTACCTCATCATTGGCGAGCTCCGCGCCACGCTCGATATGAGCCAGGGCGAGATCAGCGAGAACCTCGCCGCTCTCTACGCCTACTGCCTCCGCCTCATCGTCGAATCTTCGACCGGTGAACTCCAGAAGCTCGTCGAGGTCGAGCGTCACATCTCCACCATCGCCGAGGCATGGCGTACCGCCACGTCACAGCTCCGCGCCTCCCGCGCCCCCGCCCGCTCTGGCGCCGAGGCCGCTGCCTGAATGACGCCGCCTGAAGTCGAAGCGGCCCTCGCGTCCGGGCGCCAGTCGTTGCTCGACCTGGCGGCAGGCGACCTCGATGCGTTCGAGCTGAGCATGGCCCGCCACGAACGGGACTGCCTCGCCATCAGTCGCCTCCCGCGCCCCGTCACTCGCGAGACCCGGCAGTCGATCGAGGAGATCATCGCCATCGATGGTGAGATCGCCGCGGCTGCCGGCGCCATCGCTGTGGAAACGGGTCAGCGCATGGGAGTACTTCGCCGGGCAAGCCAGGCCAACTCCGCCTACGCGAACGCGAACAGCTCCCTGTAACCGCCCTGCAAACTCTCGGTCACCTGTGCGCAAACCGCCCACATTTCGTCAACTTGTCACCATTTCGCCATCGCTCCGCGCCTGATCCGGCGTCCGGTGACAGTCAAGATCACCCCGGCGTTGCCGACACTCACGGCAGGGTAGCCCGCCTGCTGTGGCCAGCCCGGAAGGTGACCATGACCACCACGAAACGCCGCAAACCATCCGGCTCAACGCTTCTCGCTGGCCTCTGTGTCGCCGGCGCCGCTGCCATCGCCTGGTTCGGTGGATTTGCCCAGGGGCAGCGCTCCACCGGCAGCGTCCCGGTCACCATCGCCGCCGCCGAGGCGCTGGCTGAAAGCCCGCCCGCCCGCACCTACGCCACCATCTCGCAGGGTGGACTCCCCACCCGCATCGTCATCTCCTCCGCCGGGATCGATGCCCCGGTCGCTGAGGTTGGCGTGGTCATGGAAAAGGGCCACGCCGTCTGGGAGACCGCCTGGCGGGCGGCCGGTCACCACATCGATTCCGCCATGCCGGGACAGCCCGGCAACGTCGTCATTACCGGGCATGTCTCCGTCGCGGACCGGCGCAACCTCGCGGCCTTCGCCACCCTGGACCGCGTCTCGGATGGCGATATTGTCCAGCTCCACTCCGGCGATGCGGTCTACTCGTACACCGTCGAACGCGTCGCCGTCGTGCCCCCGGACGCCGTCCAGCTCCTGCGTTCGGACAGCCGCGCAATCGTCACACTCATCACCTGCACGCCCGACCTCAAGAACAGGCTTGTGGTCATCGCCCGGCTCGCCGAGCCTCAGGCTCCGTCGGCAGGCGTGTAGCGCATGGCCCCGCAAGGGGCAGAAAGGAAGCTCAATGGCCGGTGTCAGGAAAACCTCCGGACCGAACGCTGTCCGGACGACAGTCCTCGACCTTGCAGCCCACCGCACCCGCGCGGAGGCGCTATCCGCCCCCGAGCCGGGCGACCTGGCGGGGATTACCACGCGCGGAAAGGAGCTTGCCGGGGCCCTCGGCGCCGTTGCCACCGCCGGTGATGTACGGCTTGGCCGGGTCCTCGCCCTGCGTGAGCAGATTCGCAACGGGTCCTATCAGCCCGATCCCCGGGAGATCGCCCGTAGGCTAATGGAACGCGGCTTCTAGCGGGTTCGCCCCCGCAGTCACCGGTTCGGACCGGGGCCCAACAGGGGAATGCCCCTATTACCCGCGACTGCGCCAGCTACTAATCTGAAACCCGCGGGATGTGAATTCCATATCCTGCCCCTGGCCGCCCGGCAGCACACGGAGGACTCTGGATGCCGACAGCCCTGGTCATCGATCCCCGTACACCCCTGGCTCTCGAGGGGCGCTCGCTCGTCGGCGGGCGGGTGTCCGTCCACCGGGTGGCCGATGCTGCGCCCATCCTCGCCGCCGGCGCCGAGACCCTGTACGACCTCCTCGTCCTGACCTGCCTCACCGTGGACGAACAGCAGCACATCGTTTCCCGCTTCCATGCGCAGCGCCGCTGGAGACTCGTCCCGGTGCTCTACACCATGCACCCGGAGACTCCCGGCATCGCCATCCCCGGTACCTTTCGCCCGGAGATGGACGCCATCGTCCGCGGGACCGTCGATGACGGGCCCGTGCAGCGGCGGATTATCGCGATGGCCCGCGATGGTGTCGCGGAGGCTGACCTCGTCGTCGCCGGCCAGTTCGAACTTGACCCCGTCCGTTCCGTCCTGCGCGTCGCTGGCCTTGAAGTCGCCCTCACTGACCGCGAAACGGAGATCCTGTCCATTCTCCTCAGCCACCCGAACCACACCGTCACCGCCGCCGAGATCATCGAGCGAGGTTGGGGTACCGAGGCTGATGCCCGCTATCTCCAGATCCTCCGGCGGCACGTCTCCAACATCCGCCGCAAACTCGACCACACCCCCGCCGCGCGCTCGGTCCGCACCATCCGCGGCTCGGGTTACCGGTTCGAAGCTCGGCTCGCCGGCTGAGTCACTGCCGTTCGCGGTACGTCGGGTCCGAACGGTCGATCCAGCAATCGGCAAACCGGTTCTGGTACCCGTCCGTCGTATCCAGCGGGAACCCCTTCACGTAGGGCCAGCTCAACGTCACCACCCGTTCGCTCACCAGGTTCACACCCGCATTGATGCTGAGCAGCCTGCGCTGGACTTCGTAGCCGATCTGCTGGCGCTGCTTCGCATCGAACTCCTGCCGCTGCCGGTCGATCAACCCGTCCAGCTCCTGGTCCACCAGCGGGAAGCTGTTCTTGGTCCCCGCGCTGTGGAAATACGGGTAGACCCAGTCATCCAGATCAATCCACCCTGTATCCGGGCCCGCAGCGAACGGCGCCTTCGCCGAAAGCAACATCCCGGAGAGGGTCGCCAGGTCCACCGGGTAAACCGTCACCTTCAGCCCGAGCCCGGCGGCAAGCTGCTCCGAGATCACGCTCCCCATCCCGGTCGCCGTCTCCGCCGTGTCGAGCACCAGCAACGGCAGCCCATCGTCCGGGAGCTTCTTCTCCGAAAGGTAGGCATCCAGCAGCGCCCGTGCCTCGCGAAGGTCCTCCGCGCGCCCACCGGCGCCAGGCCGGTATCCCGCAAGCGATGTGAGTTCGCTCTCCGGGAGCGTCCAGCGCGAAACCGGCCAGCTGATCCAGGGGTTCACCCCACCTGCCCCGCCGAAGAACCGGTCAATCATCCCGCGCCGGTCGAGCGCGATCGTCAATGCCGTGCGGACGCGCACATCATCATATGGCGCGTTCACCATGGAGTACCGCACACCGAAAAAGAGCGAATGGCCAACCGTTTGTTCCACCAGATCGGGCAGCGACCGCTTCATCCGTGCCGCCAGCGATTGGCTCACGAACGCCACGTCGATGTCCTTCGTCCTGAGGCCGGCCTCCACCTCCGCCGTCGTCGAGGGCTGGATCAGCGAGAGCCCATCCAGATACGGCCGCTGGTCCCCACCGAACCACCCCGGGTTTCTCCGCGAGCTGGCAAACTTCTCGTCTCTCCACTCGACCCATTGGAACGGTCCGCTCCCCACCTGCCGGTCGAGGCCGATGGCCCCCTTGTCATCGCTCAATTCGGGGGCCACAACGAAGGCGTTCACGTCCGCGAACCGATGTTGCATCGTGGAAAGAGGAGTCTTCAGCTTGAACTGGATGGTCCGCTCGTCACTTACGGTGATGCTGTCGATGGCAGCCCACTGCGACGCCCGCGCGAAGGTGGTGTCGCCGGCCACTTGCCGCTCGATCGAGTGCTTCACGTCTTCCGCCGTCACGGCCCGGCCGTTCAGCGGCGGCAGGTCCTGCCAGCGGGCGCCCTGTTTGATCCGGAAGATCAGCGTCTGCCCGTCGGGCATCTCCGGCAGTTTCTCGGCCAGGTCCGCGACGATCGTCCCCTGCGCCTGGTCGGCGTACGAAAGCAGCCGGCTGAACACCAGCGCTTGCTGCCCGTAGAACGGTCCCGCCTGCGTCCGGTGCGGGTCCGCAAACACGTCACGCTGGACGTAACCCGTGTACCGCAGCGTCTCGCCGTGCCGCGCCGAAGGCCGTGCCGGTGTTGGACTGCCGCCGGTGCGCGTTGGCTCCGCACTCGGGGTCGTCCCGGGCGAAGGCGCGAGCGGGCTGCTGCCGGGCGCCTTCGAGCCACCTCCGCATCCCATCGCCGCGAGCCCGGCCGCGCCGGCTGCAAGGCCGGTCGCCTTCAGTACCCAGCGGCGGGTAACGCGTCTCTCCCCCGACGGTTCCCACGTCATTCCTCAACCCATACTATGCCCCTGCGACACTACGCACCGGCAAGGCTGCGTTAAACCGGGGTTCGATGTGGAACAGGTCCTCTCCTATGCCGCCATCAGCCACGCGTTGGAATCGCTTGATGGCTGGGTCTTCGAAGATGACACCAGCATTTCCCGCCGCTTCGTCTTCCCGACCTACCTCGAAGCGCTCGGCTTCGTGGTCATGGTCGCCGCCGCTGCTGAGGCCGCGGGGCACCACCCCGCAATCGCCTGGGAACTCGCCCACGTCGATGTCATCCTCACCACGCCCGAGGCCGGTGGGGTCACCCGCCGCGACCTCAGCCTCGCCGCTCGGATCGATACGCTCCAGCCCTGAGCCGCCGCACACGAAAACGGGACGCCCTTGGGCGTCCCGTCTCTCTCTTGCGTTGGCCGTCGGCTCGTCTAGACGACCCTGAGCGCCACCCGCGCCGACATGACCGCTTCCATCTCCTCGGGCGTCAGCTCCGAATCTTCCTTCAGCACTTCGTGCTTCAGCGGGAAGATGTGGATGGCATCCCACCCGCACACTTCCTCGCAGCTCCGGCAGCCGGTGCACTTCTTCTCGTCCACTGTGCTCACGCCGAAGAAGTCGTCGATGCGCTCTGAATGCTGAAGGCTTAGCGCATCGAACGGGCAGATGTTGATGCACAGCTCACACCCCGAGCCGATGCACTTCTCCTCGATCACCACCGCCTTCGGCCAATCGGGCTTTTTCACCGCCCGGCAGACCGCTCCGTAGGTGTCCAGGATCGCCTCGGGCGGGCACACGATCCCGCACGCGCCACAATCGACACAGAGCGTCGGGTCGATCACGTGGAGCTGGTTGCGCTCCCCGGTGATGGCGTTCGTCGGGCACCGCTTCGTACACGCGGTGCACCCGATGCAGAGCTGATCAATCGAATAGGCCAAGTGAAAGCCCTCACAAGCCGGTGTGCCCAGAGCATACCACGGGAAGCCGTTT
>CAZRUZ010000119.1:5260-8313 GCA_964603275.1 uncultured Anaerolineaceae bacterium | reverse complement strand
CTGCGGATCGTGAACCCCTCGCCGTACATGTATTACCTGGACATGGGCGATTTCCAGATCGTCGGCGCCTCGCCCGAGCTGCTGGTGCGGGTCGAGGACGGGGTGGTCTTCACGCACCCGATTGCAGGGACGCGGCCACGGGGCGCCACCCCGGAAGAGGACGAGCGGCTCGCGGCCGAACTCCTCGCGGACGAGAAGGAGCTGGCCGAGCACATCATGCTCGTGGACCTGGGGCGGAACGACGTCGGGCGAGTCGCTACGCCGGGGACGGTGACGGTCGACAAGCTGATGGAGATCGAGAAGTACTCGCACGTGATGCACATCGTCTCCAACGTGTCGGGGAAGCTGGCCGAGGGTAAGACGGTGTTCGATGCGTTCCGGGCGGTCTTCCCGGCGGGAACGGTGAGCGGCGCGCCGAAGGTCCGGGCGATGGAGCTGATCGCCGAGCTGGAGCCATCGAAGCGCGGGGTGTATGCCGGCGCGGTGGGGTATGCCAGCTTCTCGGGGAGCCTCGATACCTGCATCGCCATCCGGACAATGCTGGTGAAGGACGGCGTGGCCTACCTTCAGGCGGGCGGGGGCATCGTGTACGACTCAGTGCCCGAGACGGAGTACGTGGAGACGGTGAACAAGATGCGTGCCCTGATGCGGGCCATCGACCAGGCGGAGATCGCGGCGGCGGAGAAGAAGACGGGGAGCCTGGGGTATGGATAGCCGGCGCGCAACGGCGCGGACGCTCTGCGGGGATGCTCGATGAGGCAGCACATCCGCATGGCCGCGATCCTCGAACGGGAGGGGAAGTTCTTCCTGGTGCGCCAGGATCTCGATGCAGCGTGGGAGCTGCCGGGCGGCCCGTTGCCCGACCACGCCGACGACGTTGACCAGGAGATGGACGACATCCTCGCGCGGTTGGGGGTGCTCGCGCCGGCAATCGAAGAAGACTTCCTCGAAACGCACTTCTTCCCGGCAGAGGATGGCCAGGTGGTGTTCAACCTGTATGCCGCGACGGGCTGGAGCGGCGAACCGGCGGCAGGCCCGGGGGTGGAAGGGCGCTGGTTCGATGTGGCTGAGTTGCATTCGCTGCAAATGGACGATGGCATCCGTAACGCGCTCCTCGAGGCGCTGGGCGTGCGAACGCCCGCAGACCGGGCGGCGGAGATCCTCGCGGCCCTGGGTGGCGAACTGCAGCCCCCGAACCGGCCAGTGGTGAACGAGGCGGCTGGAGCGGCGCGTCACCAGCCCCCCGGGCGGGCAGCCGGGCTCGATGTGCTGCGCACGCTGACCGGCGCGGACCCGGAGCGGGTGGCGGCAACGATAGCCCTCCAACAGCCGGAGCTCGTCGGGGACCAGATCGAGCATGTGCTCGGCGACGTCTGGCAGGGACCGGCCCTCGACCGGAGGGAGCGCAGCCTGCTTGTGGTCGCGATGCTGGCGGCGCAGGGGCACACCGGCGCGACGTTGCGGCTCCACATCCATGGCGCGCTGAACCACGGGGCTTCTCCCGAGGCGATCGTCGAGACGCTGCGGATGGTCTCGGTGTACGCGGGCTTCCCGGCGGCGCTGGAGGCGTGGCCGGTGATGGAAGACGTCTTCGAACAGCGGGGCATCCCGCGGCCGGGGAGGGGGCAGTGAGCGTCATCCTCTGGGACATGGACGACACCCTCTTGAATACGCTTCCGGGCCGGATCCGCGCGCTGGCGGACGCGCACGAGGCATTGCTGGGGACGAAGGTGGATGCCGAGGCACTCTGGCGGTCACACCGGGGCGGAACGCTCGAGGAGATGGGGCAACGGCTGATGGCAAGCGACCCGGGCCGGTTCGTGGCGGCGTACCGCGAACGTTATTACGGCCAACAGCGTGACATCCGGCCGTTCGAGGGTGTTGAGGCGGTGCTGCGGACCTTCCACGAAGGCGGCTTCCAGATGGGCATCGTCACCTCGAAGCTGGCATGGGGCGCCACGGAAGAGCTCACCATGGCCGGCCTCCTGCAGTACTTCCACACGGTGGTGGGGTCGGACGACACCGACAGCCACAAGCCGGACCCGGAACCCATCTACCTTGCCCTGGACCGCATGATCGCCGATAAGCCGGGGGAAGCGGTCTTCATTGGCGATAGCCCGGCCGACATCTGGGCCGCACGGAACGCGGGGATCCGGTCGATCGCGGCGCTGTGGGGGACGCTCGATACGGGGCTGGTGCTCGATGCGACGCCGGACTTCACCGCGCGCAGCCCGGGCGAGGTGCTGACCATTCTTGCCGAGATGGGATTCGGGCAATGAGCACACCGTTGGAAAAACACGTCGCGCATGTCGGCGTCCGGTTCTACCGGAGCGGTGGCCTCGAGCTGATGCTTGTGCCGCTGCTGCGGGAATCGGCGAGCTTCACCCGCTCGGCGGGAGACGGCTACTTCATGGTGTCGCTCATGGGCGAACCGGGGACAGCGTATCCGCTGAACCTGCGTTCCGTGGGCGCGTACGACCCCGAATACCTGAAGAAGAAGTTCCGGCTGGACCGGAGGGGCTACGGCTATACGCCGGAGGAACTCGCAGCCACGCTGCGGCTGATCCGGGACGACCTGGACAACGAAGAGGGGCTGGACCGATGACCACGCTGCTGATCGACAACTACGACAGCTTCACCTACAACCTCTACCAGTACCTGGCGGAGCTTGGCGCCGACGTGAAAGTGTTCCGAAACGACCAGGTGACCCTTGCGGAGTGCCGTGCGTTGAACCCGGACCATGTGGTCATCTCGCCGGGGCCGGGAACGCCGGACGAGGCGGGAATCTCGCGCGACGTTATCCGCGAGTTCGCGGGAAAGGTCCCGGTGCTGGGGGTTTGCCTCGGACATCAATGCATCTACGAGGTGTACGGCGGGACGGTCGAGGGGGCGGGCGAGATCAAGCACGGGAAGACTTCGACCATCGACCACGACGGAAGGGGCGTGTTCGAGCACCTCCCCGCACGATTCAAGGCGGTGCGCTACCACTCGCTGGCCGGGACGCCCGGCACCACTCCCGCTGATCTCGAGGTAACGGCGAAATCGGAGAGCGG
>CAZRUZ010000119.1:0-5160 GCA_964603275.1 uncultured Anaerolineaceae bacterium | reverse complement strand
GCGGGGTTCGTCGTGGCGGCCTGCGGCGTGCGGGTGGCGAAGCACGGCAACCGGGCGGCCTCATCGAAGTGCGGCAGCGCGGACGTACTGGAGGCGCTCGGGGCACGCATCGACCTCGGCGGGGAGCAGATCGCGCGGGTGATCGATGGCTGCGGGTTCTGCTTCCTGTTCGCGCAGCGGATGCACCCGGCGATGCGGCACGTTGGCGGTGCGCGGCGCGAGATGGGTGTGCGGACCGTGTTCAACATCCTCGGGCCGCTTTCGAACCCGGCGGACCCGAAACGGCAGATGGTGGGTGTCGGCAGCCGGGCAATCGGGCCGCTGGTGGCGCAGGCGCTGGCCCTGCGCGGGGTCGAGCGTGCGCTGGTCATTCATTCGGATGACGGGCTGGACGAGATCAGCCCGGCGGACGCGACGCACGCGTGGGTGGTCGATGGCGGGGCGGTCACGGAGCGGAATTTCGGTCCCGCGGACTTCGGGCTACCGAATCACTCACTGGCAGACGTGGCCGGGGGAGATGCGCAGGAGAACGCGCGCGACACTCTCGCCGTCCTGGACGGGGCAGGCGGCGCGAAGACGGACTTCGTGGTGATGAACGCGGCAGCCGCGCTCTGGGTTGCGGGCCGGGCCGGGGACTTCGCGGCGGGTGTGGCGAAGGCGCGGGAGGCGATCACCTCGGGGAAGGCGCGGCAGGTGTTGAACCGGTATGTCGCGCTGAGCCAGGAAGTGGCCGATGGCTGAGCCCACTATCCTCGACACGATCGTCGCGCGACGCCGAGACGACGTGCGTGCCGCGAAGGCGGCCGTGCCCGTGAGTGAACTCGAGCGGCGGCTGGCATCGGCCCCGCCGGTGGTGGCTTTCAAGGAGCGGTTGCGGCGGGATGCGCCCATGGCCGTGATTGCCGAGGTGAAGCGCGCCTCGCCGAGCAAGGGAGATATCGCGCCGGGGATGGATGCGGCGGCACAGGCGCTGAAGTACGCCACCGGAGGAGCCGCGGGCATCTCCGTGCTGACCGAACCCACGTGGTTCAAGGGGACGCTGGAGGACATGGCCGGGGTGCGGGCAGCGGTTGACGCGATGGGCGCGGACCGGCCGGCGATCCTGCGCAAGGACTTCATCATCGACGAGTACCAGGTGCTGGAGGCGCGGGCACACGGAGCGGATTCCGTCCTGCTTATCGTGGCCGCACTGGACGATGCGACACTGGCCCGGTTGATGGCGCGCTCGCGGGAACTGGGCATGGAACCGCTGGTCGAGGTCAACAACGTCGGGGAGATGGAGCGGGCGCTTGCGGCCGGCGCCAGGGTCATCGGCGTCAACAACCGCGACCTGCGCAGCTTCAAGGTCGACCTGGGGACGACTGACCGGCTCGCGGGGATGGTGCAGGGTGACGTGTTGCTGGCCGCGCTGAGCGGGATATCGACGCGGGCGGATGTCGAGCGGTTCGCGGCAGCAGGCGCAGGCGCGGTGCTCGTGGGGGAGGCGCTGATGGTGGCGGACGACCCGGCGACGAAGATCCGCGAGCTGCGGGGCGCGGCGGTTCACGATTCGGCCGGTGTGCCATGACACTGGTGAAGATCTGCGGGCTGCGCGACGTTGCGACCGCGCTGGAGACGGCGAAAGCGGGGGCCGACATGATCGGCCTGATGTTCGTCGCCGAATCGAAACGGCGGGTGACGCCGCAGGAGTGCTACGACATCGTCGAGGCGATTAAAGGGGAGCGGCGGCAGGGGCGCGAGGCGCGCTTCGACGGGCCGCTGCGCGGGGAAGTCTCGGCGCGGAGCTGGTTCGGCGCCTGGGCGGACTCCATCGAGCAGTCGGCGGCGCGCTGGCGGCCGCTGCTCACCGGGGTGTTCGCCGGGATGGACGTGGACGAGGTGAACGACATCGCGGACACCGCGGGGCTGGACCTGGTGCAGCTTTCGGGCGGCGAGGACGACGACTTCGTGCGGCGCGTGCATCGGCCGGTGATCCGGGCAGTCCATGTGCAGCCGGGGATGGGTGCGGAGGACGTGGAGGAACGCTTTTCGCCGGGGACGCCCGCGGCGCTGCTGCTCGACACGGGATCGAACGCGGCGCTCGGAGGGACCGGCAAGGCGTTCGACTGGCGGATAGCGGCGGAGATTTCGCCGCGGACGCCCTTCCTGCTGGCCGGTGGGCTCACTCCCGGGAGCGTCGCGGAGGCCATCGCGGCGAGCGCGCCATGGGGCGTCGACGTCTCGAGCGGGGTGGAGACCGGCGGCGCGAAAGACATCGAGAAGATCCGCGCATTCATCCGCGCGGCAAAGGGGGTACGGGTTGGGAACTGAGACGGCACTCTCGCCACGGTTCGGGGAGTTCGGCGGGCGGTACATCCCGGAGACGCTTGTCGGCGCACACGAAGAGCTGGAGCGGGCATACGGCGAGGCCCGCCGGGACCCGGCCTTCCAGGCGGAACTGGACGACCTGCTCAAGCATTATGTCGGGCGGGCGACCCCGCTCTACTTCGCCGAACACCTGACGCGCGAATGCGGCGGGGCGCGCATCTGGCTGAAGCGGGAAGACCTGGCCCACACGGGCGCCCACAAGATCAACAACGCCCTCGGCCAGGCGCTGCTGGCGAAGCGGCTCGGGAAGCCGCGGATCATCGCGGAGACGGGGGCGGGGCAGCACGGCGTTGCCACGGCGACGGTCTGCGCGATGCTCGACCTGGAGTGCGTGGTGTACATGGGGAGCGAGGACATCAAGCGCCAGTCGCTCAACGCCTTCCGGATGAAGATGCTCGGGGCGGAGCTCGTTTCGGTGGAATCGGGGAGCAAGACGCTCAAAGACGCCATCAACGAAGCGATGCGCGACTGGGTGACGAACGTGGAGACGACCCACTACATCATTGGTTCAGCGATCGGTCCGCACCCGTTCCCGACGATCGTGCGGGACTTCCAGTCGGTCATCGGGCGGGAAGCGCGGGCGCAGATGCTCGAACAGGCGGGGAAGCTGGCCGATGTGGCGATCGCCTGCGTCGGCGGTGGCAGCAACGCGATCGGGCTGTTCCACCCGCTGATCGACGACCCGACGCGGCTCATCGGTGTCGAAGCCGGCGGAGACGGTGTCGGCACGGGCAAGCATTCGGCGACGCTCGTGGCGGGGCGGCCGGGCGTGCTTCACGGCACGAAGACGTACCTGTTGCAGGACGGGGACGGGCAGATCCTGGAGACGCACAGCATCTCGGCGGGGCTCGACTACCCGGGTGTGGGCCCCGAGCACTCATGGCTGAAGACGAGCGAGCGGGCGGAGTACGTCGCGGTGGACGACAAACAGGCCCTGGAGGGGTTCAAGGCGCTGACGCGGGCCGAAGGGATCATCCCGGCACTGGAACCTTCGCACGCGATCTACCACGCGATGCAGGTGGCGCGGCAACTGGGGCCTGACCAGGACATCCTGATCGGATTGAGCGGCCGCGGCGATAAGGACATGCACACGGTGGCAGCAGCGCTCGGAGTGACGCTCTGAGCGACGTGGACCTGCGGCGGCCGTATCCCTGGGGGCCGCGAGAGGCGCTCGTCGGCATCGGGGGGTTCATCGCGGTGATGCTCGCGGTGAACGTGATCATCGTGCTGGTGATCGTTGCTCGCGGCGATGAGTTCGTGCCGCAGGACGTGGGCGATGCGTTCGAAAAGGCAGCAACGGTGGCGGAGTACGCGGACCAGCGGTTGCAGGCGGCCGCCAGTGGCGTGGCGCTGCCGGAGCCCCCGGCGATCCTGGCCGACCAGGAGATGCTGCAGCTCAGCCTGGTGGCGACGCTGATCTCCCAGGGCGTGCTGTTCGGGCTCGTGGGGATCGCCTCGAAACAGACGTTCCGGGGCCTTGCCGAGGCGTTGGGGATGGACCGGTTCAACTGGGCGGGAGTGTGGTTGCCCGTGTTGATGGTGGTGGTCGCCTATGCCGGGACGTTCCTCTGGGTCGTGGCGGCGGATGCTTCCGGGATCTCGTGGCTGAGGCCGAAGAGCACGGTGCCGATCGAGATTACGCGTGATGACCTGACGCTCAGCATCGCGGCGGTGGTGACGGTGATCGGGGCGCCCTTCTCGGAGGAACTCTTCTTCCGGGGGCTGGTATTCAGCGGACTGTTGCGCTGGGGGTTCTGGCCGGCGGCCGGGATTTCGAGCGTGCTGTTCGCGGCGGTGCATTTCGACCCGGGGAGCATGGTGCCGTTCATCCTGATCGGTGTGTTGCTCTGCTGGGTCTACTACCGGCGGCGCTCGCTGTGGGATGCGATGGTCTTCCACCTGGTGTTCAACCTGGTGAGCTTCTCGCTGCTGGTGGCGGCGTGAGCGGAGCGGCCCGGCGGGGCTGGCCGTGGGGCGAGGCGAACGTGGTCGCCGGGATCTGGCTCGCGATCGCCGCCTACGTCGGGCCGCTGCTGCTGATCGGGGTCACGGCGCGGGCGTTGGGCGCCGGGGACGCGTTCACCGATGTTGGCGACCCGTTCGAGAAGGCGGCGGTGGTGGCAACGTACGCCGACGAGCGGCTCGCCCGGGCAGTAGCCGGGAATGCGCTCCCTGACCCGCCGCGGGTGCTTGGCGATGTGGTGACCGCGCGGGTCGCGTGGGCTTACGCGATCGCTTCGGCGGGGTTGTTTGGCGGGGTTGCGCTGCTGGCGGCACGGCGGAGGCCCCGGGCCTTCATCGCGGCGACGGGGCTTGACCGGTTCGATGTTGACCGCCTGTGGCTCCCGGGCGCGGCTGTGGCCGTCTTGTACCTGGCGGTTGGCGTCTATGCGAAGGTGGCCGAGGGTTCAGGGATCGACGCCCTGATCCCGGCGGCGACGCGGCTGGATGCGACGTTGCGCGATACGCCCGCGCTGGTGCTATACGGGCTGACGACCGTGGTGGCGGCGCCAATCGGCGAAGAATTGTTTTACCGGGGGCTGGTGTTTGGCGGGCTGGCTACCTGGGGGTTCATCCCCGCAGCGGCCGTCTCGAGCGTGCTCTTCGCGCTTTCGCACCTGGACCCTGGCGCGGTCATCCCCTTCACGGTGCTGGGGATGACGATGGCGTGGCTGTACTGGCGGAGCGGCTCGCTGTGGGACGCCATCGCGTTCCACATGCTGTTCAACCTGTTGAGTTTCATACTCCTGATTGCGAGGACATAGCGATGTCGAAACGGCTCCGGGAATTGTT
>CAZRUZ010000118.1:0-8365 GCA_964603275.1 uncultured Anaerolineaceae bacterium | reverse complement strand
GATGCCGCCCTGGCCGCGGCCGGCGCGGCGGCACCCGAGGGGGTGGAACGCGTCGTCACCGGGGAAGACCTCCTCGATCCCGCGGGCTTTGACTTCCTGGCCGTTTCCCAGTCCGTGCTCCGCTACAATCCCGCGCTCGCCCGGGCCCGGGAACTCGGCATCCCAATCACCTCGCAGATGCGCCTCTTCCTGCAGCTCTGCCCCGGCCGTCTCGTCGGGATCACCGGTTCGAGCGGCAAGTCCACCACCACGGCGCTGGTTGGCGCCATTGCCGCCGAGTCAGGGCAACCATTTATCGTTGGCGGGAACATCGGCGAGGCGCTCCTCGGCCGGCTGGATGAGATCACTCCCTCAACCAGCGTCATCCTTGAGATCAGCCATACCCAGCTGCAGTACACCGACCGTTCCCCGGCGATCGCCGCGGTGACGAACATCACCCCCAACCACCTCGATCAGTTCAGCTGGGACGAATACGTGGGGCTGAAGCGCAACCTCATCGCCCACCAGCACCGGGAGGACGTCGCAATCCTCAATGCCGATGACCACACCAGCCGCGCGCTGATGGCCTCGGTGCGCGGGCGGCTGGTGCGCACGTCTTCGCTCTCCGAGCCGGACGGCGACGGCGCCTGGGCCGACCACGATGACGTGGTCGCGAGGCACGGCAACCGGACCACGGCGCTTATCCGCCGGGCCGATATCCGGCTTCGCGGCGCCCATAACCTGTCGAATGTTGTCATGGCCTGCGCCATCGCCTCCGAGGCCGGGTTCCCTGCCTCGGCGATCGCCCGCGGAGTCTCCGGGTTCAGAGGTGTGCCGCATCGCCTCGAGGTCGTCGGCCGGGCAGGCGGCGCGGTCTGGGTGAACGATTCAATCGCCACCAGCCCCGAGCGCACCATTGCCGGGCTGCGCGCCTTCACCGAACCCGTGGTGCTGCTCCTCGGCGGGCGCGAGAAGAACCTCCCGCTCGATCAGCTCCAGTCGTTGGCAGCCGAACGCTGCCGCGCCGTGATCTGCTTCGGCGAGGCCGGCCCGTTCTTCCACGATGCGATCCGCCGCACACTCCCTGGCGCCCGCTTGGTCGCTGTGATGGAGGATGCGGTCGCTGCGGCCGCGGACGCTGTCCAGTCTGGCGATGTCGTGCTTCTTTCCCCTGCCGGGACCAGCTTCGATGCGTACCCGAACTTCGAAGCCCGCGGCGAGGCGTTCCGCAGGCTCGTCGCCGCCCTCCCGGGATACACGCCGGAGGTCGCGCCATGACGACGCTGCAGCGTACGGGACGCCTGACGCCGGGCCGCCCCGACTACCTGATCCTCGCCGTTACCGCGCTCCTCACGGCTACCGGGCTGCTCGCCGTATACAGCGCCAGTTTCGTGATCGCCCTGGCGAAGTTCGGCGACCCGTACTACTTCGTGCTCCGCCAGGCCATCTGGGGGGCCATGGGCGCTGTGCTCCTCGTCGGTCTCGCCCGCACCGACTACCGCATTCTGCGCCCCCTCGCCGTCCCGATCATGGGCGTCACGATCGCCATGCTCCTCGCGGTGCTGGTGATCGGCGTCGAAGGCGGCGGCGCCCGGCGCTGGCTCGGCGTTGGCGAATTCACGGTCCAACCCGCCGAGTTCGCCAAGCTCGCCGTCATCATCTACCTGGCCGCGTGGCTGGCCTCCAAGGGTTCCGATATCCGTTCGCTCGAACACGGCCTTGTCCCGTTCGTGCTCATCATCGGGGCCGTCAGCGTCCTCATCATGCTCCAGCCCAACCTCGGGACAACGGTCATCATCCTGGCAATCACGGTCACCATGTTCTGGGTCGCTGGCGCATCGATCGTGCAAATGCTCGCCCTGGCGACGACGGGCCTCGGCAGTATTGCCGTCCTCGCAACCATGGCCGGCTACCGCGCCGACCGCCTCTCCGCCTTCTTCGACGCCGAATCGGACCCGCTTGGCAACGGCTTCCAAACGCTCCAGTCCCTCATCGCCATCGGCAACGGCGGCATCCACGGGCTGGGGCTCGGCGCCAGCCGCGCCAAGTTCTTCTATATCCCCGAAAGCCACACCGACGGCGTCTTCGCCATCATCGGCGAAGAACTCGGCCTGATCGCCACGCTCACGATCGTCTTGCTCTACATGCTCCTCATGGTCCGCGGATTCCAGGTCGCCCGGCGTGCCCGCGACGACTTCGGCCAGCTCATCGCGACCGGCATCACGACGTGGATCACCGTCCAGGCGCTGCTCAACATGGGCGGGATCACCCGCATCATTCCCCTCACCGGCGTGCCCCTCCCGTTCCTGAGCTACGGTAGCAACGCGCTTGCGGCCATCCTCCTCGCCATCGGCGTGCTGATCTCAATTTCCCGCTATGGCACCGACCGGGGCGGATACATGGACCAGCACCCCGTGCCGAAGCGCCGCGTCGTCCGCAAGACGGAGCCCGAAGTATGAGGCTCGCGCTGACCGGCGGTGGCACCGGTGGCCACATCTTCCCCGCGCTTGCGGTGCTCGATGCTGTCCGTCTCTCCAACCCGTCGGTCGAAGTCTGCTTCTTCGGTCCAGAAAACCGCGGTGAGCGCACGCTCGTAGAGGCAGCCGGCGTCCCCTTCGAGGCAGTCCCCTCTGCCGCGGTCAGGGGTCGTGGCCCAATCGGCCTCGTCCGGAGCGCCTGGAGCCTCCTCTCTGGTGTCGTCACCGCGCTCCGCAGCTTCCGCCGCTTCAAGCCTGATGCCGTCTTCAGTACCGGTGGTTACGGGAGCTTCCCCGGCAGCGTTGCCGCGCGCCTGCTCCGCCGCCCGCTCGTCGTCTACCTGCCAGACGTGCACCCCGGCTGGGCAGTCAAGGCTGAACGGATGCTCGCGACGCGCATGACGACAACCACTGAGGCCGCGCTCGAATTCCTCCCGCCGAAGAAGACGACCGTGACCGGCTATCCCGTCCGCGAAACCTTCTTCACCCTCTCCCGCGAGGCCGCGCGTGAGCAACTCGGCCTGGCCCTGGACGCGTCGGTACTCCTCATCGCCGGGGCATCCCAGGGGGCGCGGGCGATCAACGCCGCCGTCGGCGATGCCCTGCCGGTCCTCTGTGATCAGGCCATCGTCTTCCATGTGACCGGTGAGGCGGGCCTGGCGGAGGCGTCCGCCCGGCGCGAAGTCCTCGACCCGGCGATCCGCGACCGCTACCACCCGGCGGCGTTCCGCGCTGATCTCCCCGCCCTGATGGTCGCCGCCGACCTTGGGGTGTTCCGCGCAGGCGCCTCGGTGCTCGGTGAGCTCCCCGCCGCCGCACTCCCGTCCATACTCATCCCCGGCACCTTCGCCGGCGGGCACCAGCGCGACAATGCCCGCTGGCTGGCAGAGAACGGCGCGGCGGTCGTCCTCGAGGAATCCGGGATCGCCACCTTCGGCACGACGGCCGTGGAAATGCTGCGCGACCGTCCCCGGCTCGACTCCATGCGCGCCAGCGCGCGTGCGCTCGCCCGCCCCGATGCCGCCGCGGCGATCGCCGCCGTCCTCATAGAGGTGGCCCGGAAATGACTCTGACGACCGGCCCGGTGCATCTGGTGGGGGTTGGCGGCATGCACATGTCGGCCATTGCCCTTCTGCTCCGCGCCCGCGGCGTTGAGGTTTCTGGTAGCGACCTCCGCCCTTCGAACCTGACCGAAAAGGTCGCCGCGGCCGGTGCGACGGTTGTGTACGGCCACGCGGCCGCGAACGTCCCGCCGGGCGCCGCCCTGGTGGTGACCACGGCCGCGGCGCACGACGACAACCCCGAGCTGGCGGAAGCGCGGCGCCGCGGGCTGCCCATCCTTCTTCGCGCCGAGATGGTGGCCCGCCTCATGGAGGGCAAGCGCGTGGTCGCAGTCGCGGGTGCGCACGGAAAGACCACCACCTCCAGCCTCATCGCCCACATTCTCGTCCGGGCTGGCCGAAGGCCCATGTACCTCCTCGGCGGCGAGAGCCCCGACCTCGGTGGCCACGCGGCCTGGGGCGAGGGCGATATCTGTGTCGTCGAAGCCGACGAGTACAAGCGTGCCTTCCACGAGTACACGCCCGAGGTGGCGGTCATCACCAACGTCGAACCGGACCACCTCGACTACTACGGCACTCCCGAGGCGTACCAGGAGGCATTCCTCGAGTTCGGCCGCCGGGTCAAGCAGGGTGGCCTGCTCCTCGCCTGCGCCGATGACCCCGGGGCGCGCCACGTCAGCGACGTCCTCGGCGACCTTCCGATCCGTCACGAGACCTACGGCGCGGAAGGCGTCCGCTTCTGGCTTGCCAGCGACGTCAGGATGTCCGCCGCCGGTGCCGATTACACGCTCGCTCGCGGAGGCACGCAGCTCGGGGCCGTCCATGCCTCCATCCCCGGCATCCACTTCGTCAGGAACTCGGTGGCCGCGGCCGCCGTCGCCCTGCATTTCGATGTCCCGTTCGAGACCGTCCGGGACGCGATCGCCAGCTTCCGGGGAGCCCGCCGCCGCTTCGAACGTGTCGGAGAGGCGGGCGGCGTGCTCGTCATGGATGACTACGCCCACCACCCCACCGAAGTCCGCGCCACTATTGCCGCTGCCCGGGCGGCGTTCCCGGGTCAGCGGCTGATCGCCGTCTACCAGCCGCACACTTACTCGCGCATCGCCTACCTCTGGGATGACTGGCTCACCTGCTGGGAAGGCCTCGACGCCCTCATCGTCCTCGAGACCTACGCGGCCCGCGAGGCGCCCCTGCCCGGCCGGTCGGCCGCCGACCTTGCCGCCGCCGTTGTGGCACCCACTGCCACCTACGCGAAGGACTTCGACGATGCCGCCCACCAGGCCGCTGCCATGGCGCGTCCGGGGGATGTCGTCTTCACGGTCGGCGCCGGGGATGTGGTTGAAGTCGGCCCCCGGCTTCTGGAGGCGCTGAAATGACGGCGCTCGACACGCTCGCCACCGCGCTCGGACCCCACGGTGACCTCCGCCGCGACGAGCGCCTTGCGCGCCACACAACCTTTGGCATCGGCGGTCCGGCCGACCTGTTCCTCACCGTCCGTTCGTCCGAGGCGCTCGCCTTCGCCGCCTCCGCCGCCCACGATGCCGCGGTCCCGGTGCTGGTGCTCGGGAGCGGCAGCAATGTGCTCGTCGCCGATGCCGGCGTCAGGGGGCTGGTCATCGACAACCGCGCCCGGGCCGAACAGGCCGATTCGACCGGGCTGACCTTCCGCGTCGAAAGCGGCGCCAGCTTTGCAGCATTTGCCCGGCGCATGTGCCGGCTCGGGCTCGATGGATTGTCCTGGGCCGTGGGCATCCCCGGTACCCTGGGCGGCGCTGTCGTCTATAACGCGGGCGCCTATGGCGGCTGCCTCGCCGATGTCCTGCGCCGCGTCCGCCTCCAGGTCCCCGGGGACGGCGGCGAATGGGTGGACGCCGCGGACCTCGGCCTGGTCTACCGTGGCAGCGCCTTCACCCGCGGCCAGCTCGAAGGCAAGGCGGTCCTCGAGGCCGAGGTCGAGCTCGCGCCCGGCGATGCCCGCGACCTGCTCGCCCGCGCCGCCGCCCACGATGCGAACCGGCTCGCAGCGCAACCCCGCGGCCGCAACGCCGGTTCGACGTTCAAGAACCCGCCCGAATCGCCCGCGTGGAAGCTCATCGATGCCGCTGGCATGCGCGGTATGCGCCGGGGCGAGGCCGCCGTCTCCGAAAAGCACTGCAACTTCTTCGTCAACGAAGGCAACGCCTCCGCGGCCGACGTCGCCTGGCTCATCGCCGAGGCCCAGCGCCGCGTGGGCGAGCAGTTTGGCGTCACTCTCGAACCCGAAGTCCAGTTTGTGGGGGCGTGGTGATGGGACGGCAACGCGTGGCAGTCCTCCTCGGCGGCCGCTCGGGCGAGCACGAAGTCAGCATCGTCAGTGCCCGGAGTGTTATCGCCGCGCTTGATCCCGGACGTTGGGAGCCGGTGCCGATCGGCATCGCGAGGTCCGGCGCATGGTTGTCGCCCTCCGAGACGCGCGCCGCCCTCGATTCGGGTGTGCGCGCCTTTGACCACCAGGGGACGTCCGTCCTCAGGTCCGCTGAGGCGCTGCAGGCGCTCGACTCCTGTGCCATCGCCTTCCCGCTGGTGCATGGCGTCAACGGTGAGGATGGGACCCTCCAGGGCTTTCTCGAGATCGCCGGCAAGCCCTACGCGGGGGCCGGCGTTGCCGCCAGCGCGATCGGTATGGACAAGGCGCTCATGAAGGCGCTATTCCGCGAAGCAGGAATTCCTGTGGCCCGGTATTCCATAATCCGATCATGGGAGTATACACTTGCCCAGAATGATTCAATGGAGCTCATAGAACACGCCATTGGATACCCCTGCTTCGTCAAGCCGGCCAACGGAGGTTCCTCCGTCGGCATCACCAGGGCCCGCTCCCGCGAAGACCTCCACGAAGCATTCACCACCGCGTTCGCCTACGACGACAAGGCAGTCGTCGAACAGGCCGTGGTTGGCCGCGAGGTCGAGTGCTCTGTCCTCGGCAACGAACACCCCGAGGCAAGCGTGGTCGGCGAAATCGTCCCGGACCGTGACTTCTACGACTACGAGTCCAAGTACTCGAGCGGCTCCACCACCGAGCTTCGCATCCCCGCCCCGGTTACCGAATCGGCAGCCCGCGAAGTGCGCGACCTCGCGCTCCGCATGTACCGCGTTATGGGTTGCGAGGGCTACGCCCGGGTCGACTTCTTCCTCACCTCTGGCGACCGCGTCATCGCCAACGAGGTCAACACCATCCCCGGCTTCACCAGCATCAGCATGTACCCGAAGCTCTGGGAAGCCTCCGGCCTGGCCTATAGCGACCTCCTGACGCGCATCCTCGACCTCGGCTTCGAACGGTTCGAGCGGAGGGCGCGGCGATGATTATCAAGCGCAACCGTCCCAAGCAGCAGAACCCCGCGAGGGCCATTGTGAAGCGCAACCGCCCGGCGGTCGGCGTCTCCCAGCCGAGGACGATCGTCCGCCGTTCCAGTGGCGTGGTTGGGTCGCCCCCGCCGCGTGGACCGCGTTTCCGCCGGCCATCGCTCGGCTGGCGCCCATCCCGGCGGTCCTTTGTGCTCGTCACTGCCACGGCTGTCTTCGCCGTGGTCGGCTACACCGGCTACTGGGTGTGGAACTCTCCGTTCTTCAAGATCACCGAGGTCGAGGTCGTCGGCAGCGAGCGCATCGCCGCCAGCACCGTCGTGGAAAGGACCGGCATCCTCGGCCAGAGCATGTTCAATGCCGACCTCGCCGCCGCCCAGGAAGCCCTCTATTCCCACCCCCTGGTCTATGGCGTCCGGGTCGAGCGCGATTGGCCCCACACCATCCGCGTCATCGTCGAAGAACGCACCCCCTGGGGCACCTGGGAGCAGTCCGGCGTGAGCTACACCATCGACCGCGACGGCGTAGTCCTCGGACCTGGGCCCGCTTCCCCCGGCTCCCCGGTCATCCGCAGTTCCGAGGCTGGCAACCGCGTCCAGGGCGACCACGTGGACTATCAGGCCGTCGATGCCGCCGCCGAGATCTACGAGAAGCTTCCGCGCCAGCTCGGCACGACTGTTGCCGAAGTCGCCTTCATCAAGGGCAAGGGCGTCCAGGTCACCACCACCAGCGGGCTCGTCGCCCTCTTCGGCGATTCCAGCTCCATCTCGTACAAGCTCTCCGTCTGGGCCGCCCTTTCGGCCGAGGCCCAGACGCGCCGCATCAACTACACCACCATCGATCTGCGCTACGGCAACCGGCCGGTGCTGCAGTAGGAAAACACAGGAGAATCACCATGCGACGACGCACCACCGTAGCAGCAATCGATGTCGGCTCCACTAAGGTTGCCGTCATCGTTGGCGATGTTGGCGAAAACGGCGAGACCCGCATCCTTGGCGTCGGCGTCGCTCCCGCGGCCGGCCTTTCGCGCGGGGTGATCGACAACATCCAGAGCGCCCGCGACGCAATCGGTATCGCCGTCGAAAAAGCCGAACAGGCCTGTGGCATGCGCATCCTGAGTGCCGTGGTTGGCATCTCCGGCGGCCACATCTCCTCCCAGAACAACCGGGGCATCATCGCCATCCCGGACCGCTCGCGCCCCATCTCCGCGGACGACCGCGCCCGCGTCCTCGAATCCGCCGGGCAGGTTGCCATCCCGACCAACCGCCAGGTCGTCCACGTGGTGCCCCGCGGCTACTGGGTGGAAGGGACCGACCAGGTGAGTGACCCCGTCGGCATGTTCGGCGGCCGGCTCGACGCCGAGGTCCACATCGTCTCCGGTGCGGTCTCCGCCATCCAGAACCTCACCAAGTGCGTCGAAGGCGCCGGTGTCCAGGTCGATGACATCGTCCTCGAGTGCACCGTGGGCGCCGCCCACTCCGACCCCGCCATGGCCAACGAGACCGTGGA
>CAZRUZ010000117.1:7101-8390 GCA_964603275.1 uncultured Anaerolineaceae bacterium | reverse complement strand
ACGATGAGCGTTGCCTCTTCCCAGAACGGCTCCGGGAACATCTGGATCAGCCGGTCCGTCTCCGGATCGAGCCGCCACAGGTCGTTGCGGAACGCGACTTCGTGGAACGTGGTCCAGGCCTGGTCGAAGCCGGTCAAGGCAAAGACGCCGATCACCCCGACAACCGCCGCACCGAGGCCAACTCCCAACAGTGACAGGCGCGCCAGCCCGGCAATCGTCCGTTCGCCCGTCCACAGCACCGCGCAGGCAACATACGTGAGCACGATCGCGAGCGTGACCTCGTTCGCACGGTAGACCACCCGGATGAGCGCCTTCACATCGCGCATGTGGTCCGTCTCTTTCACGCTGTACAGGGATGACTCCTGCCCATCGACATCAACCAGGATGCGCAGCGTGCCCGCGTCGTCCTCGAAGTAGTCGATGATCGCCTGGCCCGCCCGGTCGAGGTCGGCCAGCGGCAGCCCCGTGCGGGCCGCGGAGTCGTATTCGCGGAAACCGTGCTCGTAGTAGCCGATATCGCTGGCAAGGAAGCGCACGTTCGCCGTCACCAGAAAGACCGGCAGGGCGACAACGTAGAGGGCCGCGGCGAGGCGTAAGAGGATCGTCATGGGAGCGCAACGGGCCCGAGCCCGCGAGAGGATCGTGGGTGGTGCCCCCCACCCGGTCAACCGCCCGGACGGGAGTCAGTTGCTCTGTTAGACTCAGATTCCCGGCCCCGGCCGGGCTTTTGTGCGCCACGAACCTCCCGGAGAAGCGACCATGACCGCCCAGGTACCCGAACTCGACTTCATTTTCCACCCCCGCTCGATCGCGATCGCCGGCGTCTCGGCAAAAGAGACCGCCGCGTTCGGCGGCGGTGGCTTCGTCTCCTCGCTCCAGGAGATCGGGTTCCGCGGGCCGATCTATCTCATCCACCCCACTGCCCCCGCAATCCGCGGTTTGAAGTGCTACCAGCGCCTCGGCGACATCCCGGATGACGTGGACTACGTCATCTCGTCGGTCAATGCCCGCCACGTCCCGGAACTGCTCGAGGACTGCATCGCCAAAGGCGTCCGCGTCCTCCACCTCTTCACCGCCGGCTTCACCGAAACCGGGGACGCCGAGCGGGCGAAGATGGAGCAAGCCGTGGTCGCACGGGCGCGCCAGGCCGGTATCCGGCTCATCGGGCCGAACTGCATGGGCCTCTACGTCCCCGAATCCCGCCTCGCCATGATGAACGGCCAGAACCCCGAGCCGGGCCCCGTCGGCATGGTCTCCCAGTCCGGAATGAACGCCGGCGAGTTCGTCCG
>CAZRUZ010000117.1:0-7001 GCA_964603275.1 uncultured Anaerolineaceae bacterium | reverse complement strand
GCCGGCGTCCTGCGCGTCGAGAGCCTGGAAGAACTCGTCGACATGGCCGTCACCTTCCGCTTCGTGAAGAAGCTCTCGGGGCCGAACGTCGTCGTCGTCGGTGGCGGTGGCGGCGCCAGCGTCCTCGCGGCCGATGACCTGGATGCCTCGGGGCTGCGCCTGCCGCCGCTCCTGGCGGAGACGCAGGAGGCGTTGGCTCGGGTGACACACGAGGCCGGGACGAGCATCCGCAACCCGATCGACACCACCAGCCTCTGGGAAGACCAGGGCTTCGATGCCACCCTGAAGCCGTGCGCCGAGGCGCCAAATATCGACGTGCTGCTCTATCACACGAGCTTCGGCTCCGGCCCCAGCAACCGCCAGATCGGCATCCGCGACCGCATGCGCCGCCAGGCGGAAACGCTCGGCCGCATCCAGGACGAGTCTGGCAAGCCGGTCGTCGTCTGCATCCGGCCATCGGTCAGCGCCGATGCCTTCGAACAGGCTGCGGACTTCCAGGAGCTCTGCTGGCGGGCCGGGCTCGCTACCTACCCCAGCATTGCCCGCGCCGGGGTAGCCCTCGGCAAGCTGCTCGAGTGGCAGCGGCTGCAGGGTTGATGCTTGGCATTACTGAAATAAGTCGATAAACTCAGTCAACAATATGCCTGAACCCGGATCCCTTGGCGACTTCCGCTGCTGCGCATGGCGCACCGTCTCGTTCCGCGCCGTCGATATGGCCGCCGCCCGGGCGGGTATCGAAGCCGCCCACGACAGCGACGCCGTGGTCATGAGCTGCCAGCGGCTGGAGTCCTACGGATTCGGCCCCTGCGATTGCGACGCCCCGGTCCGGCTCACCGGTGAGGATGCCCTCGCGCGGCTCGCCACGGTCGCGGCCGGGCTGGACTCCGTGGTTCTGGGAGAGGACCAGATCGTGGGACAGGTCCGCAGCGCGTTCGCCGGGGCCGGACCGGCCCTCCGCAGGGTCGGCGACCTCGCGATCGGCGCCGCCCGCGCCCTGCGCGCGGAGACCGAGTTCGAGAGCCACGCCGGCCACCTGCTCGACAAGGGCCTCCGCCTTTCCGCGGTCGAGCCAGGCGGCGTGCTGCTGGTCCTTGGCGCGGGCGCGATGGGACGTCTCATTGCCAGGCGCGCGAAGGAGCTCGGGTTCGATGTGGTCGTCGCCGGCCGGCGCAAACCGGGGCCGGACTTCCCCTGGCGGTTCGTCCCGCTCGGGTCAGCGATCAGCCTGCATCGCGTCGATGTCATCTGCGGCTGCCTCGGGTCCGGCGCCGGGGAGATCACGCTCCGGGTGCTCCCGGCAGCCCGCCTCGTCCTCGACCTAGGTACGCCCCGCAACTTCGTTGAGCCTCCTGCGCCCGGCCTCCTGACCATCGCAGACCTGCTCGAAAGCGAAGAGCGCCGGCCCCACGCGCAGGCGCGAAGGGCAGCCCTCCGCGACCGGCTTCAGGCGCTCCTCACCGACCGCCTCGCCCATGCGGCCACCGACAGCCGCTCCGCCATCGGCCGTATGCGGGCCGAAGTCGAAGCCACACGCAGGCGCGAACTCGAACGCATCCAGCGGCTCCACCCCGAACTCCCCGCGGAAGTGCTCGACACCATCACGCGCTCGCTGATTGACCAGGTGTTCCATGGCGCAACCGCGCAGCTGCGCTCCGGCCAGGACCCCGGCCTCGCTGAACAGGTCGCAGCCCTCTTCGCCGCCCGCGCTGAAGCTCCCACCGAAGGCTGAACGGCCCCGTCAGGAAAGCGCGCCCCCGGCAAGCAGGTCAGCAGCCTCGTCATCGCTGTAGCCAAGGAGCCCGGTCAGCACGTCAAACGTGTCGGCCCCGATTTCGTGGACCGGATCGTAGCCCGGCGGGCACTCGCCGTTGAACCGGGCCGGGAAACGGTCCAGCCCGTACTCGCCGCGGCTCTCCGATTGCACCGTCGTGAAGAAGCCCCGGGCCGCAAGCTGCGCGTCGCGCCCGGCAAGGTCAGCCGCATCCTGGACCGGGCCGGCCGCGATACCGGCATCCTGGCAGCGCCGGGCGACGTCGTACCGGTCGAGCCCGCGTGTCCAGCCACCGATCAGTGCGTCCAGCGCATCCTCGTTGGCCAGGCGGTTTGCATGGCTCGCGAACCGCGGGTCGGCAGCCAGCTCATCCCCGCCGATGAGCCGAGCCAGCACCTGCCACTCCGCCTCACCGCGGGCGGCGATGGCAACCCAGTTGTCGTCGCCGGCGCAGCGGTAGATGCCGTGGGGCGCCCACGCGCCAAACGGGTGCCGGTTGCCCACCGGCTCAGGGTTCACACCGTTCGCCAGGTAGTCCAGCAGCGCGGGCGCCATGATGCCCAGCCCCAGCTCATACTGCGAGAGGTCAATGCTGAGCCCCTGACCCGTCCGGTCGCGATGCTCGAGCGCCTGCAGCGCGGCGAGCGCCCCGGCGAGCCCGCTCAGGTGGTCGGTCAGGGAGAAGCCGTAACCAAGCGTGTGCTCTCCCGGTGGGTTCGTGAGATAGGTGAGCCCCGTCAGCGCATGGATCGTCGGCGCGTAGGTGACGAAGTCCTTCCACGGCCCATCCTGGCCCATCCCGCCCATGGAGATGACGCTGATCCCGGGGTTCCCGGCCCGGAGCGAGTCACGGTCCAGCGCCCACCGCTTCAATACGCCCGCGCTGAAGTTCTCAATGATCAGGTCGGACTTCCCGGCGAGCCGGCGGGCCACCTCGCGTCCCGCCTCGGAGGCCATGTTGATGGCGACGCTGCGCTTGTTGCGGTTCCAGCAGAGGTAGTACGGGTGGTCCGGTGAGTTCGCCCCGCCCGAGCGCGCGGCCGTCCCGACCTTGATCACGTCGGCCCCGAGATCGGCGAGGACGCGCGTGCCGAACGGGCCCGCAAGCACATGGGTGAAGTCCAGCACCCGCACCCCTTCGAGCGGCCGTGACGGACGGAGTGCGCCGCCACCGGCCTTCCGGGGCCGGGCGGGCCATTCCACACGATCCACGGTCGTCCCAGGGGAAGGATGCGGCCCGTCCGCCGAGGTCCGGACCATGCGGCCCGGGAACGCGACCGCGCCGAAACCCGGCACTTCGCGCTCCTGCAGGTAGCCGCGCGCGGGGATCTGCGGGCTCTTGATTAGCGCCTCTTCGACGTCCCAGACAACGCCGAAGGGCTGGTGCCGGCGCTGCGCCTCGAAGAACAGATCCTCGCCGTCCCGCGCCGCGACCCATTCCCGGAGGACGCTCATCACATACGGGAGGTTCTTCACCATGGCGACCACGCCCGGGAACTTCTCCGGGTCGGCGAGGTCGCCGGCAGCGCCATCTTCCATGAGCCACGGCACGAGCACTTCGGTGAGCTTGAGCGAGGCCGTCACCATTACGCCGTGGCCATCGCGGGCCGGGTAGATCTCGTAGGCGCCGCTCCAGTGCAGGCTGCCCTGCCGCGGGGCGATACTCGTCTTCCACGTACCCTTCGGGAAAAACCACTCCATCAGCACCTGCTCCGTGCAGCTCACCAGCGCTTCATGGGCCGAAAGGTCAACGCGCTGGGCCGAACCAGTCGCCCGCGCCGCCCGCAGGGCCGCCAGCGCGCAGACCGCGGCATACCACCCGGCCGTGTGGTGAGTCTGGTTGCCGTAGCCCGAGAGCGGCCCGGTCTGCGCGTTGCCGGTCACCGAGGCCGACCCGCAGAGCGCGTTCGCGACGAGGTCGTTCGTCCGGATCCCCGCCAGCGGTCCATCGAGCCCCATCGGGGTGACCGATACGCGCGTGAGGACAGGATTTGCCCGCTCAAGTTCGGGCGAGTCGAACGGCGGCGTCCCCGGGGACCAGTCCTCGATCAGGATGTCGGCTCCAGCCGCCAGCTCAAGAAAGGTCCGCCGCCCGGCCTCGCTTTCGAGGTCGAGCCCGACGGTCCGCTTGCCGGCGTTGTACCAGGTCTCCTGGATCGATGGCCCGCCGCTACCGAAGAAGGGCGGCTCAGACGAGAGGGGATCACCCGTCGGCGGGGCGACCCGCACGACATCCGCGCCACCGTCGGCGAGAAGCCGCCCGGCGAACGCGGGGGTCAGTCCTCCGCACTCCAGAACACGCAGGCCAGCGAGGGGTGAGCCGTCCATCATCCGCCGGATCATACGGCCGGACAGGCGGTTTCGGGCAACCCGAGGAGGGTGCGGGCTGTTGCCGCAACCGCTCCCTGCCGACTGAAAACGTGAGCCAGCCAGCGGGTTTCCGAAGGACAACGTCCGGGAAAGCCAGGGTTGTGCGAGCCGAAAACCTCGGTTAGGGTGCTGAAAGCCCTCAGGAAACTGGAGCAGGTGGTTTATGCCGCTGTCCTCGCACCGGCCAACCCTGGCAGCCATCCTGGTCGCCGTTGTTGCCTTTACTGCCATGGGCCTTTCCCGCCCGGCTGACGCAGTCACACCCGCCGATGCCATCGTCGAGCGCGCCACGCGCGACCTCGGCACCTGGCAGGGCGAATGCTGGCAGTGGATGAAGAAGGTCGTCGCTGACGCCACGGGGCGTCAGATCGGTTTCGACTACCGGCTCGGCTATCTCGAAGCCGGCGCCGTCGAAGTCACCGTGGACCAGGCCGGCCCCGGCGATGTCGTCCAGATCGTCCGCGATTCCTGGTCCAGCCCGGATGCCGACTACGCGGGCCTCCACACCGCCATCATCCTCAGGAAAAACACCGACGGCACGTTCGATGTGATCGATTCGAACCAGCAGTGGGACGGGATGGTCCGCCTGCGGGCCGGCTACAACCCCCGCGCGCTGGCAGCGGAGCGCGGCCTCAACTTCCACATCTACCGCTTCACCACGGGCCCCGCGCCGTCCAGCCTCCAGCCGGCGGCCACCACCAAGACCACCACGCCCGGCGCCGTGGGCGATCGCGCGCTCGTGAATACACCGGGTGAGTGCCTCAACATGCGCGCTGAGCCGTTCGGGAGCGTCATCACGTGTTTGCCGCACGGCACCAGCCTCTCGATCATCCAGGGGCCGGTGACCGCCAACGGCATGGCCTGGGTCAAGGTTCAGTCGCCCGCCGGCACAGGCTGGGTGGCCGCCCAGTACACCCAGAAAGAGCCGTCCGCGGCGGCGGAGAAATCGGCGGCGGGCGATCCCAAGCCGGTCTTCCAGTACCGCGCGGTCATCCCCCTGACCTCCAGCGACTGACTCACTACCACCGATGACGACTTGTCGACAGCGCCGGTGATGACACCGGGGCTCCCGCCCGCCTAGGCTGGGATCATCCCTTCTCGAACCCACCGGACTACCCGTTGAGCGCTGCAAACGCGTCCCATCTCCGGCTTCGCCCCGGCCAGGCCGAGGCACTCCAACGTTTCGCGGATGCGCTCCGCCGCGGCTCCACGTCCGAGCTGGTCGTCGTTCCCGTGGGTTATGGAAAGACCATCATCGGCGTCGGCTCCTTCGAGGTCGCCAGTGGGGTCCTCGGGGCCGATACCTGCCTCTACCTCACCCCGACCGATGTCCTCCGCACCCAGGTCTACAACGGCGTCGAGAAGGCGCTGACCGTCATCGGCAGCCCCCGCACCATCCGCAAGATCCTCGCGGAGAACGCCTCGCTCGACCGCATCGGCGCCACCGCCGCGAACTTCATCGTGGCGAGCTACCAGCAGGTCGCGGCAGCGCCCCAGCGTTATGCGCGCCTCTGCCGCGGGCGCCGCGTCCACCTGGTTTGCGATGAGGCACACCACCTGGGCGAACGCGGCCAATGGGCCCAGGCGCTTGCCGCCCTCCCGGTCCAGAGCGTCTTGCTGCTCTCCGCAACCCCGGTCCGGCTCGACCGCGACCCCCTGGCAGGCGCCCGTTACGTGTACGACGACGAAGCCGAAGGCCAGGTCATCGACCCGCTGGTGCACATCACCATGCGCCAGGCATGGAAAGAAGGCCGCATCCTCAAGCGCCTGAACATGCAGATGAAGGACTATGCGGTGGAGCTCCGCAACGCTGAGGGCGATGTCTACGAGTTCACCGCCTCGGAGATGGCCGAGCTTCCCGACTTCGACCAGCGCTGCGTGCGCCAGCAGTTGCGCTGGAATGAAGATTATGTCGCACCATTGGTCCGCGAGTTCGCCCTGACCCTCATCCGCAAGAACGAACGGGCGCCCGGGAAGCACCAGGGGCTCGTCTTCGCCGCCACCACGGAACACGCCAACCACCTCAACCGGCTCTTCGGCCGCTGGCACCCTTCACTGCGCTGCGCCGTCGTCCACAGCGGCGAGGACCTGGGCGATGCCGAGAACGCCCGCCGCCTGCGTGGCTTCCACAACGGCGAGTACGACGTGCTGATCCAGGTCAAGAAGGCGAGCGAAGGCTTCGACGCGCCCTCCGTGAGCGTGCTCCTCAAACTCGACGCCGTCTTCAGCCGCGAACCGGTGATCCAGCAGCTCGGGCGCGGCCTGCGCTAGAACCACGCCCTGCCGGCCGCTGAGAACATCCTCAATGTCTTCATCGGCCGCGACCCGCGGCTCGCCTCCATCATCGAGCACCTCGAACGTGAATCCCCGCCGGTGGCGCTCCGCCCCGGGCCCGGCGAACCCGACCCCGACACCCTTGAGGGCGACGAATGGGATGAGGAGACCACCACAGACGCCGAGGAGGATCGCCCGGCAGCCGAGATCCTCGACGTCGTCGAGGCGGGCGATGCCTACCTGGATGAGACGGGCCGGTTCGTCGAAGGCCAGCAACTGACGATGTTCGGCGTTGCTGCACCGGCCCCGGCCGCGCCCACTCCGTCACAGGCAGCCCCCCCGGTCGAGGTGGTCGACATCGCCGGGGAGCTCCAGGACGCCATCGAATACTGCCGGACATGGACGAACAGGGCCGCACGCGAACGCGCCCGTCACTTCCGCGGTGGCGAGAACCACCACGCCGCGCTGAATCTCGCCTACGCGCGTGAGAGTGGCCGCAAGGGCACGCTCTCCACCCCGGCCGAGTACCACCACAAAGGCGACTGGATGAAACGCCAGTACGCCGCCTTCCTGGGCTGAGGCGCCC
>CAZRUZ010000116.1:7272-8528 GCA_964603275.1 uncultured Anaerolineaceae bacterium | reverse complement strand
GCGCACATCGAGCTCCAGCCCCAGATGGGCCGGCGGATCATCGAGCTCGGGTTGCACTTTGAGGGCCCCGCGGAATGGAACGACGCGCTCGCCCTGCGGGTGTCCGGGCACGCCGGTGAGCTGATGGCTGACCTCGGCGATAGCTGGGAGCTGGAGGAATGGACCGCGTCGTGGCGGCGGCTGCACCGGACCTGGGCGTTCGAAGAACTGACGACGGGCCTGGGCCAGGAAGTCGGGGGCGAGCTGGCCCGGGCACTCCAGGTATTGCGCCCGTTCACGATCGTCGAACCGCCGCCCGCGTCACGTTCGGCAGCCCCTTCGAAAGGCGGCCAACGCAGGCGCTACGCAAAGCGCTAGCGAATCCCCGCCAGCCGCATGAGTTCTTCGGCCAGGGCGCGGCCCAACCCGGCGGCCGACGCGGTGGGACCGGCCATCTTCGACCGGAAGATCCGGCCATCGGCGGCGATGAGCGCGCGCAATTTGAGCGTGGTCCCGAAGTGTTCGGCGTGGGCGGCAGCGGGGAAGCTGCAGCCGCCATCGATGGTGGCGAGAAAAACGCGTTCGGCGGTAACGGCCTCACGGACCGCCGGGTCGTCAATAGCGGCCAGGAGTGCGCGGGTTTCGGCATCACCGGCGCGGCACTCGACCGCGAGCGCGCCCTGGGCGGGAGCCGGGAGCATCTCTTCGTAACCGAAGACGTGGTCCGCGCGGGCATCGAGACCGAGCCTGCGGAGGCCCGCCAGGGCGAGCAGCGCGGCGTCGAACTCCCCGGAGTCAACCTTCGCCACGCGGGTCTCGACGTTGCCGCGGATCGGGCGGACGGCGAGGTCGGGGCGGACTTCGCGTACCTGGGCCTCGCGGCGGGGCGAGCTGGTACCGACGGTCGCGCCATGAGGGAGACCGTGGAGCCCGCCGGGGTGGCGGGAGACGAGCGCATCGCGAGGGTCTTCGCGCATCGGCACAGCAGCGATGACGAGCCCCTCCGGCCGCCTGGTTGGCAGGTCTTTGTAACTGTGGATGGCGATATCGACCTCGCCGGCGGCGAGGGCCTGCTGGATAGCGGTCGTGAACCAGCCGGCGCCTTCGCCCGCGGAGAGCGGGGTTGACTGGTCTCGATCGCCGGCGGTGGCGATGGTCACCACGTCGATGGTCAGCTGCGGGTGCGCCTGGCGAAGGCGGTCAGCCACGAGCCCGGTCTGGGTCAGGGCGAGATTGCTGCCGCGTGTGCCGATGCGCAGAGTGGTCATCCGTGGGCG
>CAZRUZ010000116.1:2736-7172 GCA_964603275.1 uncultured Anaerolineaceae bacterium | reverse complement strand
TCGAGCATCGCGGCGCCGGCGGCCATGACAAGCGGGTTCCCGCTGAGGGTGCCCGCCTGGTAGACGGGACCGAGCGGGGCGAGCAGGTCCATCAACTCCCGCGGGCCGCCGAGTGCGCCGACTGGCAGGCCGCCGCCAATAATCTTGCCGAGACAGACGAGGTCGGCGGCGGGGAGCATGCCGCTGAGGCCGTAGCGGAGCCTGAACCCGGTGATCACCTCATCGGCGATGAGGAGGGCGCCGTGGGCGCGGGGGACCCGCTGGAGCGCATCGAGGAATGCCGGGGATGGCTCGACGAGGCCCATGTTGCCGGCGATGGGCTCGACGATGACGGCAGCGGTATCGGCCGGGTGGGCGGCGAACCACGCATCGAGGGCGGCCGGGTCGTTGTACGGCAGGACCGCCGTGAGCCCCGCGATCGGGCCGGGGACACCGGCGGAGTCACTCAGTCCAAGGGTCGCGACGCCACTGCCGGCCTTCACCAGCAGGCCATCGCTGTGGCCGTGGTAGCAGCCATCGAACTTGAGCACGACGTCGCGACCAGTCGCTGCCCGCGCGAGGCGGATGGCCGTCATGGTCGCCTCGGTGCCGGAGTTGACGAAGCGGACGCGCTCGAGGCCGGTGGCCTCCGTGACGCGGCGGCCGAGCTCGACCTCGCCGGGGGTGAGTGCTCCAAAGGCGGTGCCTTCCCCCGCAGCCTGGCGGATCGCCTCAACAATCGGCGGGGCGGCATGGCCGAGAATGAGCGGCCCGAAGGCGGCAACAAAATCGATATAGCGGCGGCCTTCCGTATCGAACACGAAAGGACCCTGGCCGCGGGCAATCGGGATGGGATTTCCGCCAACGGAGCGGAACGAGCGGACCGGACTGTTCACGCCACCCGGGAAGAGACTCGCAGCCGTATCGCGGAGGCCGGCGTTATCCATCATTGGTGTTCCTTTCGGGCGCAGGCCACCTGGCCGCCAGGAACGCCTCGCGAAGGGCGTTGCCGGGCTCATCGAAAGCGGCGAAGGGGACCGTGGCGTCGGACGGCGCCGCGCCGGGCTGCTCATTCTCCCAGAGCGCGGCCTCCCGGCACAGGGACGTGAGCACGCTGCATGGCTCCGGGCAGGGAACATCTCCCGCGTCGCAGGGCCGGCCGCCCCACAACGGCACACGGACGCACTGCCCGCACAGGAGGTTGGTGGCGAGTCCCCGGCCCAAGGACGAAAGCCCGGCTGCGCCTTCGTAGCGGCCGGTCTGCCGCCCGAGGACATCATCGAGCGAAATAGTGCGGAGTTCGCCCCGGGCGTCGAGACGCATGTGGGCAAGGGCGAGCGGATAGATGACCTCGATCGCGCGCTCGAGGGAGAGCGACGGGCCTGTCTCGACCTGCCAGCCGGCGGGCAGCGTGCGCGCCCCGGAGAGCGGCCTGTAGCGGCCAGCAGGATCGATGCGGAGATGGCGGCGGAGGACCTCTTCATCCGGGGGGAGGGTCAATCCGGGGGAGCCTGGCCCGCGCACCATGAGCCGGCCGGCCTCCTCAACGATGGTGAGTTCGCCAACCCGGGAGGGGATGCCGTTCACGCTTCCACCTCGCGGGCGATTTCGAGGATCACCGAGGCCATCCGGGGATGCGTACCTGCGGGAGGAGCGTAGCGGACGATGCGGCCGGCTCGACGGGTCTCGGGCCCGTCAAGGGCGAGGTCTTCTGGGATCGTCTCGCCAACATGCCAGCCCTCTGCAACGAAGAGCGGCACCACGACGACAACCGGGGCGTGGAGGATGTCGAGCATCGAGAGCATGTTCGGGTCCTGGTCAAGGAAAACGGTCTCGACTTCGGCGAAAAGGTCGCGCTCGCGGACGAGGGCGGTCAGCCGGTAGACGTTCTTCTCCGACTCGGAATCGCGCCGCGTGCCGTGGCCGAGGATGGCGACGGCGTCGTTGGCGGTCGCGCCGGCTTCGCGGGCACGCTCGACGATGACATCGGCGAGTGCCGGATGGGAGCCAACCGGGCGGGCGTAGCGGATGCGCATCCCATCGCGGATGGTAAGTGGCCCATCGAGGCGCATCTCCCTCGGGAGGACAGTCCGGGTGAAGTAGCCGGCGGAGATGAAGAACGGCACCACGGTGACCTCCGTTGCCTCGCAGCCATCGAGGACGCGGGAGAGCGACGGTTCTTCTTTCCAGAAAGCGGCGCGCACGTCGTCGAAGGCGCCCGTCTCGCGGATACGGGCGGCGCTGGACCAGATGGGATCACTCGAATTGCCGCTCAGGTGGGACCCGTGCCCGGCGATGACCAGGGTCTTAGTCACTGCCGGGCTGCTCGCCCCGGGCGAGGCGGCCCTGGCGTTCGCGGCGGGCGGTCGCAACCACCTCATCCCAGCCGGTGCCAAGGACGCGGGCGATGCGCTCGCGGATGGCACGCGCGAGGCGGGGGTCAGCCCCGCCGGTTGAGACAGCGACCTGGAGGCCGCCATCGCGCAGGGTCGCGGGGGTGAAGAAGGTGCTCTCGTCCTGGGAATCGGCGACGAGCACGGGGATCGCGCGTCCGCGCGCAAGCTCGCCGGCGCGGACGTTCACCGTGCGCGACGATGTGCAGGCGAGGACAAGCGCCCACGCAGGCTGCGCCGCCGCGATGTCCGTGTCGGCGAACTCGCGGAGAGCGACGGTGACGCCGGGCAGCGCGGCGAGGGCCGGGAGGACGGTGGGGGCGATGACGCTCACCTCGAAACCGCCTTCGGCGAGGTTGCGGACCTTGCGCAGGGCGACCTCGCCGCCACCGACGATCAGGACGCGCCCGGCCGCGGGGTGAAGTTCGATCATCACGCTCACGAGAAGGCCCCCACGACGGCCGCGACGAGCGCGGGGAGCGAGGGCTCGAAAGCGGTCGCATCGATTCGCCCGAAGGCGCGGCGGACAGATGCCGCCGATTGTTCGCCGATGGCCACGAGCTTCGTCGTGGGCGAGGGCCGGAGCTCACCCAGAGCATCGGCCAGGTAGCGAGCCGCGGAAGCGCTGGCGAAGGTGATCGCGTCGGCCCGGGCGACCCGTTCGCAGGTTGGGGCATCGAGCGGCACGGGCAGGGTTTCGTAAACCATGGCCGTCTCGACCCGTCCACCGCGGGACCGCAGGCCGCTCGCGAGGCGGTCTTCGGAGAGGGAGCCCTGCGGGATGAGAATGCGCGACCCGGAGACGCGCGGCAGTTCGGCGGCGAGGGCATCACCCGTCGGCTCCGAGGGGATGAAATCGGCGATCAACCCGTACTTGTCGAGGGTGGCTGCCGTGGCCGCGCCGACGGCAGCCAGGCGCGTTGTCTCGAGGGCGCGGGCATCAAGACCGGCCGAGCGGAGGATGGCGAAGAACGCCTCGACCGCATTCTGGCTGGTGAAGGTGATCCAGTCCCAGCGGGAGGCGGCGAGGTCGTCTGAGACGAGCCCGATGGGGCGATGGGCGACTTCGAGCGTTGGGGCCTCGATAACGGTGGCGCCCAGGGATTCGAGCGCAAGGCGGAGCTGGCTCGCCTGGGCGCGAGCGCGGGTGACGACGACCGAGCGCCCCGCGAGCGGCCCGGGGACGTACCAGCCGATCCGGCCGGCCATCTCGGCGACACGGCCAACGACAGTGAGAAGTGGTGTGGGCAGGCCGGCCACGGCGACCTCATCGGCGATGGTCTCGAGGGTGGCCACAACGACGCGCTGGGAGGGGAGCGTGCCGTTGGAGATCGAAGCGGCCGGGGTGTCTCCGGGGCGCCCGGCGCGGATGAGGTTGGTGGCGATATCGCCGAGGGCGGCGGCGCCCATGAGGATCACGACGGTATCCACGCGGGCGAGGGCGGGCCAGTCAATTGAGGCGTCACCACCTTCGCGTCCCGTGACCACGGCGAAGTTGGCCGCCGCGCCCCGGTGGGTGACGGGAATCCCGGCGTAGGCGGGGACGGCGACGGCGGACGTGACCCCCGGGATGACAGTGAACGGGACTTCGGCGGCGGCCAGGGCGAGCGCCTCCTCTCCTCCGCGGCCGAACACGAACGAATCGCCACCCTTGAGGCGGACAACGCGTTTGCCCTGGCTGCCGAGGCGGACGAGCAGCGCCGTGATCTCGTCCTGGCTCATCGAGTGGTCGCCGGAACGCTTGCCCACATGGATGCGCTCGGCGGCGGGGTTGCAGTGTGAGAGCAGCGAATCGGAGGCGAGGGCGTCGTAGAGCACGACCTCGGCCCTGCGCAGCGCGTCCGCGCCGGCGAGGGTCAGGAGGCCGGGGTCACCGGGGCCGGCGCCCACGAGCCAGACGTGACCGGTCTTCTCAATCATCCCCTTCATTTTGTCACGCGATGGGTCTTGGGAAACCCCGCCCGCCGCGTGCACCGCGCCGGCGGCCTCCGCCGGTATACTGCGGCCGATGGACGAGCCAGTCCCCGCGGGCATCGACTACCCGAATGTGAGCAGGTTTTTCGC
>CAZRUZ010000116.1:0-2636 GCA_964603275.1 uncultured Anaerolineaceae bacterium | reverse complement strand
GCGGTGAACGGGTATCCCTTCTACGTGATGGACTACCGGGAGGGGGTAGTCATCGGCGAGGAGATGCCGCCCGGGTATGCGACGACGCCGGAGGAGCGGCGGGCGCTGAGCATGGCACTCGTCCGGACACTGGCGAATCTGCACGCGGTGGACTACCAGGCCGCCGGGCTCGGGGACTTCGGCCGCCCGCAGGGGTACCTCGAACGGCAGGTGCGGCGCTGGGCCGAGCAGTGGGAGCGTTCGGCGACCCGGACGATGCCGGCAATCGAGGAGCTCATCCGGCGGTTGAAGAAGGCAGTGCCCGATTCGCCGGCGCCCACGATCGTGCACGGGGATTACCGGCTCGGGAACATGATGCTGGCGGCCGACGACCCGGGCCGCGTGGTCGCGGTGCTCGACTGGGAGATGGCGACGCTCGGTGACCCGCTGGCCGACCTGGGTTACACACTGATCTACTGGGGCGAAGAAGGCGACCCGGCCGAGTACCTGGCCGCCCTCACCGGCGCCGCAGTCACGGCCCAGCCCGGGTTCTTCCAGCGGCAGGAGCTTATCGAGACCTATGCGCGGCTAAGTGGCCGCGACGTCTCGGCGATCGAGTTCTACCGGGTGCTCGCCCACTACAAGCTGGCCGTCATCGTCGAGGGGATCCATGCCCGGTTCCTGGCAGGCGAGACCGTCGGCGAGGGCTTCGAGGGCATGGGCGACCGGTGCGAGCTACTGGTCGAGGCGGCCCTGGCGATCGCGGACAGCGCGGACGACCCGCGGCTACGGGGGACGGTCTAGCAGGAGGGGTTGAGGGGAAGAGGTAGGGGCCGGCTTATTCGAGTTCGCCGGCCCCTGTCGAAGATCTCCGGGTGGTCCGCCAGGCTGGCTCCTCGGCTGCGGACGAGAGAGCGCAGGCTATCGACGGTACGCCCCGCCACTGATCGTTCGATGTAGAGTACGCCCGGCCCAGCGGAATCGTTACGTCCGCAACAATTAACTCGTCAACTTTGCGACAAACTATTCGCGAACCATAATTCCACCATTTTCGTTGACGGATGGTGACCGGCGGATCAACCCCTGGACGGGCGGGCACGGCGGAAGCGCCGAACCTGCGCGGACGCATACGGGGCCGGCGCGGCGGACCGGAGTGGCCTGAGGCTGCCGCGATCCGGCGCCGCCAGGTGGACACGTCCACCAGAACTCCACCCGCCAAATGCCCCCCGGAAACACTCCGGTCACCCGGATCGATGCCGATAACCGTGATGAATCCATCCGGGGGAGCATCCTCATGGCCGATGACGGCATCGTTGACACGTCAACCAGTGAATTCGCCAGGCGGCTCGCCGCGGGCCTGCGGGTCGCGCGCGAGCGGCGGAAGCTGACAATCGAAGAGCTGGCGATGCGGTCGGCAGGAGCCTACCCGGTCCCGATGCTCAAGGCGTTGGAAGCGGGGAAACATTCCCTGCGCAACGTCGACCTCGTCCCGCTTGCCCGGCTCTACCGGGTCGACCTCGATGTGCTCCTGCAGCCGCGGATGACGGTCGAAGTGCGGCCAAACGGGTCGGTGGTGGCGGGCGGGGTGTCGGTCGGGTTCGACCCGGCGGACTCCGATTCGCTGCTGATTTCGTACCTTCACCTGGTCCGCGACCTGCGCAGCCAGCGGCGGGACCCGGTGATTGCCCTCCGGCGCGAGGACGTGGACTCGCTTGCGGGATACCTGCGGCTCGACGGCTCGGTCGTCCTGGAACGGCTCGGCCAGCTGATGGGCTTCACGCGGGCACAACGCCGCACGCTGGCGATTCTCTGGGCGGCTGGCGCGGCGGTGATCATGGCCGGGACGACGGCCCTCGCGGTGGCGCCTCCGCCCGACCAGGCCCCGATGCCGGATGGAGCAACCGGGGACAGCCCGATCGTGTTCCAGATGGACTCGGATATGGACCCGCCTTCGGGGCCGGACTTCGGTCTGGATTCAGGCGATGGCGGCATGGACTGGGACGGCGGCAGCCCTGATGCAGGCGATACCGATGACCCGAGCGACGGCGTAGACAGCAGTGACTCCGGCGACGGCAGTGAAGCGGGCGGGAACGATGACTGGGATCCCGACGCGTGGGACGACTCCGGCAGTTCGGATGATGCTTCTGATGCTTCTGATGACGTGGATAGCGGAGACTCGGGCCAAGGCGACTCCAGCGATACAGGTTCTGGTGACGGAAACGGCACCGAACCCGGCGGATCGGGCGAAACGGACTCCAGCCCTGGAAGCGACTCCGGGAGCGGCGGTCCGGGTAACGCCGACCCCGGTCCGGGGAGCGACTCCGGCGCGGGCGGTTCGGGTGATACGAATCCCGGTCCCGGGAGCGACTCCGGGGACGGCGGTTCGGACGATGCGGGTCCAGGGAGCGGGACTGGCTCCGGGCGCGGCCGCGGCGACACGGACGGTGAGAACAGTCACCCGCGAACCGGTTCCGGTGACTCCGGGCAGGGCGGCTCCGGTGATACGGGTTCGGGTTCCGGTGACGCCGGCCAGAGTGGCTCTGGCGACGCGGGCTCGGGCTCGGGTTCCGGTGACTCCGGGCAGGGCGGCTCCGGTGATGCGGGCAAGGGCAACGACTCCGACAAGGACGACCCCGCCGATGGTGACAACGGCACGG
>CAZRUZ010000115.1:0-8602 GCA_964603275.1 uncultured Anaerolineaceae bacterium | reverse complement strand
TCCGCAGCCTCGAGACCGCCGCTCGCCTCGGCGCCATCGTCGAAGCCGCCAACGAAGCCATCGTCAGCAGCGATGCCGATGGACGCATTGTCTACGCCAACCCCGCGGTCGAGCGGCTCTTTGGCTTCTCCCCCGGCGAAGTGCTCGGCAGCGGCTGGCTCGAGACCGTGCCCCCGGACCTCCGTGAGCGCGATACCGCCGCCATCCGCCTGGCCATCGCCGGGGAGCTTCCCGCCGGGTTCGTCACGCAGCGCCTCCGCAGGGACGGCAGCGTCGCCGATGTCCATGTGTCGTCGATCGCCCTCCGCGACGCCGAAGGCAACTTCACCGGGTCGGCCAGCTTCGTTTCCGATATTACCGATCGGGTCCGCCAGGAACGCGCGGCCGCCGAACGCCGCGCCGATATCGAGGCGATCTTCACCAACGCCTCCGAGGGCATCGTCCTCCTCGACCGCGCGTTCAACGTCCGCACCTTCAACCAGGCCGCGCGGCAGCTCATCCTCCGCCTCCACAACGGCGAGATCCGGGAGGGCGACCCCGTCCTCCGCTGGGTCCTGCCCGAGGACCACGCGGAGTTCACCCTCGACCTCGAACGCGCGCTCGGCGGGCGGACGTTCTCTTTCGCACGCACCGTCGTGGGCGGTGGTGGCGACTACTGGTGGGAGTTCTCGTTCTCGCCGATCGTCCTGTCCGATGGCTCGGTCCCGGGCGTCGCTATCCGCATGCGCGATCTCACCGAGGTCAAGCGCACGGCCGATGCGCTCGTCCAGGCCCAGAAGGCCGAGTCGCTCGCCGTCCTCGCCGGGGGAATCGCCCACGATTTCAACAACCTCCTCGTGGGCATCCTCCTCAATGCCAGCATGGTCCTGAATGACCTTCCTCCGGGCTCACCGGGCCGCAAGACGGTCCAGGCGATCGAGACCTCCGGCCAGCGCGCCGCCGACCTCGCCCGCCAGATGCTTGCGTATTCCGGCAGGGGCTCGTTCGTCATCCGCAACACCGGCCTCAACCCGGTGGTCAAGGAGATGACCGAGCTGCTCCGCTCCTCTATCGGCAAGGGAGTCACCCTCGACCTTGACCTGGACCCCGCCCTCCCCCGCATCGAAGCCGACGTCACCCAGCTCCGCCAGGTGATCATGAACCTCGTGGTCAACGCCTCCGATGCCATCGGCGCTGGCGAGGGCATCATCCGCATCAGCACCCGCCCCGTGCAGATGACGAAGCTGACGCTCCGCCAGGTGTACCTCGCCCCCGGCCTCAAGCCCGGCCGTTACGTCGCCCTCGAGGTCTCCGATACCGGCAGCGGCATGGACCGCGAAACCCTCGCACGCATCTTCGACCCGTTCTTCACCACCAAGTTCACCGGCCGTGGCCTCGGGCTGGCCGCGGTGCTCGGCATCATGCGCGGCCACAAGGGCGCCATCAAGGTCGATAGTTCCCCCGGCAAGGGCGCCACCTTCCGCCTGCTCTTCCCCGCGGTCGCCGCCCGGGACGAGCAGCCCGCCGGCTGCGTGACCGCGCCTGCCTCGGCCACGGCGGGCACCGTGCTCATCGTCGATGACGAGCCGGCGGTCCGCGCCGTCACCGCCCGCGCCCTCCGCACCTTCGGCCTCGACGTCATCGAAGCTGACGATGGGGTCGCCGGCCTCGAAGCCTTTGCCGCCCAGGGCAGCCGCATCAGCTGCGTCCTGCTCGACCTCACCATGCCCCGCATGGGCGGCGAGGCGACCTTCGCCGCCATCCGTGAGCTCGACCCCGAAGTCCCCGTCCTCCTCATGAGCGGCTTTAGCGAGGACGAGGGCAAGCAGCGTTTCGACGGCCTCGGCATCGCTGCCTTCATCGAAAAACCCTTCGCGCTCGCCACCCTCCGGTCGGCGATCCATGGCGCAATCGATCAGCGCCGGGGGCGCCTGCCACACCGCTAGAACATCTGTGCGCTATACTCACGCCGTGAGTGAGGATCGGCTGGTCGCCAGCACCCGCATCATTGAAGACGAAGCCGAGCGCTCGCTTCGTCCCCGGGCGCTCGACGAGTTTCCCGGCCAGGACCGCACCCGCGCCAACCTGGCCATCGCCATCGAAGCAGCCCAGCAGCGCGACGAAGCGCTTGACCACCTCCTTCTCTACGGCCCGCCGGGCCTGGGCAAGACCACCCTGGCCAACATCGTCGCCCACGAAATGGGTGTCGCCATCCGCACCACCTCCGGCCCCGCAATCGAGCGCCCCGGCGACCTCGCCGCCATCCTCACCAACCTCAAAGAACGCGACATCCTCTTCATCGATGAGATCCACCGCCTCTCGCGCTCGGTCGAAGAGATCCTCTACCCCGCGATGGAGGACTTCGCCCTCGACCTGGTGATCGGCAAGGGGCCGGGCGCTCGCTCCGTCCGCCTCGCCATGCCCGGGTTCACTCTTATCGGCGCCACCACACGCTACGCCCAGGTCAGCGCGCCCCTGCGCGACCGTTTCGGTTCGGTCTTCCGCCTCGACTTCTACGATGCCGAGACCCTCGCCACTATCGTCCGACGCTCGGCAAGCCTTCTCAACACCCCGCTCCCCGATGACGCCGCCTTCGAGATCGCCCGCCGCTCGCGCGGGACGCCCCGCATCGCCAACCGTCTCCTCCGCCGCGTCCGCGATTACGCCGAGGTCCGCAACGGCGGCGCCGTCACCCTCGATTCCACCCGCGCCGCCCTCGCCATGCTCGATGTCGATGACCTCGGCCTCGATGACGCCGACCGCGCTGTCCTCCGCTGCATCATCGAGAAGTTCGACGGCGGCCCCGTCGGCCTGGAGACGATCGCCGCTGCCATCTCCGAAGAGTCCGACACGATCATGGATGTCTACGAGCCCTTCCTGCTCCAGTGCGGCTTTCTGAACCGGACGCCCCGTGGCCGCATCGCCACGGCTGCTGCCTACCGCCACCTCGGCCTTGAACCGCCCCGCCGCGCGGAGCCGCAGCCTTCGCTCTGGGCGGCCGAAACGCCGGGCGAGGAAACGCCGTGAGCCGCCAGCGCGTCTCCTCCGGTGGCCCCTGGGAAGCGGTGGTGGGCTATTCGCGCGCGGTCCGTACCGGAAACCATGTCTTCGTTGCCGGGACCACCGCCGCCCGGCCAGACGGCTCGATCGAGGGTGGCGATGACGGCTATCTCCAGGCCCGCCATTGCCTGCGCGTCATCGAGACGGCGCTCGCCGAGGCCGGCGCCGCGATGCGCCACGTGGTCCGCACCCGCATGTTCGTGACCGATGTCTCCCGCTGGGAGGAGTTCGCGCGCGCCCACGGCGAGGTCTTCGCCGATATCCGCCCGGCCGCCACGATGGTCCAGGTCGCGGCCCTCATCACCCCCGGGATGCTCATCGAAATCGAAGCCGATGCGGTAATCGACGATTAGCGCCCCCCGGCGCCGAGGACGCGGATGCCCGTGCCCTGCGCGATCGGGACGAAGTCGGTGTCGAACGTGAGGATGGCGTCGCAGCCGCTGGCGATGGCGCTCAGCAGGTTGGCGTGGTCGACCACCGAGGCCCCTTTGTCGCTCCAGGCGATGAAGCGGCGGAGCGCTTCGGTCTCGACGGTCCGCTCGACGGGCAGGACCTCCACCGTGTTCGTGGCATAGGTGTGGAGTTCGACCACGCGGTGGTGCCCCGCCCGCTTTAGGATGGTGAGCGCTTCGTAGAGCGTCCAGTTAGTCGTCGCAATGGTGAGCCGGCGCTCCTCGCCAAGCAGCCGCAGGTGCCTCCGGACGCTGAAGTGCCACTGGTCTCGCGTGTGGACCAGTGGCACAAGTGCGCTGGCGTCGAAGAACACTTTCATGGGGCATCGTATTCGGAGCGTTCTTCGGCGGCGTGGAATGTCGCGCCACGGTGTTCACTCCAGCCATACAGCTGCCGTTTGACGTCGGAGAGGTCGTCGCCGCCGGGCTCGATGCCCAGTGCTTCGTCTTCCTCCCGCAGGCGTTCGAGCATGGCTTCGTATTCGTCCCAGTCGAACGTCTTGCCGCTGCCTTTGCCGACCGGGGCCGGTTCGAGGACGAGCCGGAGCCCCTGTTCGATCAGGTCCTTCATCGAAACGCCGTCCGTGGCGGCTCTGACTTTGAGCCGCCGGTACAGGTCTTCGTCGTCGAGGACGACGGTGAGCCGGGCACTCATGGGTTCCTCCTCCAGCAAGTGTTTTCGCATATTAGCACAAACGCATCCTCCGCGACAAGCGCTTTTCGGTGGCGCGGAAGTCACTCGCCTGACACCGGGGATGGGAGTCTCTATGATCGACGTTCTGGCCGGTGCTGGCGCCGGCTGTTTCGCCCATGTACCAGCGCGCTTCGCTTCCCAATGGTCTCCGTGTCGTCACCGCCGAGATGCCGCATACCCGTTCGGCGACGGTGAGCGTCTATGTCGGTGCGGGCAGCCGCTATGAGTCCGACGCCGAGGCGGGGCTGTCCCACTTCCTCGAGCACATGCTGTTCAAGGGAGCCTCCCGGCGTCCAACCGCGCGCGAGATCTCCGAGGCGATTGAATGCGTGGGCGGGATGCACAACGCCGCCACGGACCGCGAAGCGACCGTGTACTACGCGAAGGTGCCGCACACGGCCGCGCTCGAGACGATCGATATCCTCTCCGACATGGTCTGCGAGCCGGTGATGGACCCGGCCGAGCTCGAAAAGGAGCGCTCCGTCATCCTCGAGGAACTCGCGGGGGTCGAAGACAGCCCGGCCGAGCTCGCCGGCATCCTCATTGATGAGACGCTCTGGCCCGCGCAGCCGCTCGGGCGCAACGTCGGCGGTACGCCGGAGACCGTCCAGTGGCTGCCGCACACCGCCGTCACGGGCTATTTCCACCGCCAGTACGTACCCGCGAACATGATCCTGGCGGTCGCCGGCAATGTGCAGCACGACCGTGTGGTGGATGCCGCCTCCCGCTGGCTCGGCGCCATGCCCCCGGCTGAACCCGGCCCCTGGCACCCGGTGACCAGCCGCAATGGCGCGCCACGCCTGGCTGTCCGCGAAAAGGCCACCGAACAGGCGCACATCTGCATCGCCTACCCGAGCGTGGCCCTCAGCCACCCGGACCGCTTCGCGGTCGACCTCCTCAGCACCATCCTCGGCGAGGGCATGTCCAGCCGCCTCTTCCTCGAACTGCGCGAGGAGCGGGCGCTGGTTTACGACATCCACAGCTACCCGTCCGAATTCCGCGATGCTGGTTCGTTCACCATCTACGCCGGCTGCGACCCCCGCAATGCCCGCACCACCGTCGAGCTCGCCCTTGCCGAGACCGCCGGGCTCCTCAAGGGCATCCCCGCGGCCGAGCTGGAAAAAGCGCGCCAGATGGCCCGCGGCCGCATCCAGCTCCGCATGGAAGACACCCGCTCCGTCGCCGGCTGGATCGGCTCGCAGGAGCTCCTCCTCGATGAGATCCTGACCGTGGACGAGGTGGTCGCCCGTCTCGACGCCGTGACCATGGATGACCTCGTCCGCGTCGGGCGCGAGATTCTCTCTCCTGCTGCCGCGACGCTCGCTGTGGTCGGCCCCTTCGCCGGGGATGCGGAGTTTTCCGGGATCATCTGACCCCCCGCCCGCGATCCCCTACCCTGTGGGCATGGCCCGTCCAGCGTTCTTCGGCAAGCCCGTCTCCGGGATCTCTCCCGGGGGCGCCTGCATCGCGGTCTACCTGGTCCCCGTCCATGAACGCCGCCTCGTCGTGTTCGACGTTGCCGCCCGCGAAGCCCGGGGCCGCTGGCTCCCCTGGGATGTCATGGAGTTCGGCGCCAACCCGTACGAGACGGCTGCCGCCCTCGCCGATGACTGGTGCGCCGGCGCCGTATCATCGCTCACGCTGGCTGATGTGCTGTCGTTCCCGCTCGAGGGCGGCGGCTGGGAGCTGGCCATCGTCTTCCGCGCCGAGTTGACCGCCACCCCGCCCGCCGATGACGCGCGCAGCCCGTTCACCTTTGCCGAGGGAGAATTCGACGCCATCAGCCGTTTCGACCCCGTCGACCTCGAACGCTGGGTGCTGGGAAGTCCACCGCCATCCCCCACTCCGGACCGGGCAGGGGATTCGCCCGGGCCACGCCTGGTGTTCTAGGCGGCGCCCCGCTCGTGTACCACCACGCGCACCTGCTCAGGGCCCGCGACGGCCGCGTCGAGCGCCGCTCCCAGGTCTTGGAACGTCGCGACGGGTGATTGGTCGCTGTCGAATCGCAGCACCCAGCGGTCATCGCCGGGCACCAGGTGCGCCACCCGGATCGGCTGTTTCGGTTCGCGTTCGCTGATCATCTCTCCTGCACAATCGGCCGTGACCGCCTCCGGCCAAAGTGCGGGAACTCCCGCAATTCGCGGATCCGTTGGAGCGTGTGGCCACCTTCCCGATAGACTGCACCCAGTACCCATGGCCACCAGCGACCCGTCCGATCCCCCGCCGGGCTTGCCCGTCCCACCCGCCGACCTGCCCGAATGGGGTAAGTCGCCCCCCACCGATGGCGAACGCAAGTTCCTCGAAGGCCCCCAGGACCGCGGCTCCGAGTTCTTTCGCACCATGCGGATCTCGTGGGAGTTCATCCGCGGCTTCCGGCGCCTCCACTTCGTCGGTCCCTGTGTGACCATCTTCGGCTCCGCCCGCTTCAGCGAAGGCCACCCCTACTACCAGCTCGCCCGCGAGACCGGCGCTGCCGTCGCGCGGGAAGGCTTCACCGTCATGACCGGCGGCGGCCCGGGGATCATGGAGGCGGCCAACCGCGGCGCGAAGGAGGCCAACGGCCACTCCGTGGGCTGCAACATCCAGCTTCCCCACGAACAGAAGCCCAACCCCTACCTCGATACCTTCGTCGAATTCCGCTACTTCTTCGTCCGCAAGGTCATGCTGGCGAAGTACTCCTATGCCTTTGTCGCCCTGCCCGGGGGCTTCGGCACCCTGGATGAGCTGTTCGAAATCGTCACCCTCATCCAGACCGGCAAGATCCGAGGCTACCCCTGCATCCTGGTCGGTGTCGAATACTGGCGCCCGCTGATGGACTTCATGCGTGACCGCCTGGTCCTGACCGGCACCATCGACGCCGCTGACTATGACCGCCTGATCGTCACCGATTCGCCCGAGGAAGTGGCTGCCCGTGTCCGGGAGGCCGGCACCCGGATGTTCGGCCTCCGCTATGGCCGCAAGCTGGCGCCGCGCCGCCGCCGCTTCTTCTTCGAATAACCTTGCGAAACGTTTCTGGAACGCTGTAAGAACTCGCCATGCCGCCGGTCTCACCTGCAACACAGCAGGAGAGTCCAGCGTGAACACCATCATCCGAAAGCTTACCCTCACCGCACTGGCCGCCATCCCGGCCGCCACGATCCTCGCTGCCCCTGCCGCCGCCCTGGGTCCGAACAAGGTCCAGGATGGCGACTTCAGCTCCGGCTCCGCCGCATGGTCCGTTACCCCCTCCGGCGCCGCTACCTTTGGCGCGTTCTTCAGCGCTGGCGCCCTCATCAACGAAGTCGATAGCAGCCTCGCCTCGACCGTCTACGCCCACCAGTGCATCCCGATCACCGGCGATGTGAAGTACAAGCTCTCGGGCCGCATCCTCGTCCCGGCCGCTCAGCCACGCTTCGGCAGCGGAAGTATGAGCCTCCAGTTCTACTCCGCCGAGGATTGCGCGTCCTACATCTCCAGCGCCGCGACTGCCCAGGTCGAAGCGGGCCCCGACTGGGTGAACCGCGAGATGGAAGTCACCGCGCCCGAAGACGCGAAGTCCGTCCGAGTCCGGCTCAATGCCCACAAGGATGCCGCCCTCTTCCTCATCCAGGATTCGGAAGACCCCTTCAGCGCCTTCTTCGATGACATCTCCCTCGTCCAGACGTCATTCAAGTTCCCCGGCATCATCAAGATCCCGACTCCCGTCATCGATGGCCCCATCATCCAGCTTCCAGGTCTGACCCCTGTCCCGCCAACGGTGACCCCGGTCCCGCCGACGGTAACCCCCGTCCCGCCCACTGTGACGCCGGTTCCCCCGACGCCCGTGCCCCCGACGCCCGTGCCGCCAACCGTTGTCCCCCCGACCCCGATCCCCCCGACCCCGGTCCCCCCGACCGCCGTCCCGACCACCCCGCCGGCCGTGCCCGCCGATCCCACCTCTGTTCCGCCTTCCGGCAGTGGCTCGGACTCAGGCTCCGGCGGAAGTGACTCCGGTTCCGGCTCGGGCTCAAGCGGCTCTTCGAACGGTTCCTCGAATAGCGGCGGCGGCGCCACCAGCGGTAACGGCAGCGGCAGCGGTTCGAGCAGCGGCGACAGCGGCCAGGTGACCGGCGCCGGCTCCGGCGACAGCGTCCAGAACATCGGCTCGACCGGCCAGCCCGCCGGCAGCGGCAACCAGGGCAAGCAGTCCGGCACAACGGGAGCCACCGGCACCACGCCGTCCGCCCCCGCCACGGGCAATGCCGGCTCGGCCAATGGCTTCCTCGGCACCACCATCCTGGCCTTCATCGCGGGCGGCTCGCTCGCCGGCCTCGCCCTCGCCCTCCTCGCCCTCGCTCGCACCCGCCGCCGGCCCGGCGAGTACGACGGGTGGGACCCCAGCTAGCCATAGCAGACTCGCAAGTGTCCTCCGGGGCCCGGCAGCAATGCCGGGCCCCTT
>CAZRUZ010000114.1:0-8622 GCA_964603275.1 uncultured Anaerolineaceae bacterium | reverse complement strand
CAGCAGGAGCCCGTACTTGCAGAGTGCCGCGGCCAGCCCCGCTCCGACTCCCAGCGCTCGTTCCCGCCACCCTGGCCGGAGGACCAGGCCGATCGCCACAACCCCGAAGAAAGCCATGATGCTGTCGTTGTGCCCGTCGCCCGGGTACTGCCACGTCATCATGGGGTTCAGCCCAATGATCCCCGCAACGAGCCCCGCGTTCTGGCCCAACTTCCGCGCGATGATCCCCGCGGCCGCCGCCGTCAGCGTGAGGAATACGCCCGCGATGATCTTCTGTCCCAGCAGGTTCGCCCGGAAGCTGTCACCCACGAACGGAAGCGCAGCGCCGCCAATCGCGTAGGCCAGCGGCCCGTAGCCGCTCGGCTGGCTCCGGAAGACGCGCACCTCGTTGGCCACCGGGTCGTCGACCGTGGCAGGCGCCCCGTCAGATTCTGCCGGCCACTTGCCGTGGAGCCAGAACGTTCGCACGTCCGCCGCAAGGTGGACCGCATCCGGCGATGTCAGCGGCATCGCTGGCAGCATGGCGCACCCTGCAAGCGCGCTCCCGGCGATTGCCGCCGCAAATCCGTAGCGGAATCCCGATCGCAGTGCCCACAGGCAGGCCAGGTAGGCCGCCGTGGCCAGCGCGATCAGCAGAAACGTATCCATCAGGTCGCCGATCCCCCCGGTCAGGACGCGGGAAATCCCCGCCCGGGCGACGACGTCGATGTCGTTGTTCAGCGAAACGCGTGTGCTGATCCCGAAGAACCAGGTCGCGCACAGCACCGTCAGCCCTCCCGCAAAAACAGCCGCCGGCGAAATCCCGGAGCCGCCCGCCTGCCGTGAACTACCGGGCAAGGCTCTCCTCCTCCCTGGGCTGGCGCGGGCTAGCATCCCAGGCCTGCACCCGGGCCGTCAGCAGCGCCCATGCGCCGATCGGGAACCACAACAGGCTCAGGAACGTGTGCCGGATCGCGAGGGAGACACCTGTCCGGTTGGGCCCGACCAGCCGCTCCCGCCAGCCGATCCACGCCGGGACCAGCCACTCGGCCGCGGCAGCGACGGTCACCGGTGCCAGCGGCAACGCGGCCGGCCCCCGCAACAGTGCCAGGATAAAAGCTCCCGTTGTCCCCAGCCGTGTCAGCATCCGCGTGGGCACCAGGATGTAGATGGCCATGTCCAGTGCCCGCAGGTCACCCCTCAGGGCCCGTCCGGCCAGCCGTGGCCAGTACCAGAACGCTACCCCCAGGTGTCCGCGCACCCACCGCAACCGCTGGCGCGTCGATGTCGCGAAGTCACGCGGCTCCCCGACCGCAAGCCGCGCGCTTGAGACATAACGCACCCGATAGCCATCCGCGCTCAGCCGCGCCGTCAGCTCTAGGTCCTCGGTCAGGGTGCGCGACCCGTGCAGGTACCGCTCGAGGAGCGCGGGCCGGATGAACCAGCCAGAGCCGGTGATCGTGGTCACGAGCCCGAGTGCCTCGCGCGGCCGCCACCAGAAGAGGTTCCGCGCCTTCCTGCCGAAACCGTAGCCCGCCGCGAGCCATTCCGGGTCTTCGATAGGGACAGCTTCCGCCTGGAACACCCCGTCCTCCGCGGAATGGGCCGCGACCGCCGCAAGGAGGCCCGGCTCGGCCCGCGTGTCGGCGTCGAACACGCCCAGGAAGTCGCGCCGCGTCGAAAGTGCCCGCGCGCCGGCCTCCACGGCCTGGGCCTTTCCCGCTGCATCCGTCTTAAGTGTTACCACCAGCGCCCCGGCACGGGCGGCCGCACCGGCGGTGTCATCGCTGCAGTTGTGCGCGACCACTACGATGTCGAAAAGGACGCGTGGGTAGTCCTGTGCCGCCAGGTCGCGCACGATGCGCTCGATGACCGGCTCTTCGTTGCGCGCGCAGATGATCAGCCCGAATGATGGCCGGGGCGTCTCGCCGGATGCCGCTGTTGCCGCCCGTCCCCGGCGCGCGTACCCCAGGGCCGTCACCGCCGACTGGTAGAGCGACACGGCCACCACCGCTGCCTGCGCCAGGATCAAACTCGAACGGAGCAGACGGGTCCCCTGGTTCATCCCTCGTCATTATCCTCTCCCGCCCGCTCCGGGCGACCGGAAACGCACCGAGCCCGGGCAACTTGCCCGGGCTCGGTGGATGTGCCTCTCGGCCTGGACTAACCGCGCGGGAGACCGAGGCCCCGCGTCGCGATGATGCCCTTCTGAACCTCGGTGGTGCCACCGGCGATCGTCGAACTCACCGCCTGCATGTAGCCCATCGAAGCCCGGTTCTTCACGTTCCCGTGCATCCCGAACATGTGCATCGAAAGGGCAGCGATCCGCTGGCTCAGCTCGCTGCTGAATAGCTTGCACATGCTGGCCTCGTGGTTCGGGATCTTCCCGTTCACCTGCATACTAACCACGCGGTAGCTCAGCATCTTCGCCACTTCGCACTCGATCCAGCGGTCGACGAACTCACCCTTCACCTTCGGGTTGCGCGCGAACGAGGCTTCGCCGCCCGACTTCGCCTGGCGGATCAGGCCTTCCAGCTGCTTGCGGACGCCGATGGCGCTGCCGATCGAGCTGCGCTCGAAGTCGAGCGTCGTGGTCCCAACGTACCAGCCGCGGTTCTCCTCGCCGATCCGGTTCTTCACCGGCACGCGGACATCCTCGAAGAACACCTCGTTGAACGTCTGCGTCCCCGCCAGGGTCGTCAGCGGCCGCACGGTCACGCCCGGGGCGCGCATGTTCAGCAGCAGGTACGTGATACCGCGGTGCTTCGGCGCATCAGGGTCGGTCCGCACCAGGATGTACATCATGTCGGCGAACTGCGCGCCCGTCGTCCAGATCTTCTGGCCGTTGATGACGTAGTCGTCACCGTCGCGGACGGCACGCGTCTGCAGGGAGGCGAGGTCAGACCCCGCGCCCGGCTCGCTGTAGCCCTGGCACCAGATCACTTCGCCCTTGAGGATCCGGGTGAGGTGCTCTTCCTTCTGCTCCTCGGTCCCGTGCTCGATGATGGTGGGGCCAATCATCATCACGCCGAAGCCGCCCAAATTTCCCGGGACGCCCGACTCCGCGAACTCCTCGTTCATGATGAACTGCTCGACCACCGACATGTCGGCGCCGCCGTACTTCTTCGGCCACGAGGGGGCAATCCAGCCCTTCGCCGCGACCTTGTCGCGCCATTCCTTGATCGCGCCAAGCCGGCCGAACATCGAACCCTCGCCCTGGTCCATGTCGCCCTTCAGCGCCGCGGGGGCCTCGTTCTGGATGAAGTCGCGAACTTCTTTCCGCCAGATTGCTTCGCGTTCGCTATCGCCAAGGGTAATTGCCATCGGGTGTCCTGCTTTCCATGGTGGCCCATCCCCGGGGCGGGACCGGGCCTGATTGTGCGTATTTGATTGTGACGGAGCGGAGAGCCGCCCGCAAGCGAACGGCATTCGGGTTTGTGAGCAGTCTCGCATAAGAAACTTCGATGACACGCCCCCTACCAGGGCCCAGGGTGATTGTGATAGGATTCACATGTCCCACCGGGGTGGCAAGCTTCCTTCTTGTCCCTTCTCCTACTGCTCTGCTTCCAATGCCCTCCCGGAAGCTTGCCACCCCACCTCTTCCCCCTTCCCCTCTGGTATCCTTCACGGCATGGCATATCCATCGCCCACCCGGCGGCCGCAATGGCAGGAACGCTGGGAAGAACTCAAGCCCGCCCCGTTCCGCAACTTCGTTGAGGTCCTCCCCGGCCTGTACCAGGTCCGCACCCGCGGCTCCAAGGCCTACCTCATCGTCGAGGACGAGATCACCCTCGTCGATACCGGGTCCCCCGGCTCCGGTGCGCGCATCCTCCAGGCCGTCGAGGAGCTGGGCCGCTCGCCCGAGGACATCAAGCACATCGTGATCACCCACTACCATATAGATCACGTTGGCGGGCTCGCCGAACTACAGGAATGGGTGCCCGGGAAGACCGGCGTCCACCTTGCCGAAGCTCCCCACGTCACAAGCGACCGCCCACTGCCGAACCCCTTCCAGCATCCCTGGCTCGCCCGCATCTGCGAGCCCTACCTGCTCCGCAACGACCCCGGCGCCGCCCGCGTCGATGTCGTCTTGGACGATGGGGATGAGCTCCCCGCCCTCGGCGGCCTGCGCATCGTCCACGCGCCGGGCCACACCGCCGGCAGCATTTCGCTGCACTTCCCCAACCGCGGCGTCCTCCTCGTCGGCGATGCCATGCAGTACAAGTTTGGCCGGCTCATGCCCCCCAGCCGCCTGTTCACCCAGGACATGAACGCCGCCACTGATTCCATCAGGAAGCTCGCGTCACTCGACTTCGAGACGCTCTGCTTCAGCCACTTCCGGCCCATCCTCGCCGGCGCCGACCAGAAAGTGCGCGAGTTCGCGCGCACGCTCCCATCCCGATGAACACCCTCGTCGAGATGCTCGAACACTCCGCCCGCGACCACGGCGACCGCGTCGCGGTAACCATGCGGGTCGGTGTGCGGACCACCCGGTACACCTACCGCGGGCTTGAACGCCAGGCCCACGCTTATGCCCGCTTCATGGCCAGCCATGGAGTCGGCAAGGGCGACCGTGTCATCTTCTGGGCCCCCAACCAGCCGGACTGGGTCGCAGCGATGTTTGGCACCTTCATCGCCGGGGCGGTGGCCGTCCCCATCGATGTCCGCTCGGCCCCCGATTTCGTCTCCCGCGTGGTTGCCCAGACCGAGCCGGTGCTCGGCTTCGGCGGCCCATCCCAGGTCGACGTGCTGCGCGCGATGGAGATCCCGGCGTTCAACTTCGGTGATGCCCCCCTCCACCCCAATGGCCGCCACCAGGGCCCGCCGCTCAGCGGCTCCGACACTGCCGAGATCATCTTCACCTCCGGCACCACCGGTGACCCCAAGGGCGTCGTCCTTACCCACCGGAACATCGTCGCCAACGTCGAAGCCGGGATTGCCGTGATCCCCATCTCCCGCGACACGCGGATGCTCTCTCTGCTCCCGCTGAGCCACATGTTCGAGCAGGTTGGCGGCTGTTTCGCCCCCATCCACGTGGGCGCCGCGGTCTGCTATCCGGCCAGCCGCCAGCCCGCCGCCCTGTCACGCACCATGCAGGAATGGAAGCCCACGTTCATCATGGGCGTCCCCCAGGTGCTCTCACTCCTGATGAGCGGCATCGATCGCGAAGCCACCGCGCGCGGCCGCCTCGGCCTCCTCAACCGCCTCCGCCGGGTCGCGGCCCCGCTCCCGCCGGTCATGCGCCGAAAGCTGTTCCGCTCGGTCCTCTCCCGCTTCGGCGGTAAGCTCGATTTCATCGCCTCCGGCGGCGCAGCCATCGATCCCGATGTCCAGCTCAAATGGGAAGCGATGGGCATCGCCGTCGTCGAAGGCTACGGCACCACCGAGTGCGCACCGATCGTCACCATCAACCCCCGCAACGACCGCCGCATCCGGAGCGTAGGCCGCCCACTCCCGGGCCAGCAGGTGCGGATCGCCGCCGATGGCGAGGTCCTCGCCCGCGGCCCGAACGTCTTCCAGGGCTACTGGAACAACCCCGGCGCCACCGCCGCCAGCTTCGATGACGACTGGTACCGCACCGGCGACCTCGGCTACATCGAAGACGGCTACCTCTACCTCAAAGGCCGCAAGAAGGACCTCATCGTCCTCTCCGATGGCCAGAACGTGTACCCGGACGATATTGAGACCGTCCTCCGCCACCAGCCCGGCGTGGCCGATGCCGTCGTCCTCGGCGTCCACGAAGGCCCCGACGTCCGCCTCCACGCCGTCATCGTCGAAGCCGAACCCGGCAGCGCCACCAACGCCGTGCGCCTGGCCAACGAACAGCTCGATGCCCGCCAGCAGGTGCTCGGCTGGACCGTCTGGCCGGAGGAGGACTTCCCCCGTACCCACACGCTCAAGGTCCGCCGCCCGCTCATCGAAGCCTTCCTGAAGGAACATCAGCGGCCCGCCTCGAGCGCCCCGCAGGCGGAGCTTGAAGACCCGCTCCTTCGCCTCATCGCCGCCGTCCGCCGCACGGAGCATCCGCTCACCGAGGATGCCAACCTGGGCGCGGACCTTGGCCTCGATTCCCTCGGACGTGTCGAGCTCCTGTCCGGCATTGAAGACGATATCGGCGTCTACATCGATGATACGGAGGTTGGGCCCCAGACGACGATCGCCCAGCTGAGAGCTATGGCAGAACGAGGCGAGCGCAAACCCCGAGTCCGTCGATTCCCCACCTGGCCGAGGCGCCGCCCGGTCCGCTGGCTTCGCCGTGTCATCACCTCCGCCGTCGTCTTCCCGCTCCTGCGCCTCGGCTACAGCGTTGAAGTCCGCGGGAGGGAGCGCTTCCGCTCCGTCCAGGAACCGTGCCTCCTCATCAGCAACCACAACATGCACCTCGATCAGTCCGTCCTGCTCCGTGCCATGCCCCACGGCTTCCGCCAGCGGGTCGCCATCGCCGCAGCCGCCAGCGACATCTTCGGTAACCGGTTCCGCGGGTTCGGGGCAAGCTTCCTCGGCAACGCCTTCCCCTTTGCCAAGGAAGGCTCGGGCGTCCGCGAAAGCCTCGAATACGTGGCGAAGATGCTCGACGAGGGCTGGAACGTGATGATCTTCCCGGAGGGCAAACTCACCGTGATGGGCCCCACCCAGCCCTTCAAGAGTGGCACCGGCCTCCTCGCCGTCGAGACCGGCGTCCCCGTCCTGCCCATGCGCATCGATGTCCTTCGCCCCGGCTTCTACGAAGGCAAGTGGCTCCCGCACCCCCGCGCCCGGGTCCGCGTCTCCATCGGCGAACCCGTCAGCTTCCCCCAGGGCACCTCCTACGCGGAGGCCACAGCCAAGCTGGAAGAAGCCGTCCGCACCGCCTGACCCTCTCCGGCCACCAGGCCCAGAAAAGCAGGAGGCCCGGGATCTGCCCCGGGCCTCTTGCGTGTTTCGAGCCGTTTGCCGGCAACTACGCCTTGAGCGCGAGCGCTTGCGCCAGGTCCAGGTGGATCCCGGGGCCCATCGTCGTGGTCAGCGTCGCACTGCGGATGTACTGCCCCTTCGCTTCCTTCGGCTTGGCCGTATTCACGGCCTCGATCAGCGTGGCCATGTTCTCCTTGAGTTTCGCCTCATCGAAGCTGACCTTGCCGAGCGGCACATGGATGTTCGCCAGGCGGTCCAGGCGGTACTCCACCCGGCCCTGCTTCGCTTCCTGTACCGACTTCGCGATGTCCTCGGCGCCGACCACCGTCCCCGAACGCGGGTTCGGCATCAGCCCCCGGGGGCCGAGCACGCGGCCGAGCCGGCCGACCTTGCCCATCATCTCGCGCGTCGCGATGGCGACATCGAAGTCGAGCCAGCCGCCCTCGATCTGCTTGATCAGGTCGTCGCTCCCGACATGGTCCGCGCCCGCCTCGCGCGCGAGGCTCATCGCCTCGCCTTCGGTGAAGACCAGGACGCGCATCACCTTGCCCAGGCCGTGCGGAAGCACCGTCGAGCCGCGGATCTGCTGCTCGGCGTGGCGCGGGTCGAGGCCCGTCTTGATGTGAAGTTCGACGGTCTCGTCGAACTTGGCCGGGTGGATCTCCTTCGCCAGGGCGATGGCCTCATCCACCGAGTAGAACTTCGATTTGTCGATCTTGCTGGCCGCCTCGCGGTAGCGCTTGCCCTTCTTTGCCATGGCTACACCACCTCGATGCCCATGCTGCGGGCTGTGCCTTCGACGATCTTCATCGCCTCGTCGATGGTGATTGCGTTCAGGTCGGGCATCTTCGTCTCCGCGATCTTGCGGATATCGTCCTCGCTCACCTTGCCCACCTTGGTCAGGCGCGGGTTGCCGCTGCCCTTGTCGATCCCGGCAGCCTTGCGCAGCATGTCCGCGGCGGGCGGCGTCTTCAGGACGAAGGTGAACGACCGGTCTTCGAAGATCGTCAGCTGGGCCGGGATGATCTGGCCAGCCTTGTCCTGCGTCCGAGCGTTGTACTCCTTGCAGAACTCCATGATGTTCACGCCGTGCTGGCCCAGTGCAGGGCCGACAGGCGGGGCCGGGTTCGCTTTCCCGGCCGGCAGTTGCAGTGTCACCACTGCGCGGACTTTCTTTGCCAAAGGTGTGCTCCTTGTGTGCAAACGGCGCGCTCAGCGGCGCGCCTCCACGTTGGGTCCCGTCCCGCCGGGCACACGAATGTCCCCCGGTGCGCGGGCCGAACTGCCAGTATCGCAGCCGCCGCCTTCTGCGGCAACGCACCGGTCACGCCGCACCACCTCGCCCGCTTGAAATAGCACACACTACAGTCTGGCAAATAGAAATTTTCATTGACAGGTAGTCCAAACACCCCTCGTGGTGCGTATACTCCGCGAAGTCGCCGTCGGCCGGGCAGCCGGGAGGGGAAGACAGGCATCCCGGGTCACCGGCGGCAGACGAAATGCTAGGGGGAATTCTCATGTCCGATGTGGATAACTACTGGAAACGGCGCGCGGTTACTGGCAGGTTCACGCGCCGCCGCCTTCTCGGCGGAGTAGCCCTGACCGGTGTTGGCGCCGCCGCGCTCGGTCTCGTGGGCTGTGGCGATGACGACGACGACGATGGTGGGGATGAGACTCCGCCAGCCGGCGGCTCTGCCACTCCGGGCACGGGTTCGCCGACAGCTGCGGCCACCGAGCAGGGCAAGAAGG
>CAZRUZ010000113.1:0-8652 GCA_964603275.1 uncultured Anaerolineaceae bacterium | reverse complement strand
TGCCGCTGCGGCGGCACTGAGCGCGGGCCCGGGCCAAACCGATCACCGCGGTGCGTGATGGTTCGGCTACCATAGGACTTCCGTGGATGTCATCGACTTCACGCAGCAGGCGAACGCGGCGGGACCTGGCCGGCGCGATGGGTTCATGGCCGCCCCGCTCATTCTCGGTGCGCTGGCGCTCTGGACTGGCGGCGCCCTGGGCCTGCTGACGCACGGGGGCGGGGCGGAAAGAGCGCTGGCGGTCGTGGCCGTGGTCCCCGAAGGGGCGGCGCCGGTGCTGATCTTCGAGGTAGAACCACAGCCGGTTGCGGTGGAACAGCAGGCCGCGACGGAATCGGCCACCGCCGCACCCACGCCCGAACCTGTAGCAACGTCAGCCCCCGGGAACGGGGCGAGCCAACAGCCCACGGGCGAGGCCGCCACCGTGACGCCCAACCCGGGAGCGGGACCGGCCGCGCCGGCACCACCCGCGATACCTGGCAGCCCGGTGGTCTGGTCAAACGGCGATTCCACCTCGCTGTACATGTCGGCTGCGCTGTTCCGGATGGTGGAAGGCAGCGGTGGCCGGGCAGCGACTGCTCCGGCGTACGTGGTCTCCTCGGGCCTGTTGAGCCCGGGGCTGTACGACTGGCCGGCCAACCTTGCGACGGAGATGGCGCTGCACCGCCCGGACATTGCCGTCTTCATGGTGGGGGCGAACGATGCCAACGGCGCGGCGGCGAACCCGGAGGGGTACCGGGCGCTGGTCGGGGCGGTGATGGACCAGTTGCAGGCGCCCGGGCGGCGGGTCGCGTGGGTGGGCCAGCCCCCGATGGGCCGGGCCGACCTTGCGGCGTCGATCCCGGTGGTGAACCGGATCTTCCGGGAAGAAGCGGCAAAGCGACCGTGGGTCACGTTCGTGGACGTCTTTCCCGTGCTCGCGGACGCTTCCGGGGGATACGCCGCGGCGCTGCCCGGGCCGGATGGCACGCTCGTGCAGATGCGCGCGGACGATGGCGTCCACCTCACACCGGCGGCAGGGGAGTTGCTGGCGCGGGCTGTCTTCGAGGCGCTCTTCCCCGGTGTACCCACCCCGTAGGAGCAGGCGCTACTCGGGGATGGTGATCTGGTCGGGCTTGCAGGTCCACGCGGACCAGGCGGGCGAGCCGCTGGCGATGTCGGACTGGTAGGCGGCGAGCGCGGCGCGCATGTTCGAGACGGGGTCGGACCAGGTGGAGAAGTCGAGCCCGACGACGTCGAACCAGTAGGGAATCAGCTGCATCAGGCCATAGGTGACACCGTAGCCGATGGCATCCGGGCGGTAGCGGCTTTCGCACCAGGCAACACGGGCAGCCGGCTCCTGGAGGCCCGCGGGCCAGCCGGCGGCTGCTGCGGCGGCGACGACCTCCGCATAGGACATGGGGCCTGACCTCGGCGCGGGGGCCGGCGCCGGTGTGGGTTCAGGCGACGGCGTTGGCGCAGGCGGTTCCGGGGCGGGGGGAGGGGTGGCGGAGGGTTCGGCCACTGGCGTCGCGACGGAGGCGCCCATCGCGCCGGCGTCGGGGGCAGGCGCCGGGGCAGACGCGGTGGCGGGCTCGGGGGTTGCCGACGGAGGTGATGGCTCGGACTCGGCGGTGGTTGCCGCCCCCGCGGGTGAGGCGGTGACGACAACGACGACGGTACCGCCGCTGAGGTCGCGGGCATAGGTGGTAGCCATGCCCGGCAGCGGCTCATCGGCACTGGCCGAAGTGGACAGCATGGAGAACGGGTTCAACTGGGGCGCTGAGACCGAATCGGTGCCGCCGGAGATGAGGTGAGCGGTCAGGAAGAACGAGAGGGTGAGCATCACCACTTCGGCGGGGCGCACGAGCCAGTGCTGGGATGGGGCATGGGCAGCGGGAGCGGTGCTTGCGCGGGGTACGCGAAGGAGCCGGCCAGCGGCGAAGACTATCGCGAGAGCGTAGTCAATCCAGCCTGCGAGCCAGCTCGTGACGCGCGCCTGCCCCTTGCGGGACCGGTCCGTCACGCGGCGGTCTCCTCGCGTGAGGTATTCCTCATAAGCAATTGGGCTTCGCCAGCCAGGACGCGAGCCGACGGTCTGCCGGCGGCTGGAAAAGCCGTTCACCCCGCCAAAGAGTGGTGCACAGGGTCGCATACGGCGGGGGCTACAGGCAATCACCGGATTCCTGAACAGGGCGGGGCCGTTCCCCGAAAACCCGGTGGCTGGACACCCCCCGGGAAGCTGCCCCAGACGGCGGTGCGGGCTAAGATGGTGTTTCACCCCCGGAGCAGGATCACCCATGCAACTGACCGACACCCTGACGAACAGCCGGCGAGAGCTCCTTCCCGCAATCGCCGCCGATGGCGTGGTGCGGATGTATGTGTGCGGGGTGACGCCGTATGCGGAATCGCACGTGGGCCACGCGCTGCACGCGATCGTGTTCGACGTGCTACGGCGCTACCTGGATTGGCGGGGCATCCCCGTGAGGCACGTCCAAAACTTCACGGACATCGATGACAAGCTCATCGACCGGGCGCAGCGGCTGGGCATCCCGATGAGCGAGCTGGCCGAGCAGAACATCAATGACTACCTCGGCCAGTTGAAGGCGATGAACGTGCAGCCGGCGCACGTCTACCCGCGGGTAACCGAGACGGTGCCCCAGATCATCCGCTTCATCGAGGGGCTCATTGCGAACGGGTTCGCGTACGCTTCCGGGGGCGACGTGTACTACCGGGTGCGGAAGTTCGACCGCTACGGCGAGCTTTCGAAGCGGGACGTTGATGACCTGCTGAGCGGGGCGCGCATCGACCCGACGGAGTCGAAAGACGACCCGCTGGACTTCGCCCTCTGGAAGGGCGCGAAGCCGGGGGAGCCGAGCTGGGAGAGCCCGTGGGGGCCCGGCCGGCCCGGGTGGCACATCGAGTGCTCGGCGATGGCGCTGGAAAACCTGGGCGAACAGATCGACATCCACGGTGGCGGGGCCGACCTCATCTTCCCGCACCACACGAACGAGATCGCGCAGACCGAGGCCTACACGGGCCAGCCGCCGTTCGCACGCATCTGGATGCACAACGCGCTGTTGCAGCTCGGCAGCGAGAAGATGTCGAAATCGATCGGCAACCTGGTGACGATCAAACAGGCGCTGGAGCAGTTCGGGCCCGACGCGCTGCGGCTGTTCGTGATCACGAGCCACTACCGGAGCCCGGCGAGCTACTCGGAAGAGGCGCTGGAGGCGGCGCGGGCGGGCGCCGAGCGGCTACGGAACGCGGCGTTCGTGACTGGCGGGGAGGGCACGCCGGAGATCGAGCCGGACCGGCACCGGGAGCGCTTCATCGAGGCCATGGACGATGACCTGAACACGCCGCGCGCGCTGGCGGTGCTGTTCGAGCTTGCACGGGATATCAATCGTGCGGCGACGGCCGGGCAGGATATTTCGGGGGGGCAGGCGCTTTTCCGGGAGCTGTGCGGCGTGCTGGGGCTGATGCTGCAATCCCCGGCACGGGAGGCGCAGGAGGCTGCGCCGTTCATCGACCTGCTGGTCACCCTGCGGACCGAGCTGCGGGCGGCGAAGCAGTGGGCCATCGCGGACCAGGTACGCGACGGGCTGACCGCGCTCGGCGTGGAGATCAAGGACGGCCCCGAGGGGACGGCCTGGTCACTGAAGTAAGGTTGACCGGCCAGGCGAAGGTCAAGGCGTCCTTCCGCTGACCGGCCAGGGCGGGGCCCGGGAGTCGGATATACTGGGAGCAGGAGGTATCCAGCTCTCGAACCATGAATTTTCTAAGAACCACTGTGCTGCTGGCGACCCTCACGGGCCTCCTCGTGGCCGTGGGGGGCCTTGTCGGGGGCACCGGCGGGGCCGTGCTCTTCCTGGTCCTTGCCGGCGTCATGAACTTCGCTGCCTACTGGTTCAGCGACAAGTTCGCGCTGCGGATGGCCGGAGCGCGGGAGATCGAGGAGCGTGACGACCCGCACCTGTTCGCGATGGTGCGCGAGGTGGCGGAGCTTTCGCGGATGCCCATGCCGCGCGTCTACATCATCCAGAACGATTCGCCGAACGCTTTCGCGACGGGACGCAACCCGAAGAACGCGGTGGTGGCGGTCACCACCGGCATCCAGCGCATCCTGACCGACCGCGAGCTCCGTGGCGTGCTCGGGCACGAGATGGGGCACGTGAAGAACCGGGACATCCTGACCAGCGCGATCGTGGCGACCGTAGCGGGCGCCGTCTCGATGATCGCCCAGATGCTGATGTGGTCGAGCCTGTTTGGTGGCGGCGACCGTGACCGGAACCCGCTGGTGACGCTCGTCGTCATCATGCTGGCGCCGCTGGCGGCAACGCTGTTGCAGCTGGGCATCAGCCGCCAGCGCGAATACGCGGCCGACAAGACCGGGGCAGAAGTCACCCGCGACCCGGAGGCGCTGGCCAGCGCGCTGGAGAAGCTGCAGCGCGGCGTGGCAATGCGTCCGATGCAGGAGACCCCGGCGCAGGAAGCCGTCTCGGCGCTCTACATCGTGAAGCCGTTTGGCGGCGCGGGTGGTGTATCGAAGCTGTTCAGCACGCACCCGCCGCTGGAGGAACGCATCGAACGCCTGCGGAAGATGCGGGTCTACTAGCGCGACTCGCCACCCGGGAGCACAATCCCCCGGGATCGCCAGGCAGACCACAGGGGGCAGCTCGTGCTGAGCTGCCCCCTTGCGTTTGGGCAACGGGACGATCAGCGGTTGGGGAGGGCCGCCATGCCGCCGCCATCGACTTCGATGCGCTGACCGGTGACGTAGGCGGCCGCATCGCTGACGAGGAAGCGCACGACGTTGGCGATGTCCTCTGGCTGGCAGACGCGCCCGAACGGTGAGCGGGCATCGATATCGCGCATGCTCTGGATGCCCTGGGTAGCACGGGCCAGGCGGGTGCCCATGTCGGTCTCGGTGAGACCCGGCGCAACGATATTGACGCGGACGTTGTTGCGGCGCTCTTCTTTGAAGAGCGTCATCGCGAGGGCTTCCATTGCTGCCTTGCCCATGTTGTAGGGCCCACCGTTTGGGCCGAGCGACGATGCGGCGACGCTGGAGATCATGATGATGTCGCCGCGGGGGCGGGTGCGCATGGAGGGCAGCACCAGTTTGGAGAGGTAGTGGGGCCCAAATGCATGGGTGCGGACCACGCGCTCCATCTCGGCGGGGTCGGTATCGGCGACCGACTGGCCGCGGCTGGCGATGCCGGCGTTATTGATGAGGATGTCGATGTGGCCGAAACGGGCGATAACCTGTTCGACCATGGCCTGGTCCTGGTCCCAGTCCTCCACCGAGGCGGAGAAGGCAGCGGCGCTCCCACCGGCGTGGGCAATCTCCGCGACGGTCTCGCTCGCGGCCTCTTCATCGCGGCGGTAGTTGACGGCGACGGCGGCGCCATCGGCGGCGAGGGCAAGGGAGATGGCGCGGCCGATGCCGCGGCCGCCTCCGGTGACAAGGGCAACGCGCCCGGCAAGGGACATGCGGGGCCTCCTCCAGGGGGTGGGTGAGCCGATTCTACGCGAGGCCGGTGGCACGCGGCGGCGGGGAGTGGGTAAGCTGGCGGGGCCATGCAGACCATCCCTCCCGAGCTGATGGGCACACTCCACGAAGTCGGGCGCGATCTCTACACGCTGGGGCTGGTGAGCAGCCACGGGGGAAACCTGAGCGTGCGGAACGGGATGGGCATATGGATCACCGGGACGGGGACGATGCTGGGCCGGCTGCGGGAGCGTCACATCGCGCTCGTGCAGCCGGATGGGAGTTACGACGGGCCGCCGCCATCGAGCGACACGCTGCTGCACTCGACGATCTACGCCCTCGGCGAGTCCGGGGCCATCGTGCACGCCCACCCGCACCACGGGATCGCACTGAGCTTCGATACGGACCTGTTCGAACCGCTGGACCTCGAGGGACAACTTCATCTGAAGCAGGTGCCGGTAGTGGAGCAGGGGCCGCACCAGGTGGCCCAGGTGGCGGCAGCGCTGCAGCGCCATGTGGTGGTGCTGTTACGAGGGCACGGGGCCTATGCGCGGGGCGCGACGCTCTGGGAGGCGCTGCACTGGATTACTGCGCTGGAAGAGAGCGCCCACATCGCCTGGCTGCGGCGCTAGGGCGGCCTACCAGGCGACCTTGCGCAGGCGGGAATCGCTAAAGATGTAGACCTGCCCATCGCGGACGGCGAAGGCGCTGGCGGCGCGGAAGTCCTTGTGGCGGTACTGGCGGTCGAAGGCGCCATCACGGCGGAAGACGACGACGCGGTCGTTCGAGGCATCGAGCAGGGCGATCTCGTTCCGGGAAAGGGGTTGAGCCGTGGCCGGGGCGACGAGCGGCTTATCGATGCCCGCCTGCGAGAGAGTGATGGAGACCTGATCGTTGATGAAGCGCAGGAGGGTGCCATCCTGCGAACTGATAATGATCTCGGTATCGACCATGATCCGGCGGGCGGAGGCAAGGTCATCGGAGGCGAGGGCGCGGGCCGGCTGGGCGGCGAAACCGCTGCTGTTCTGGGTGTAGCGGTAGACCGCTTTCTGGCCGGAATCGAGGACGTAGAGGTCGCGGCCGTAGACCGCGATATCGGTGACGGCGAGGCCATCGGGGACGTTGAACGCGACGGCGCGCAGGCCGCCCTCATCGGAATACGCCCAGAGGTGGTTCAGGTTATCGGCGATGAGCAGGACCGGGCCGCCAAGGTCGCTCGCGTCCAGGTAGGCGATGGCGACCGGCGTGCCGCGCTGCTGGGCGCGGTCTTCGGCATAGACGGAGCGGGGGTCGCCGCCGGCGAGCGGGATGGCAACGACCTGGGCCGAATTGGCGTCGATCACGAACGCGGCCTTCGGGCCAACCGTCATGCGTTTCACGGCGACGGCCTTTTCGCCGAATTGCTCGAGCGAGGCGACGACCTCGACGGCGGTGGGCTCGACCACGTTATCCATGACCTGGAGGGCACCGGCGACATCGTTGTAGAGCTGTTCAGCCTGGACGCCAGCGCCATCGATATCGCGAGCCTCGAGGAGCATGGCCTGGGCTTCGGTGAGGGCGGTGCGGCGCTGGGCCGGGTCGGAGAGGACACGGGCGGAGGCGAGCCGCTGGGCAGCGCCATCGACGAGTTCGACGTAGCGGCCCGAGCGGTCGGAGTCGAGCATCGGCGGGACTGTGACGAAGCCGACCAGGAGGAGGAGGATGCCGAGTCCGACGGCGATGACGAGCCAGGTGGGCGGGAGTTGCGCGGCGGTGGTCCGCCGGCCGAAGGTGTTGTTGCCCTTCCAGCGGCCACCCATGGAGTCGCGGACGCGGACCAGTGAGCCACCACCATTGATGACGGCGCCGTTTTCGCTGGCGATGGTGGCGGATGCCGGGGTGGCCAGCCCGGTGGCCGTGCTGGCGGCATGGGCGCGGCGGCCGGCGGCCAGGTCATCGACCAGGGGGATGTCATCGGTCAGGAGCTCGGGCGGGGATGGGGGCGCCCCGGGGGTAACGAGGCCGCGGGTGAAGCTCTCGCGTCGGGGTTTGCGGCGGGAATCGTTGCTGGCGCCGATGGGCGCTTCGGCGGAGGCGTGGTCGGTGCGGCGCCACTGCGGACGGGCGGCGGCAATCGGCGGGTGGGCGGTGGCCGCCATGCTGGCGACGGCGGCGCGGGAGATGGCTGCCCGGGCGTGGGTATCGGCGGCGATGCGGGCGAGGGTCGCGGTGGTCTCACCGGAGGCACGGAGAAGGGGCGCGGGGGCTTCGGCAACCGCCGCCGGTACCGCCTGGTCGATCTGGGGGCGGGGGTGGATCTCGAGGAGTTGGCGGCGGGCGGAAAAGACCACATCTTCCTGCTCGTCATCAATAAACAGGCTGGGCTGGTACGTGGGCGCGGGCTCGTGGGCCTGCGGTACAGGCGCGGGAGCGGCTTCGGGTGGGGGCGCCGTTACGGTCGCGTCGATGACGAGGCCTTCGTTCTCCTCGGCCGGGTAGACGGTGGCTTCCCCACCGGGGGCCGTCACCAGGACGACGGTGATGTGGCGAAGGTGCTGCACGCGGCGGTACATGTCCGGGAGGATCTGGTCAGGCGGGAGCTGGAGGATCCCGGCGATGAGCTCGTCATCGACATCGGAAAGGGCGGCCGTGGAGACGAGGAGGAGGCGGTCACCGGGGGCGAAGTCGATGCGGGTGAGCTGCGGCCCGGCGCCACCGGCGCCGGAGATGGCTTCGGCGGAATCGCCGGTGGGGTAGTAGGGGGTGACGCCGCCGTCATGGCAGTGGAAGGCGATAGATGGCCCGGCCTGGGCAATCACGGCCTGCCCGGAGCGATGGCCGAAGCAGGTGAGGCCGATACTCACGCGGTGTTGAGCTATGCTCTTGCGGTTCCAATCGGCGAGGTTGCGGCCGGCATCGGCGAAGAGGCGGCCGAGCGAGCCGGTGAGGCTCATATCAAGGGCGGCAAAGGCATGGCCGATGGCAGACACGACGTGGCCGGCAAAGGCTTCGCCAGCGGGCGTGGTGCCTTCCGCGAGTACGAACAGCTCCGCGCGGTCGTCGGTGGGACCCCGGCCGTGGAAGACCCCGGCGTTGGGTCCCCGGTCGACCGGTTCGTGATCGACGATCGCGAACTGGCCAACCTGGAGTGGTTCGGTCAAACCAGACCGTCCTTCTGCTACCAGGATTGGACACGGGGG
>CAZRUZ010000112.1:0-8678 GCA_964603275.1 uncultured Anaerolineaceae bacterium | reverse complement strand
GGGCCGCTCACGAGTTCAAGTTTCAGCCTGGAAGGCCCGGCGGGGCCGTTCGTCGCATTCTCGGCGGGAGTGCTCTCGTTCTTCTCCCCGTGCGTCCTGCCGATTGTCCCGATCTTCATCGCGCAGATTTCGGGATCGAGCATCCAGAACGGCCGCCTGACGGCCGACCGGAAAGTAACCTTCAGCCACGCGGTGGCGTTCGTGACCGGGCTCTCCGTGGTGTTCATCGCACTGGGCGCCGCCGCTGGGCTGTTCGGCTCGTACTTCCTGCAGGACAACCAGCGAGACCTTGGGCAGGTGGCCGGGGCGATCCTTGTGCTCATGGGGGTGCTCGTCGTCCCGCCGCGAGGGCGCGCGGACCCTTTCAAGTCGGCACTCATGCTGATCGGGCTGACCATGGTGTTCTTCTTCCTTGCGGAAGTGGCGGGAGTGAAGGACGACCGCGTCCGGCTGTTGCTCCTAGGCGCGGTGCTGCTGGTGGTGTGGGGCCGGTTCGCGGGTTATGTGCAGCTGGCGCTGTTTTCGCGGACGTTCGAAATCGGGGTGGCGCGGAACCAGGGCGTGGGGTACGCCCGCTCCGCGTTTGTTGGCGGGGCGTGGGCGCTTGGCTGGGTGCCCTGCGTGGGGCCGATCCTCGGCAGCATCCTGACCCTTGCGGGCAATTCCGGCGAGGCGCTCCAGGGGACCTACCTGCTGATGGCGTACGCCGCGGGGATGAGCATCCCGTTCCTGATCGCCGGGCTGGCGATCTCGGATGTGAACCGGTTCATGAAGAAGATCCAGCCGTACACGCCGGTCATCGAGGTATTCAGCGGCATCGCCATCATCACCGTGGGCGTGCTGCTGCTGGCCGGGAACCTGCAGGCACTGAACGACTACTTCGACTTCGCGGAGTTCAACCAGGGGTTGTAACGGCCATCCCAAAGCTCCTGTGGTCCGGGGTGATCGTTAGGGCGGAGGCGTGCTACGCTGACTCTTCCTCGGCGCGTTCGTCTAGAGGCCCAGGACGCCGCCCTTTCAAGGCGGAGATCAGGGGTTCGAATCCCCTACGCGCTACCACACTGACCTATTCTCCGCGGCGTGCATCGCCCGACTCGGGCCGGCGTTGAAGACCACGAGTGGTTACGAATGTCGGCCAGTAGCAACCCGAGTGAGCGTCCAGTCCACGAGCGCCGGTATCGACTCATCCGGGATCGGGAAGACGCCGCTGACGTTCACCTCGCAAAGCACGTAGGTCTCAGCGTCCGAGGCGCCCCTGGCGTCTAGCAAGAAGTCGGCGTCCCAGATCGCCGGGAGTTCCTCCATCTTCACGCGGCAAATCTGCATGAGTTCAGCGAGCCACCCGGACTCGAGGCGGTTCCGGAGCGTCTGAAACTCAGCCTCGTCGGGCCCGAAGTAGACCCTCGCCGGGGGTGCGGGGGTCTCCTCCTCCCCGGGGGGAAGCGGCGCGAGGGCGGTGACGAATTGATGCCCAAAACCCGCAACCCGGTCTCCGGCCATATAGGCGCGAGTCATGCCTTCGCCAACACGCGAAAGGTATGGCTGGTCGATGAGGATGCCCAAACCCGAGAAGGCTGCGAAGTACTCGGCACAGCGAGCGACAAATGCACCGAGCGTGGTGTGTTCTACGCGGCTGCCGCGAGCGGCGTGGTGAACGCCCACGGGAAGCTGGGCTGCAGTGGCTGCGTCACCCTCTAATTCAACCCTCCAGACGCCATTCCCTCCGCTCCCGCGGTTCTGCTTCACGACCCGCGGGCCCTTCCGAAGGCGAGCTGGCAGTTCGTCAAGTGCTGCCTGGGCCGACTGGATTGCGTACGAGTCGGAGCCCCACTCGGTGCCGCGTGTCCGGACAAGCACGTCCTTGGTGCCCATTTTCAAGATGACATCAGGGTGGGCCGATACGTAGATGCCCGCCTCGGCAGCGTCGCGCAGAAGAGCATCAAGTACCGAGCGGTCCCGCCCCGCGACTATCGGGTCGACCCAGGTGAGGACGGCATCGACTTCGCCGATTTGCCTGCGAATCTCGCTCGCTGCCTCTTCGTAGAACGGCAGCGCAACCGTGCGTGCACCTTGCGCTTCGAACCCTTCGAAAATGGCCCGCAGCCGGTTCTGCTCCCGCGGCGGTGGCGGTTCCCCGGGACGTCCCCGCCAGAGCAACCCAACTGTGGTCTGAGCCTGCTGCTGTGTCATGCTGTCCCCTTCAGTCTGCCTCAAAGGAAGTGTTGCCCGGCGGGTGGGTGATGCCTCTTAAGTCGTGTTACCGAAAGGAACCGGGCTGAAGGGGTCATGACACGTCGGGACGGGTGGTCGAGTATGCGGCGGCAGTTCGCGGTCAGTCCAGCGCCATGGCCGGGACGAGGACACCGGCGTCGGGGAGGTTGTCGATAGCCCAGGCGAGGTCGATGAGGGCGGCGGTGCGGGCAGGTCCGAGGATGGGGCCCATCAGGTCGCGCGCCTTTTCCTCGACGTCCTGGTGGGACATGGGGTTGGCGGGATAACCGCGGACGTGCTCGACGAAGGTGGACTCAACGCTGCCGTCACGCAGATGGATAGTGACGCGGGCGCTCTCCTTGCGCGGCACCGCCTCCTGGGCAGGGTCGTGGCGGACGCTGACACGGGGCATGAGCCGGGCAACCTGCGGGTCGTTCAGCATGCGGTCCATGGAGTCGGCCATTGCGAACGTGAGCTGCCGGTCGAGGAGGATGACCGCGCAGAGGTAGGGCAGGTTGAGCGCGGGCATTTCGGCGTTGGCGAAGGCGGTGACTGAGCCGGGCATGTCGATTGCGACGCTCTCGACCATGGCGGCATCGACCTTCGGGGCCAGCTCGAGCATCGCCTGGACGACGGGCTGGGTGGGGCCGCCGACCGGGAACCGCTTGTAGCCAACCAGCGGAAGTTCGAAGCGGGTCCCCAGGTCATCGACCAGGTAGGCGGCGTCGTAATCGTTGCCTTCGCCGGTGAACTGGCGGGAGTTGAACCAGCCGCCCTTCGCATCGAACGAATCGCGCACGCCGGTGAAGCCTATTTCGGCCAGCAGAGCGGCGTGCACGCCGTTGCGGGCGGGCATCCCGGCGAAGACGAAGGACTTTTCGACGTGGCCGGAATCGAGGAGCCACTGCATGGAGCCGGAGACCTGCTGGGCGCAGTAGCTAAGCATGGCGTTGACCGTCCCCGGGGAGTAGCGCCGCAGGGAGGCGATGGCGGCCGCAGCGCCGAAGACCGGGCCGTACCCATGACTCGAGTAGCCGAGCCAGCGGCCGCGGTTGCTGCCCAGTGCTTTCGGGATGCGGCAGGTGAGCTCGTAGCCCGCGATCACGGCGCGCAGGAGGGCGGCGCCCGGGGCATGGTCGATGGCGGCGGTGCAAAGCCCGGCGCTCACCACGGCGGGGCCCGGCTGGACGAACGCGGACGGGCAGAAATCGTTGATTTCAGCGCCGTGGGCGGTCATCGCGCTGGCGAAGACGGCATCGGGCAGGGAGGCGCTGAGCTTCGTGCCGAGAATGGGCGCGCCGCCGGCCGCACCACCGCTCATTCGCGTCGCAAAGTCGCGCGATAGGTGTGCGCTCTCGCGGTCGCCGCACACGACGATCGAGGCGATGGTATCGAGGATGTGGCGGCGTCCGAGTTCGAGGACGTCCTCGGCCCAGTCAGCCTGCCCGCTCGTGACGATGAACCCGCCGAGGCGGCCGGTGATGCCCGGGTCAGTCATCGTCCTGCCCCTTGAGGCGACGGGCGAGGAAGAGGCGGCTGGCGCGCAATTCGGAACGGGGCACCGCGGCGTGCTTGCCGGGGTTCGCGTGCAGGCGGCGGTCCGCCGTGCCAATGCGCTTGAAAAGCTCGTGGTAGGCGCCCTGGCCCACCTCGTCGTCTTCGAGCTGCTGGATGAAGAGCACGGGGATCTGGACCTTGCCGATGTCGTCGTAGACGCGCTGGTTGGTCTCGACGCCCTCGCGGTACCCGAAGAGGCCGATGACGGCAGCGCCGATGCGAGGCTCGGCGGCGATCAGGGGGACGCCGAAGCGGGTACCCATTGAGAGCCCCCAGTACCCAACAGGGCCCGGGGCGATCTCGGGGCGGGCCTGGGCGGCATCGAGGGCGGCTCGCCAGTCCTCGACCATCTCGCCGTACTTCTCCATGTAGTACTTGCGCCGGTAGGCCTGGCGGTCTTCGACCCGGAGAGCGCGGGCTTGATCGCTGTTGGCTTCGCGGTCGCCGTTGACGGGCCCGTCGATGGCGAGCGTGGCGATCCCGTGTTCGCGGGCGAGCCCTTCGGCCATGGCAAGGACGGTGGGAGCCTTTTTGTGGCCACCTCCACCGTGGCCAACAAGGACCAGTGGGACGGGCTCCGTAGCGGCAGCCGGGAGCCAGAGCACGGCCGGGACGGTCCTCCCGTTGCAGCGCACGTCGAGGGACAGTTCTCGGGTATCGGACATGGCGGATTCCTCCGGTGGGGTATCGGATTGTGCCAGCGGCCGGGGCCGTATCGGGGGCAAAGGCCGGATCCGGGGCATCGCGTGGCAGGCGAATTGACCGTAACCGGGCTGATCTGCCCTATTAGTGCCTGAACGCGGGTTAGATGCCAGCGGGCGACTTTCCAGAGCCGGATGAAGGGATCAACACGATGACGACGAGCACAACATGGACAGGCGCCCGGGCAGAACAGTCGGCGACCGTCCAGACGGCCACGGGACTCGTCCGGGGCGAGGTGTACCGCGGGATCTCGGTGTTCCGGGGAATCCCGTACGGGGCGCCGACCGGCGGGACAAACCGCTTTCTTCCACCGCAGCCGCCGGAGTCGTGGACGGGGATCCGGGAGTGCGTGGAGTACGGCGAGACCGCCCCGCAGGCTCCCGGCCGATTGGCCGAGGGCGGATGGGAGGGGCATCGCCCGGAGATGGGCGAGGACTGCCTGCGGCTGAATGTCTGGACGCCCGCCACGGGGGCGGGGACGCGCCCGGTCTTCGTCTGGCTGCACGGGGGCGGTTTCGAGGCAGGCAGCGGGTCGAGCATGCTGTACGACGGCACGAACCTCGCGCGGCGGGGCGATGCGGTGGTGGTCACGATCAACCACCGGCTCGGGGTGTTCGGACACTGCCACCTTGAGGACATCCTGGGCGAGGAGTTTGTGGGTTCGGCGAATGCCGGTTACCTGGACCTTGTCGCGGCACTGCAGTGGGTGCGGACGAACATCGGCCAGTTCGGCGGTGACCCGGCGAACGTAACCATCGGGGGCCAGTCGGGCGGCGGACGGAAGGTCAGCCTGCTGACGGCGTCACCGCTGGCGGAGGGACTGTTCCAGCGGGGGATCGTACAGAGCGGTTCGCACCTCCGGCTGATGCCGCGAGAGAAGGCGAACGAGCTCGCGGAAAGGCTGCTCGGCGTGCTGGGCATCGGGCGTGGCGATGCGCGGAAGTTGCAGGAGCTGCCCTGGCAGGACATCCGCCGGGCCAACCGGGACGTGATGGGGGCTACGCGCTCGCGGTTCTCGCCGACGCTGGACGGGCCGATCTTCGACGCACACCCGTGGGACCCGGAAGCGCCAGCGACGGCGGCACGCGTGCCGATGATGATCGGGACGTGCCGCACGGAGCTTTCGAACCAGCTGGGCAGCGCCGATGAGACGAACTTCACGCTGGACGATGCTGGAGTCGCGGAACGGCTGAAAGCGTTCGTTCCGGCCGAGGACGTCGCCGGGCTGATGGCGCTGTTCAAGCGCGAGAACCCTGGCGCCACCCCGCCGGAGACGTTCTTCCAGATCACGACGGCGCGTGGGTACTGGTGGGACAGCATCCTCCAGACGGAGGCCAAGGTGCGCCAGGGTGGCGCGCCGGTGTACTCGTACCGGGTGACGTGGAGGACTCCGGTCGAAGGCGGGCGGCGGATCTCGCCGCATTCGCTGGACCTGCCGTTCATGTTCGACAACGTGACGAAGGCGCCCCACATGGTCGGCGAGCCAACGGACGCGACCGCTGCAATGGCTGAGGTGATGAGCGAGTCATGGCTGGCGTTCGCGCGAAGCGGGGACCCGAACAACGCGGCAATCCCGCGGTGGGAACCGTACGACCTGGAGACCCGCGCGGTGATGCTGTTTGATACGCCGCCGGCGGCCGAGCACGACCCGCACCGGGCCGAACGGCTGGCGATGGAGAAGTACCCCACGCAGCAGCTCGGGCGTGTCCTTCACCGGGCGTAGGCGGTGGCAATCCGGTGAACGGCCCTGCTCACGCGTCACCCTGACGCCCATAGCGGCCATCCATGGGGCATACCGACCCTGGAGAATGGCGATGAAGGTGGTGACTCACATGGTGGCCGGAGCGACAGCACTCCTGGCCATGGCGGCGTGCACGGGTGTGGATCAGGCACCGCCCGGACCGGGATCTGGCGCTGGCCCGCAGGCGACCGCGGCGGTTGGAAGCCCGGAGGCGTCTCACGTCGTGGAGCCGGAACGGGTGGCGGCCGCGGGCGAATCCGTGACCATCGGCTTCAACAACGCGACCCAGGTGCTGACGACCTCCGACGGGGTCCAGCACTACGTGTTCCTCGATGGCGGGCGCGCGGTCATGCACGGCGCGGCGGTGGGGACGGCCGAAGAGATGGAGACCTCGACCGTCAGGTCGGGCGGGGGGAAGGTTTCGCTGACCGCGATCGCGTCAACGGACGAGGTCCTCGTCGTGGGCTGGACCGAGACGGAAAGAGGCGGCGGTCCGGCGGTTTATGTCGCCGAGTCGGCTGATGGTGGGTCAACGTGGGGGGCAGCACAGCAGCTCGCGGGCACAGGCACGGCGCTTTCGCTGGCGAGTGACGGCGACAGCATTGTGGCGGTCTGGCACACCGGCGACGAGACGACCTCGGAGATCCACTTCTCGACACGCGATAGCGACAGCGGGGAGTGGTCGGAGCCTGTGCGGGTCGATGGTTCGAGCGCCGGGCCACTCTGGCCAGCGGTTGAGGTATCGGGGGATAGCGTCTGGGTGACGTGGCGCGACAACCGCTCGGGTCCGTACCAGGTGTATCTGCGGCGCTCGGTGGATGGCGGCGTGACCTGGCTCGAAGAACAGGTGATGGCCCGCCCAAACACCGGCGACCCGACGGTGTGCGCAGGCGACAACGGCGTGGTCTGGCTGGCGTACCACGGACGCGGCGAGATCGCGGTGGTCCGCTCAACCGATGGCGGCGCGACATTCGGGGCGCCGGTTGTGGTGGGGAGCGGCTGGTTCCCGCGCCTGAGCTGCGATGCCGGGGGCGCGATGGTGCTCGGCTGGGAGCAATCGGAGGGCATGGACCCGAAGGCCGACATCGCCAAACAGGCGGCCTATGCCACGGGCAGCGCCAGCGGTGAAGTGGGCGAAGCGGCCGTGCTGAGCGAGACCGCCGGTACGTGTGCCTCGGTGACGATGCGGGGCGATGGGTTCGCGGACGCTGTCTGGGTGGATAAGGCGGTCAGCGCATCCGGGGCGCCTGCGTTGCAGGGGGAACTCTGGCATGCCGTGGTAGAGGCGCCGTAAGCCTTCAGCGGCTAATGTGACCCGGTTCGAGGTGGCCCTGTCCGGTGACAGGGCCACTTTTTGCGTTCCTTTTACGTGAACCCCATCGGGACTTCACATGGGGAGGCTAGAGTGAGTTGTGTAAGGAGAGGCGGTGGCCCGTACGCTCTCCCCGCCCTGCAGCGCTGGCTGGAAGTCGCATGACAGCCGGCGCCAGGCGCGGCCATCGCCGACCTTCTCAATCAGCCGCCGGTGGGCGGCTTCCGTCCAAGGCGAGCGCCAGTCGACTCCCCCGCCTGGCGCTCGCCGAAAAACTCTCGTATTCAGGCTTCAGCCGGTCCTACCTCTCCAGTCAGAAGCCAAAGAAAGAACCCGCCGTTGGCCCGGCGGGTTCTTTGCGTTTGCTGGTGCGGGAATCAGTGGGTGATGGCGGGGGCCATGTCCTTCGCATCGGCGACCCAGCGTTCAACCACTTCGGCAGCCGGGGCGGCATCGCCGCTGGTCTCGGCGAGTTTCGCCGCGAGGTTGCCGGGATTGCGGGTGGCGAGCTCCTTCACGGTATCGACGCCGGCGTTCTCGAGGAGGTCCGCGAGCGCCGCGGACACGCCGGGCACACGCATCAGGTCGGCGCGGTTCGCCCACTCGAGGAGCTGTGAGGCCTCGATGCCGGTAGCCTGGGCGAGTGCCCTCCGGCCATCGGCAGGGCCGGCAGCATCAAGGAACTCATCGAGCCAGGTGATGCCGGCGCCGTTAAGGGTCGCCTTCGCGGCGGCGTCCACACCGGTGATGGCCTCGACGGGGATGCGGCCCGTTGCGACCGGCGCGGACGCGGCCTGTACCGGAGCGGCCACGGGCTGCGGCGCTGCCTTTGGCGCACTGCTCGCTGCCAGCCTGACCCCGGGCACGTGCCCGTTGCCGAAGAACCCGCTGACAGCGCCGCCCTGGAGCAACGTGGACACGTAGACGTGCCCCGCGGGGATACGGTCCGTGACGGTTGCGCGGGCGGCGATGGTGGTCGCGCCTGCGGCAATCGTCACTTCGTCACCGGAGCGGATAACTGATGCGGCGGCATCCTGCTCGCTCACCTGGATGTGGTCATAGCGGTGGAGCTTTTCAGCCTCGGGGTGGCGGAGGGCAGCGGCATCCAACGCGGTATAGAGGTCGCGGGCGGCGATGACCCGCAGGCGCTCTTCG
>CAZRUZ010000111.1:0-8717 GCA_964603275.1 uncultured Anaerolineaceae bacterium | reverse complement strand
AGGTGTTCGTAGCTGGTGGTCATGGCGCGAATTATAGGGAGTGGGTCGCGGCGGGCGGGGCGGGCGGTTGCGACGCTCCCGATGCCAGGCTAGGCGGCGCCGGCGCTGACCGGGGACACCGGCGGACGCAACGCCCCCGAAACGAGCAGCGCCCCGGTCACCACAGCTGCCGCAAATGCGCAGGCGGAGCCGAAGTAGAACGGGGCCCGGGGGCCAACGGTATCCCAGAGAACCCCCGCGCCGATGCTCGCCCCGAGCACCATGAGTCCAGTGATGCCCTGAAACGTCCCGAGCGCGCTCGACCGCCGCTGCGCGGGGGCCAGGTCAACCACGGCGGCCTTCATCACGCCTTCGGTGGCCGCGATGTAGAACCCGTACGCCGCCATGAGCGGCCAGACCAGGTGCTCGTTTTCGATACGGGCGAAGCCGAGGTAGACGGCGGAGAACACCAGGTAGCCGCAAATGAGGAGCACCGGCCGGGGGATGCGGTCACTCAGGATGCCCGCCGGGTAGGCTGCCCCGGCATAGACCGTGTTGTAGAGGACATAGGCCAGCACAACCAGCGTGGTGCTCAGGCCGATGTCCTTCGAGCGGAGGATCAGGAATGCGTCGCTCGAGTTCCCCACCATGAAGATGGACGAGGCCGCGAGGAACACCCAGTAGGCCCGCGGCAGGCCACGGCTTCCGCTCCCATCGGCGGAGGCGTGCCGGGGCGGTGGGGCGTGTTCCGGAAGCCGCGTGAGCACCAGGACCGAAGCCACCGCCGGGATCAGCGATAGCGCGATCGCCCAGCGCAGGTGGTTGCCGGCGAGTGCGAGGAAGGCGAGCCCGGCGAGTGGCCCGCCAATCGCGCCCATCGTGTCGAACGAACGGTGGAAGCCGAAGATCCGGCCGCGGTCTGCCTCGCCGGCGAAATCGGCCAGGAGCGCATCGCGCGGGGCCGAGCGCAACCCCTTTCCGAACCGGTCGACGGCCCGCCCGGCAAGGGCGAACCCCCAGGCCGGGGCAACACAGAGGATGAGCTTGCCCGCGGCGGCGAGGGAGTAGCCGGCCACGACAAACGGCTTGCGCGACCCTACCCTGTCCGACCAGCGCCCGCTGAACAGGCGGGTCACGTTGGCAGTCGCCTCGGCGACACCTTCGGTCACGCCGACCGCCGTCGCAGGGGCGCCAAGGGTGACCGTGAGGAAGATGGGAATGATCGGGTAGATCAGTTCGCTGGAAACATCCGCGAAAAACGAGACCCAGCCGAGGACCCACACCGGACGGGGGATACCACGGAAGAATCGGCCCATCGCGCGAGCTTAGGCTCCGCCCGGCATGCGCTCCACCGTCAAGGGAGCTTTCCGAAGGTAAAGCCTTCACATGATGCCCGGGGCAGTGCTGCCTATCGTGTTGTTGCGGCCCCCCCGGGCCATCAACACCCAGCAGAGGACATGATGCGAAGTTACCTCCCCCTGGCGGCTCTTGCGGCGGCCGGCATCCTCAGCGGCGTTGCCTGCGGCGGCGACGACGCGGCAGACGAGACCCCGGCGGCGGCCACTGCAACCACCACGGCGGCGACCACCGCCGCCACGAAACCGGCCGAAACGGCGGCCGCATCGCCAACCGGGACAGCCCCGGCAACATCATCCGCCTCGCCATCGGCCACGACGGTCGTGGGCAAGGTCTCGGCGAACAACGCCACGCGGGCCGAACTCCAGGCGGCATTCGAAGCGGCCGGCATCACCGGCGCGGCGCAATGGGCCCGGGAAGTGGTCGAATATCGCCCCTACCCCGAGAACGACCCCAACATGGCCAAGCTGCGCCAGGAGCTGGCCAAGTACAGCCCCGGGCCCGGCGTGGTCGATAAGATCATCGCCACCCTTTCGCTCCCGTGACGGCCGCGGTGAGCGAAGCGACCCTGCTGAGGCGGATGCTCCTCGGGTTCGCCGTCCTGGCCGCGCTCGGGACGCTGGCCGAACTGGGGCTTGAGCGCCATTACGATGGGATGGACCAGCGGATCCCATGGGTCATCGCCGGCCTTGTCGCCGCGCTCGGCGCTCTCCTCGCCATCCGGCCGGGGCCAGCGGCGATCAGGGCGGCCCGCGTCCTTGCCGTGGTCGCCCTGATCGGCTCGGCGATTGGTGTGTTCAAGCACGTGGAAGAGAACCACGGCGCTGGCGCGCTCGACTACCGGTACACCGAGACCTGGGAATCACGCTCGGCAGCGGACCAGTGGTTCAAGGCCGCGACCAAACAGGTCGGTCCCGCTCCTGTGCTCGCGCCGGGCGCGCTGGCGCTGGCGGCGCTCCTCCTCGCGGCGGCGACGGCGCGGCACCCGGCGCTTCAGAAATCCCGGGCAGGCTGACTCCCGCCCGGCGGGCCGCGTCTATGCGGTCATAGAGGAAGCCCGCTTCACGGGTTCCCCCGGTTACGCTTCAATCAATGGTGAGAGCGCCGCCGCCGCGGCCGGATTGGGGAACCGTGGAAGACACGCTGCACATGACGTTCATCTGGCTCCACATCCTGGGCGTGGCCCTCTGGGTGGGCCCCCAGTTCTTCCTGGCGGTCGCCTGGGTGCCCGCCTCGCGCAAGATCACCGACATGCCCCAGCGTGTCGCAGCGATGCGCACAATCACCCACCGCTTCGGCTGGCTCGGAGGCTTCGGGCTGGCGCTCACGGCGATCGCCGGGACGTACCTCATCTTCGACTGGCGCGACCACTATGCGGTCCCTTCGGATACGGAGTTCACGGCGCTGCGCTTCGGCGTCATCTTCATTGTGAAGATGACGGTGTTGATGGTGATGCTCGGTGTCATCGGCATCCACATGTTCGTGCTCGGGCCGCGGCAGCTGGAAAAGCTGGAGGCGCAGGCACACGGCGAGTTCGTGACCGAGGATGAGCTCCGCGCTATCCGCCGCCAGTCGATGTTCCTGAGCATCTCCGGGCTGGTGCTCACGCTTGCCATCATGGTGATGGGCGTGATGCTCAACACCGCTTCATGGAGCCTCCAGGAGATCTGAGCCGGCCGTGCGCGCTGCGGCGCCAGGGCCGATAATCCGCCCATGCCTCCAGCCAGCCCGCCCGCCCGCCGCCGCGTCGTCGTCGATCTTGGCTGCGGCCTGCGCAAGAAGCCCGGCGCCGTGGGGCTCGATATCGCCCGCATCCCCGGGGTTGACGTGATCTGCGATGTCATGCGCCCGCTGCCGCTGCGCGATAACTCCGTCGACGAGATCCAGGCCTCCCACATCATCGAACACGTGGACGACTTCATGTCGTTCATCGGCGAGATCTGGCGCGTCTGCAAGCCCGGCGCGCTGGTCTACTTCCGCTTCCCGCATGGGACCTCGAAGTACGTCACCTGGAAAGACCCGACCCACCGCCGGGGCGTGATGCTGGCGACGTTCGAGTACTTCGACCCGAACACTTTCGACGGCAAGGTCTGGGGGTATTACCACCCGGCGAAGTTCGAGACGGTGAAGCAACGCATCAACTTCAACATGAACTCCGACCTCTGGCAGCCGCAGACCGGCCGGCGCATCCTCGGCGCGGTCTTCGACCGGCTTGCTAACCGGAACGCACGGACGCAGTACTTCTGCGAGCGCTTCTGGGGCAACTGGGTGGGCATGGAAGAGGGCCACATCTGGCTGCGTGCAATCAAGCCGCAAGCCGAGGAGACGGCGCCCGCCCCCTGACGCCCGTCAGGCCGCCCGGCCGAACCACGCGAACGCGACCACCGGCTCGTTCCCCACGACGGGCTCGCGGATCGGCAGCCACATCGGCGAGAGCGCATTATCGAGCCGGCAGGGCGCGGACTGATCCGGCCGGGTGGTCTCCCACGAGACCGGTGCGCTGGACGGCGGCGCCTGGACCTTCGCGTCCCCGCCGGTGGCGTCGCGCTCCTGGCGGACCCGGAGCCCCCACGCCTCGAGCGCCGCGGTGATCACCTCGAGCGGGGTGGACTCCTCGAGGTACACCACATCACGCGAGGCCGGCGAGACCAGGGTCAGCGGCCGGGCGGTGGCGGTTTGCACGAACGGGCGGAGCGGCTGTGGTCGACTCATCTCTGTTACATGTTTACGGATCGCGGGCGCATGCCGCACAGCGGCATTTCAGCTGGTTGCGTGGACGGCTGGTGGCGTGCCGGAAACAGGCCCGGCGAATTCAAAATCTGTGTAAAACGCGTGCGAACAGAGTGCGAAACCAGCCGCGCGGTGACAATTCCGGCCGGGCGCCCGCGGCCCTCTCAGAGCGTCTTCGCGCCGGGCGCAACCTCGGCCGCGAGGAACTCGGGGACCGTGTCGTCGGCAAAGTCGAAGTGCTGGAATTCCACCTCCTGCAGCCCGGCCGCGGCGTACCTCCCGAGCGCCTCCAGCACCTCGCCCACACCGCCAACGATCATCCCGCGGGCGCGCAGGCCCTGGCGGTAGTCAGCCGGGCTGGTGCCGGCCGGTGCGCCCCACATGCTCATCATGCGCATGGTGGCCTGGTCCAGCGAGCGCTCATCGGGGCCGATGACGGCAAACGCCATCATCGAACGGCGGATGCTGGCCGGGTCGCGGCCCTCCGTTTCGCAGTGGCGTTCGAGCACGGCCGCCTTCGCCGCATACGCCTCCGGAGAGAGGTTCACGGCGTTCCATTCGTTGGCATAGCGGGCGACCAGCTTGAGCGCGCGCTTTTCGCCGCTGCCGCCGATAAGGATCGGCGGCCGTCCGCCGGTTGGTTTTGGCTGGCAATCCGCGCCATCGAGCTGGTAGTACTTCCCGCCAAAACTGGCGGGCCCCGGAGCCCAGAGCGCCTTCACCACCTGGATCGCCTCGTCGAGCCGATCAAACCGCTCCTTCACGGGCGGGAAGGGGATGCCATAGGCGCGGTGCTCGGCCTCGTTCCAGCCGGCGCCCATGCCCATCACGAAGCGCCCGGCACTCAGCTGGTCAAGCTGGGCCGCCATCCGGCCGACATCCACCGGCGAGCGGAAGGTCACCGGCGAGACGAGCGGGCCGAAACGGATGCTCGACGTCTCCCTGGCGGCCACGGCGAACGAGAGGTAGGCCTCGAGTGAATCCTGCTGGGGGCCGATGAAGTAGTGGTCCGAGCGGAAGACGGTGGGGAACCGCAGGCGTTCGGCGAGGCGGAGGATGTGGATCCAGCGCTCCCAGGTGAGCCCGTTCTGCCCTTCGACCATCAGCCCGATGTCCATACGTCCTCCGTGCCGCGCGAGTGGCGGCTTGACATGGTTGTACGCGCCCGGATGGGGGGCCGCCAGCCCGCAGTCCCCGGCTGGTTGTGCGATTCACAGAGCGCAATCATTATGTGCAGCATGCTTCACCTGCGAGGGACTCACCGCATCACCCGCGCCGCCGTAGCGCTCGGGTTGCTCGGCCTGTCCCTTTCGGCCGCCAGCACGCCTGCTCGGGCCGCCGCGGCGGGTGGAAGCGAAACGGGCGCGGCTGCGATTGACCCCGGGCTTGGGGCAGCCGGGCTCATCGTGCTGAGCTGCGGGATCGCGCTGCTGGGGCTTTCGCGGGTTGCCCGGCCTGTTGCCAGCGGCCCGCCGATCGTCCCGCGCGCCGCCCGGCCGGCGCCCCTGGCCGCCACGTCCCAACCGGTGCAGACCGCCGGCACCGTGCCCACGCCGCTCGCCGCGATCGCCAGCGCACTTGATGCCACTGCCGGGGCGTTGCTTGCCATCTCCGCGGAACTCGGGGAGCCCGCGGCCACAACCGTGGCCCGGGAAGCGATGCACGTCCGCGAAGCCGCGGCGGAATTGCGGCGGCCGGGCGATGGCCGCCAGTGAGCCGTCGGGTTCCCCGGGCCCGGCGCCGCACCGTACGCTATAGCGCATGAGTGACCCCCAGCGAACCCCACCCACCAGTGAGGTCGGCCGCCAGTTCGTCGCCGAACGCATCAGGCGGCCGGTCCAGGCGTTCATGGCCGTCGAGGCATCGGGCGGCATCGTCCTGCTTGCGGGAGCGATCATCGCGCTGATCTGGGCGAATTCACCGTGGGACCAGGAGTACTTCGACCTCTGGAACACGAAACTCGCCATCGACCTCAACATCATCACGATCAAAGAAAGCCTCGGGCACGCCGTGAACGACGGCCTGATGGCCATCTTCTTCTTCGTCGTGGGCATGGAGATCAAGCGCGAGCTGGTTCACGGCGAGCTGGCCACCCCGCGCCAGGCTGCCCTCCCGGTCGCGGCGGCCATCGGAGGGATGGTGGTCCCGGCGGCAATCTACGCGGCGTGGAACTTCGGGGGAGATGGGGCGAAGGGCTGGGGGATCCCCATGGCCACGGATATCGCCTTTGCCATCGGCGTGCTCTCCGTGCTGGGCAGGCGTGCGCCATTCGCACTCAAGGTCTTCCTGCTCGCCCTGGCCGTGGCCGATGACCTTGGCGCCATCACGGTCATTGCGCTGTTCTACACGGAGCAGATCGCGCTCGGGCCTTCGCTCTGGGCGATCGCCCTGCTTGTCGCGATCGTCGCGCTGAACCGCGGCGGCGTGCGGGCCGTCGAAGTCTACGTGGCGCTTGGCATCTGCTTCTGGGTCGCCGTGCTGAAGTCGGGTATCCACGCGACTGTCGCCGGCGTGGTGCTGGCGATGCTCACCCCATCGAAGCCGTACTACGCCATCGGCGAATTCGAGGAGGAGATCCCGGGACTGCTCGACCGGTACCGGGAGGCAATGGCAGCCGGCGACCACGACGCGGCCCAGCAACTGCTCGCCCAGATCGAGATGCTGACCCAGGGAACCGAATCCCCGCTGGACCGGCTGGAGCACCGGCTGGCGCCGTGGTCGAGCTACGTCATCGTGCCGATCTTCGCCCTGGCCAACGCGGGCGTCGCCCTTTCCGCCGACATGATCAGCGGGGCACTCTCCAGCCCGGTGACCATCGGGGTGGTCATGGGGCTGGTCGTAGGCAAGCCGATCGGCGTGCTGGCCGCCGCATGGCTGGCCGTTAGGCTGGGGTTGGCCGAGTTCCCGCGAGGGGTGAGCGCCAGCCACATGGTCGGCATCGGGCTCCTGGCGGGAATCGGCTTTACCGTCTCGCTCTTCGTGAACGGCCTGGCCTTCGATGACCCCGCCCTGCTCGATGAAGGCAAGGTCGGCATCCTCGCGGCTTCGACTTTCGCCGGCGTAGTCGGGTTCACCTACCTGTGGTTTGCACCGGGAGAACCCGGCCCCGAAACCGAGCCCATCTAGCCGGACCGATGAGGAAGGGCCGCGGCGATTGCTCGCGCGCGGCCCATGTGACCCATACCTGCTGCTGGTTTCAGGCGAGCCGGAACTGCCCGGCGGCGTCGCTCAGCGCCCGCGCGAAGTCGCGCATCTTCGTCGCTGTGGCGGCAAGCTCCTGGGACTGGGCGGAAAGCTCCTCGGTTGATGCGGAGACTTCCTCGGCCGAGGCCGAGGTCTGCTCCGATGTAATTGCCACCTGCGAGATCACGTTACTCACGCGCTCGGTGCCCCCGGCCATTTCGACGGCGCCCGCGGCGGCTTCGCCGGTCAGCCCGGCGATCGTGCTGGTCGCGCTGAGGATGCGGGTGGCGCCTTCCGAAAGCCCCTGGACTTCGCCGGCGACGTCCTGCATCTGGGAAGCCGCTTCCTGCACGGATTCGATGATGGATTCCAGCGCCTGGGCGGCATCAGTCGTGATCTGGCGGCCGGCATCCACGTCGCGCACACCGTCCTGCATGGCGGCGACAGCTTCGCGCGTGCCGGTCTGGACGCGGGAGATGAGCTCGGCGATCTCGCGGGTGCTGGCGCTGGAGCGCTCGGCCAGCCCGCGGACGCTTTCCGCCACGACGGCGAAACCGCGCCCCTGTTCGCCCGCGCGGGCAGCCTCGATAGCGGCGTTGAGCGCGAGCAGGTTGGTCTGGGACGCGATCTCGTCGATCACCTTCACGATATCGCCAATCTGGCCGCCGAGTTCGCCCAGCTGCGTGACGCGCTGCGATGCGCGGCCAACCGCCTCGGCGATGGCTTCCATGGAGGTGATGGCCTGGCGGACGGCGCGCTGGCCATCGACGGCGGAGGAGCGGCTGCTATCGGCGGTGCGGGCAACCGAAAGGGCAACCTCGGAGGCGCGTGCGATGCGCTCGCCCATGGCGGTCGCGTCATCCTGGCTTTCCAGGGCCGAATCGGTGCTGCGGCGAGCGCTCACGCTGAGTTGCTCCGATCCGGAGGCGAGCCGCGTGACCTCGGCGGTCGAATCGTGGGCGAGGCCGTTGAGCGTGACCGCGGAGTTCGTCACGTCGGTGATGGCGCTGGCAATCTGCCCCGTCGCGTTCGCCATCTGGTTCGAGGACTCCTCAAGGAGTTCGGATGCAGAGAGGATCTCGGACGCATTGTGCTGGACCGTGCTCACCAGCGTGCCGAGATTCGCGACCATCGTCTTCAGCGCGTTGCCGAGCGCGTCATCGCGTCCGCGCGGCCGGACGGTGAGCGAGAGGTTGCCGCCGGCGACGGCGGTGGCCGTGCCCACCATTTCGCGCAGGTAGCCGGTCATTTCCTCAAAGGCCCGGGCGAGGTCGCCCATTTCATCCTTGCCCGAGGTATCGATCGAGACGTTCACATCGCCGCGGGCGAGGCTCGATGCCGCCTCGGCGGCCTGGCGGGCGGCGCGCGAGATCGACCGGGCGAGCCAGAAGCCGATGCCAAAGGCGAGCACCGCCGCTACCACGGTGATGCCCAGCAGGAGCGTGCGCGACGAGGCGGCCGCATCGGAC
>CAZRUZ010000110.1:2985-8718 GCA_964603275.1 uncultured Anaerolineaceae bacterium | reverse complement strand
CGCACCGCGGTGATCGGTTTGGCCCGGGCCCGCGCTCAGTGCCGCCGCAGCGGCAACACCACCATGCTGATCCCCGCAATCAGCAGCACGCCTCCGAAAGCCATGAGCCCGATGCCGAACCCGCGCAGGTACGGGAGCTTCACCCCCACCTCGGCCTCGACCGCTACCCCGGGTGTCCCCCCGGCGTTCATGATCACCAGCGTGTGCTCCCCACGAGAGACCGGCCAGTTCAGCTCTTGCCGCCCTGTGCCCGTCGCGCTTGCCGACCAGAACGTCCGCTCTGCCGGGCTCCCGGCTGTCCGCGTCCCCGGGCTCTCCACGCCCTCGAGCCGCAGCGGCTCGAATTCCACTTCGGTGACGAGCTCGTACGCCGTGCCGCGCAGGTACTCGTCGACGTCATCCGTCGGCCCGATGCCGATGAATACCGCGCCGCCGTCCGGGCGCTCGGCCGCAACCCGGATCCGGACCCGTCCCTCACGGAAACCCTCGTCGTCGCTCCGGTCCTCGACCTCCGAGGTCCGCACAACGAACGCGCCCGCGGCGGTCTCCACCCGGCCCGGGTCACTGCTGATGTAGCCGTCCGCATCAACCGCGCGGTACGTGCCGAACCCGCTCAGCGCGCAACCCGCGCCGAGCAATGCCACCAGGGCGCCCAGGATGACCAGAAAGACCCGCACAGCCACATACTGAGCGCATTCGCCTCAGCGCGCATCCTTTGGTGGCGCCAGTTGCATCCGCCTAGTCCCAGGCGCGATAGCGCAACAACACCCCAACCCCGCCGAGCGCTTCCAGCCCTTCGTGGCCCGCCACCGCCTCGACGCGCGCGCCCGTCTGGATAGCGAGCCGCGTCAGCTCGTTGCGCACGTCGATCGGCTCGAAATGCTCGGCGATGACCAGCGTGTCGCCCTGCCCTGCCTTCAACGCCTCGCGGCTGTCCGCGATCCCGGCGACCCCGAGGTCGTCCGAGAGCACCTCTTCCACCAGCGCATCGGCCACCGCCGCTGAGGAGCGCGCTTCTGCCGCGGCGAGTACCTCGGCCACGTCCGCCGCAACCTCGTCGCGGGGGGCCCGGATGTGGATCCGCAGCGCATCGCCGGCGAGCCGGTCCGTGAGCTCCCGCGGGAGCGCCGCCTGGAGCAGCGGGATGGCGACCTCATCGCCGGCAAGCACGAGCCGCGTCGCCTTCTCGGACTCCATGAGTTTCGCGATCTGGTGCGCCGCCTCTTTCGCGAAGTCCTCACGGTGCTTTTCCACGTGCCGCTGGAAGTTCGCCTGGCTCCAACCGCCCATCGCCCGCTTGCGGAACTGAGCACTCCGTTCGTCCTTCCCGCCGGCTTCCTCCATCCCGCCGAGGTGCACCGTGAAGAGCCGCAGGGTGTTCGTATCGGCAACCGCCACGACGGCTGGTTCGTACTCATCCACGAGCCGCGCCAGCTGGAAGAGCGCCGGCCGCCGGCTGAAGATCACCCGGCTGGTGAACGGCATCCCCGAACGGACCACCTCGAAGAGCCCGCCCGCCGCACAGGCGAAGATGGCCAGCCCCTGGGCGCCCGGCGCGCTTTCGGCGCGGGCCGCCTCGATCTTCGCCATGTCCGCCCGGAGTGAGTCCAGTCCCGGCCCGCGCGGGAGCAGGGCCTTCTCAATCCGGTGTAGCCGGTCCTTCAGGATCACATCTCCGGGCCGCTGCTCCGGCCGGTTCCCAACCCCGGCGGCGGTCGGCCGCACATCCAGGTAGATCGAAAGCACGCCCGTACCCTCGGGCGCTTCCCACCCCGCAAGACGTCGCATCAGGTCACGTGGTTCAGTGGTCATTGCGTTCCTCCACCCTCCCATCGTACTTGGCCGCCCTCTGCCCGGGTTCCGCCAGCCGGACGTTTCTTCGTGCCCAGTCGGCGAAAACTCCCCCTCCTGACCGCGCGTCCGCCAGCGCCTCCCGTTCGTCCCGCACAGCTTCTGGCCATGCCCTACACTCCCCGCAACCCGAACCGAGGTCCGCCGCATGTCCAGCCAGGCCGTCCCCGCCCACGCCGAGATCCCCCCGCCCCGCGTCGAAGAGGTCTCTCCCGGCATCTACGCCTATGTCCAGATGGATGGCAGCTGGTTCCTGAACAACGCCGGCGCCGTCGTCGGCAGCCGCTCCGTGACCGTCATCGATACCACGGGTACCGAAGCGCGCGCCCGCGCTTTCCACGCCGCCGTCCGCGACGTCACGCAACATCCGGTCAGCGCCCTCATCAACACCCACAGCCACGGCGACCACACCCACGGAAACTTCATGTTCGCCCCGGCCAGCGCGATCATCGCCAGCGAACGCTGCCGCCGCGAGATCATCGCCGCCGGCCACGGCTCCTACGCGCTCTTCCCCATGGTCGACTTCGGCGATTGCCCAGTTACGCCCCCGACGGTCACCTTCACCGACCGCATGGCCGTCTACGTCGATGACCTGCGCATCGAGCTCATCTTCGTCGGGCCCGCCCATACCACCAGCGACATCGTCGCCTGGATCCCCGAGCGCAAGCTGCTGTTTTCCGGCGATGTCCTCTTCAACGGCGGCACCCCGTTCGCCCTCGGCGGCTCGGTTGCCGGCTGGCTCACCGCCCTCGACCGCATTGAGGCGCTCGGCGCCGAGACGATCGTCCCCGGCCACGGCGAGGTCTGCGGCCCCGAAGTCATCGGCGAGGTGCGCACCTATCTGCGCTGGCTGCAGGAGACTGCCCGCCCCGCGTTCGAAAAAGGCACGCCTCCGCTTGACCTGGCAGCGGGACTCGATCTCGGCCGCTTCGCCGCCCTGCACGACCGCGAACGCCTGGTGCCGAACCTCCACCGCGTCTATTCGGAACTCCGCGGCGAACCGCTCGGAACCCCCCTCGACTACATCCAGATGTTCCGGGAGATGCTCATCTACAACGGCAACCAGCCGCTCCGCTGCCTGGCCTGACCCGCTAGATCACCTGCTCCGTCGTCGTGTACCAGGCCTGGTGCGCCCGGTCGATAACCGCCATGTAGCGCACCCCGTCCGCGAAGCTGGTCAGCCGCACGGGCGCGCCCGTCGTGATCGAGTTCACGAAGTCTTCCTCCACCCGCCAGCCCCGATCGGTGCCCGGGTCGGGTTCGATCGTCCGGGGCGCCTGCCCGTGGGGGATGAGTTCCGCTGTGTCACCCATCTTCCAGCGCAGGGTGGCCGTCGAGCCGAAGATCGAGATGCCGTTGCCCTCGGCCGAGGCCGCCATCGAGCTGAAGTGATAGGTGATGCGCGCCCCGTTCACCATCTCCGCCGTCGCCACCCAGATATCGGGCACCGTCACCTTCTCCATCCTGCCCGTCTCCGGGTCCGGCCGCTCCGGGATGACGATATCGCCGGCTGCCTGGATGAGCGTGTGGTCGCCAAGCCAGCGCTGGATGACCTCCACGTAGATGCCGAACATCATCACGTTCTTGCCCGAATACTCCGCCCGCTGGCGCCAGTGCAGCGGCGTCCGCGGGTCCAGCCCCGAGCCGTTGAGGACATTCACCACCACCTCGCGGATGGTCCCGAGCTCACCCGCCTCCACCATCCGCGCGATCGTCGGTCCGAGGCGGAAGTCGAACGGGGCCGGGACGATCTGCGCGACCAGCTCCGGGTGGCGCTCGCTCGCCGCCAGCATCTCCCGGGCCTCCTCGAGGTTCATCGCCATCCGCGCTTCGCAGAGCACGTGCTTCCCGGCCTCGAGCGCCATGATGCTGTACTCGCGGTGCATGTACGGCCAGGTGCCGATGCAGACCGCATCGATCCCCGGGTCGGCGCACAGCGCCTCGGCCGAATCGAACACCCGCGGGATGCCGAACTCATCGGCAACCCGTTGTGAGCTCTCGCGGCTGCGGTTCACCACGCCGGCGATTTCCACGCCCGCCTGCTTCCGGAAGCCCGGGATGTGCATCTGGCGCGTGTTCGCGCCCGCGCCGATGAGGCCGATTCGGAGGGGCATGGTGTTCCTCGCTCGGTAAGATGCGGCCTAGGCTACGCCAAGTCGCCGCGCCGTTCGAGTCCTCCGGACCGACTCAGTCGAACATCAGCACTGTCCGTGCCACCTCGCCCGCCTTCATCGCGCGGAACGCCTCGTTCACGTCCTCCAGCCGGCCCGTCCGTGTGATCATCTCGTCCAGCTTCAGGCGGCCCTGCATGTAGAAATCTACATAACGAGGCATGTCCTTCCGGAACCGGTTCGACCCCATCGAGCTCCCCTGGATCTTCTTTTCCGAGAGGAACGCGGGCCCATCGAGCTCCACCTTCTGGCCCACCGGGATCATCCCGATCACGGTCGCCGTCCCGCCGGGGGCGAGGCATTCAAACGCCTGTTCGGCCGCCCGCTTCAGCCCGATGGCCTCGAACGAGTACTCCACCCCGCCGCCGGTCAGCTCCCGGATCGCCTTCACCGGGTCCCCCGCCGAGGCATCGACCACGTGGGTCGCGCCCAGGTCCTTCGCCGTGGCGAGCTTCGCTTCTACCGTGTCGACCGCGATGATCATCCGCGCCCCGCCGATCCGGGCCCCCTGGACCGCCGCGAGCCCGACGCCGCCACAGCCGAAGACTGCCACCGATGAGCCGGGCTCGATCCTCGCGGTGTTCAGCGCCGCTCCCACCCCGGTCGTCACCCCGCACCCGATCAGCGCGGCCGCGCCGAACGGCATGTCATCCCGCATCTTCACGATGGCGTTCTCGTGGACCAGCATCTTCTCCGCGTACGCGCCAAGGTTGGCGAACTGCGTCAGCGGGGTGCCGTTCCAGGTCAGCTTGGGCGGCTGGTCGGGGCGCCGCCGAAGGTCGGGGTTCCGGCAGAGCGCCGGCCGCCCGCTCACACACATCTCGCAGTGCCCGCAGAACACCGAAAGGCAGCAGATCACATGGTCGCCGGGCTTCACGTACGTGACCTGTTCGCCGACCGCTTCCACGATCCCCGCCGCCTCGTGCCCGAGGATCGCCGGTACCGCGATCGGGTACAGCCCTTCGATGAAGTGCAGGTCGCTGTGGCACACCCCCGAGGCGACCGTCCTCACCACCACCTCGCGCGGCAGGGGATTGTCGATCGTCACCTCTTCGATCGTGAGCGGCTGGTGAGGTGCGTGGAACACTGCGGCTTTCATCGTCGATGCCCTCCTTCTGAGCGCACGAATCCTAGCCCATGCCGTCGCTCATCGCGAATCCATGCCGTTCGCCGGGAATTAAGAAGCCCGCTGGGCTGCGGACCAGCGGGCTTGCAGGGGTGCCTCCCCGTCGGATGGGGTGCTGCACAACCAGTACTACGGAGCTTCGCGTGTTTTGTTACGCGGTACTGTGCGGCTCTTCACACTTTCGGGGTTCTTTCGGGTAATTCTGAGGAAAATCCCCCGGAAGTGGGATTCCATGCTCACCGGAAAGCTCGCCCTTCGAGTCCCTCCCACCGCCGATGGCGGCGCCCACGCCGTGACCAACACTGGATTCAGCGTGGCCCCTGCTCTCTCACACGCGGCCACCCGGAGGAACCCATGGGCACCATCTTCTCGCCCGAACGCCTTGCCCGCCGCAGCGCCCGCCATCCCTGGCTCACGATCGGCGCTTGGGCAGTCCTGATCATTGCCGCCGTTTTCGCCGCCTCCCACCTCACCCTCTCGCCCGGCTGGGGGATCCGCGGCTCCGAATCCGAGAAGGCCCACCAGGTCCTGGAAGACCACATCGACGGGACCTCCCCCGCCCGCGAGACCGTCGTCATCCAGTCG
>CAZRUZ010000110.1:0-2885 GCA_964603275.1 uncultured Anaerolineaceae bacterium | reverse complement strand
GCCGCGCGGTCCTCTTCTCGGGCATCACGGTGGTCATCGCCCTGGCCGGTCTGGTCATCGTCCCTTCCAACCAGTTCATCGGCATGGCCGTCGGCGCGATCACCGTGGTCGTTGCTGCCGTCGCGGTGGCGCTCACCCTGCTCCCTGCCGTGCTCCGCCTCCTCGGCGACCGGGTGAACTGGCTCAGCCTGCCCGGCCGCAAGGTCTCCACCGCCCGCCCGGCCGATTCCGGCTTCTTCGGCAAGACCACCGCACTGGTCATGCGCCACCCGTGGGTCGCCGCCACGGTGTCCGTCGCCCTGCTTGTGGCGATGGCCCTGCCCTATGCCCGCATCAACACGGGAGCGCTCGGCATCAGCACGTTCCCCGGCCACCTGCAGTCCGTCCAGGCTTTCGAGATCCTCAACGAGGAGTTCTCCGGCGGCATCATTGACCCGGCCAGGGTCGTCATCGAAGGCAATGCCGGTTCCCCCGAGGTTGCCCGCGCGGCGGAAAAGCTCGCTACCGCGCTCGAGTCCGACCCCGGCTTCGCCTCGGTCTCCGCGCTCAGCGTCGTTGAAGGCGGCCAGTACGGCCAGATCTCCATCATCCTCAACGGTGATACCAGCGGCCCCGAAGCAATGGACGCCCTCCGCCGCCTCCGTGATACCTACATCCCCGCCGCGTTCGATGGCGCCGACGTGCGCGTCTACGTCGGTGGCGGCACGGCCGGCAACGTCGACTACATCGATGCCATGGACCGCTACCTGCCGATCGTTATCGCGTTTGTTCTCACCCTCAGCTTCCTCCTGTTGATGATGGTCTTCCGCTCCATCGTCATCCCGGTCAAAGCGATCATCATGAACCTCCTGAGCGTGGGCGCCGCCTATGGCATGGTCGTCCTCGTCTTCCAGGAAGGGGTCGGCGCGGGTCTCCTCGGCTTCCACCAGGCCGACCAGATCGAGGCCTTCCTCCCGGTCTTCCTCTTCGCGGTCCTCTTCGGCCTCTCGATGGACTACCACGTCTTCCTGCTCAGCCGCATCCAGGAGCACTTCCTTGCCACCGGCGATAACGCCGCGGCGGTCGCCCACGGCCTGCGCTCTACCGCCCACATCATCACCGGCGCTGCCGCCATCATGATGGCCGTCTTCAGCGGCTTTGCCCTGGGCGAGATGGTGGCGATGCAGCAGGTCGGCTTCGGCCTCGCGGTCGCGGTCTTCCTCGATGCAACCGTCGTCCGTTCCGTGCTCGTGCCCGCCAGCATGGAGTTGCTCGGCTCCAAGAACTGGTACCTCCCACGCTGGCTCGAATGGCTACCCGCTATTTCCGTGGAAGGCCCGGCGCACCGTGCACCGGCCCCGGCGCCGCGGCCCGCTCACCCGGCCTTCGACTACGGCCCCAGCCTTTCGGGCGGTGAATAGCCCGCGATAGCCTCGCCCCACGAACTGGCCCCGGACAGCCTGTCCGGGGCCTCAGCTTTGCTGCCGTGAGGGGAGGCCCCTCAGGCGCCCGCCCGCGGCGCCGATTCGAACCCGCAGTTCTTGTGGGTCCCGTCGCAGTAGGGCTTCTTCGCCGATTGCCCGCAGCGGCACAGGAAGACCGTCTCCTTCGCCTCGTAGGCGTTCCCCTCCGCGTCTTTGACCGTCACAGTCCCGCGGACGATGAGCGGCCCGTTGTCCCGGACATCGATGATCACCGGCTCCATGATTGGTAGCCCCCTTCTGAATGGTGAGCGGAGTCTACCAGCAAGCTCCGTTCCGCGTGCAGCCCGTACAATGCGCCCGTGGCACGCATCGCGCTCTTCGACCCCTGCTTCATGGCCACGGTCCGCCCCGGCGATGCCGCCAACGCAGTCCATGTCCTCGAATCGCTCGGCGATACCGTCTCCCTGCTCGATGGCCGCTGCTGTGGCCAGCCCGCCTTCAACAGCGGCTTCCGCTCCGAGGCCCGCACCGCCGGCCGCCAGCTCCTGAAGGCCGGCCAGCCGTACGAAGCGGTCGTCTCCACCTCCGGATCATGCACCAGCATGGTGCGCCACTACCTCCCCGGCCTCTTCGAAGGCGACCGCGCCGTTGCCGCCGGCCGGATCGCCTCCCGGTTCGTGGACTTCGCCAGCTACGTCGCCGCCCACCCCAACCTCGGCCAGCTGGGGTTCCGCCTCGAAGGCGTGGTCGCCTATCACGATTCCTGCCACACCCGCCGCGAGCTCGGCGTCTCCGCCACCGTCCTCTCGCTCCTCTCCCGCATCGAAGGCCTCGAAGTCCGCCGGCTGCTGCACGAAGAGGAATGCTGCGGCTTTGGCGGCACCTTCGCCGTGAAACAGCCCGAGGTCTCGGTCGCGATGCTGACCTCGAAGCTGGACGACATCTCGCTCACCGGCGCCCGCGTGGTCGTCTCCGCGGATTTCTCCTGCCTCGCCCACATCCAGTCCGGCGCCGCCGGCATGGGCATCCAGCTCGAGGCGTGGTCGCTCCCCGAACTCCTCGCGAGGGCACTCGGATGAGCTCCTACCGAGAACGCGCCGCCCGCGAGATCCGTGACGAACGCCCTTCCGCCACCGTCACCCCGATCATGCGGAAGCTCATGGCCGATTCCGCCGTCACCCTGGGGCGTGGCCCGGCCGATGCCCGCGTCCGCGCCGCCGCTGCCCGCGCCTACGCAGTCGGCCACCTCGATGAGCTGCATACCACCCTCCGCCAACAGTTCGAGCGCCGGGGCATCGGCTACCACCGGGCGGCTACCCCCGCCCAGGCCGTCGCCACCATCCGCCAGCTACTGGGCGATGCGCGTCGCGTTGCCAAGTCCAAGTCCATGGTCGGTGAGGAGATCGGCCTCACCCACGCCCTCCGCGGCGCCGGTATCGATGTCCTGGAAACCGACATCGGCGAGTACATCGTCGATATCGA
>CAZRUZ010000109.1:0-8741 GCA_964603275.1 uncultured Anaerolineaceae bacterium | reverse complement strand
GAAATGGCCACGTACGACCCCGATGTCGTCGTCTTCATGGTCGGCGCCAACGATGCCAACCAGGTCACCTCCTACGAGGAATACGGCGCTCGCGTTGGCCGCATCATGGACCTCCTGCGCCGCGATGGCCGCATCGTCATCTGGATGGGCCAGCCCAACATGGGCCGCGCCGACCTGGCCGCCTCCATCCCTGCAGTGAATCGCGTCTTCCAGGAACAGGCGGCCACCCGCCCGTGGGTCATCTTCGTTGATACATGGGCGCTCACGTCGTGGTCCGACGGCACCTATGCCTCCGCGCTCCCGGATGAAACAGGCATCGAGCAGGCTATCCGCGGCCCCGATGGCGTGCACTTCACCACCGCCGGTGGCCGCCGCCTCGCCCTCGGGGCGCTGGCTGCGTTCTTCTCCACGCCCTGATCTCGGGCTTCACGCGCCCATCACTGCTTCGTTACGATGGCCATCCGATGACGAGCCTGCCCACTCCGTCCACCCGCGTCGAGGACCTTACCGATTCGCAACTCGAACCGCCGTACCACCTCATCCTCCTGGACGACAACGACCACACCTACCAGTACGTCATCGCCATGCTCGCCAACGTCTTCGGCTACTCGCCGGAAAAAGGCTTCGCCATCGCCTGCGTCGTCGATAGCCAGGGTCAGGCGATCCTCATGACCGCACCGCTCGATGCGGTCCGCCTCAAGCAGGACCAGGTCCATGCATTCGGCCCCGATCCGCTCATGCCCGGGAGTAAGGGCAGCATGACGGCCGTCATCGAACCCGCGAAATAGCCCCCGCTATCCTCCCCCTGCCGCCATGGCATTCTGTCCCCGGCCTGCCGGCTGCTCGCCGGGGACCCCCAACACTTTGACCTGCCCGCGCGCCGTCGGTAGGCTCGCCGCGGGCGGCATACCCAACCGGAGATTCCAGTGGCTATCACCCCCGCCGATGACTACCCGATCCACCAGATCCCCTACACCTTCGACCGCGTCGGCACCGGTGACCGGAACTTCTACGACCGCTTTTTCTTCAACGGCTACACCAGTGACGGCGAGGTCTATTTTGCCCTCGCCATGGGCGTCTACCCCAACCTCGGCGTCATGGATGCCGCCTTCAGCGTGGTCCACCGCGGCGCCCAGTACTTCGTCCGCGCCTCCCGCTTCCTCGGCGAGGACCGGCTCAACACCCGCGTCGGCCCCATCTCCATCCAGATCGTCGAGCCCATGAAACGGTTTCGCATCAAGATCGCGAAGAACAAGTGGGGCATCACCGGCGACCTTGTCTTCGATGCGCGTTCCCTGCCCGTCGAAGAACCCCACTTCCTGCGCATGTCCCGCAACATCCCGGTGATGGATTACACCCGCATCACCCAGCACGGCGCCTGGTCCGGAAAGCTCTCCTGCGCCGGCCAGAGCTGGCAGCTTGAGCCAGCAAGGTGGTGGGGCTCCCGCGACCGCTCCTGGGGTATCCGCGGCGTTGGCGGCCGCGATCCCCGCGGCGCCCCACCAACCGAGCCACCCCAGTTCTTCTGGAACTGGGCCCCGGTCAACTTCCCCGACCTCTGCACCCTGTTCACCGTCTCTGAATTCGCCGATGGAAAGCGCTGGCACGAATCCGGCGCCATCCTCACCCCCTATCCCGAAGCCACGCTCCAGGATGCTGCCGTCGATTACGACCTCCGCTTCCGCACAGGTACCCGCTGGATCGATTCCGCCACCCTTACGCTCCGCCCGAAATCCGGCAAGGAAATCGCCATGGAGATGAAGCCGATGTACTCGTTCTTCATGAAAGGCATCGGCTACGGCGAACCCACCTGGGGCCACGGCATGTGGGTCGGCCCCGATGAGGTGGATGGCGGCCAGTACGACATCGAAGAGGAAATCCCCCTGGCCAATCTGCACGTCCAGCAGGTCTGCCAGGTCACCTCTGGCCGCCGTAAGGGCATCGGCATCTACGAGATCATCCTCATCGGCCCCCACGGCCCGCTCGGCTTCAAGGAGATGCTCGACCCGGCGAAGTAGCCCGATCGGGGATCGACAATCGCCACGACCCATTCGACAATGGGCGCATGCCCATCTACGAATTCCGTTGCGGCGATTGCGGAAAAGTCACCAATCACTTCACCCGGAAGATCGATACCGCGGTGCAGCCCCCCTGCGAGCACTGCGGCAGCCCCAAGACCTCCCGCCTCGTCTCGAAGTTCGCCCGCACCTACACCCGTGCCGACATCATCGAGAAGTACGGCGACCCCTCCGAAGGCGGGCCCGATGCCTACCGCGACCCGCGCCAGATCGGCACCTGGGTCGAAAAACGCTTCGAGGAATACGGCATGGACCTCCCCGACGGCGCCCGCGAAATGATCGACGCAGCCCGAGAGGGCGACCTTCCCGAGGCCGTCAAGGACCTCTGACACCCCCGGATCGGACCATCCCGCGATGAGCGACACCTCCCCGCTCGACACCATCATCCCCCGCATCCTCGACCACTTCGCTGCCAAGAACGCCGCCCGCGAACAGGCCCTCTCCGCCAGCCGGGCCATCATCCGCATGAGTGCGAACAGCATCCGGGCAGTCCACCGCGGAGAGTTCGAACAGGCCGCGAAACTCCTGGATGAGGCGAAACAGGTCCGCGATGCGGCGGTTGCCGCCCTCGAAGGCCACGCCGATGTCTACTACGCCGGCTTCCTTCACGATGCCCAGAAGGAGTACGCCGAGGCCCGCACCACCCTCGCCCTCCTGTCCGGCGCCGCAATCCCCTCTCCCGAAGACCTCGGCGTCGAATTCCCCGCCTACCTCAACGGCATCGCCGAGGCCGTCGGCGAGATGCGCCGCATGGTCCTCGACCGGCTCCGCGCCGGGCAGTTCGACGGCTGCGAGGAGATCCTCGACGCCATGGACGACATCTACGCCGTCCTCGTCACCATCGACTTCCCCGATGCCATGACCGGCGGCCTCCGCCGCACCACCGACCAGACCCGCGGCATCCTCGAAAAAACCCGCGGCGACCTCACCATGGCCATCGTCCAGCGCCGCGCCACCACCCCGTCATAGGCGCGCGCGTCAGCAAGCGCGGGGCACTCCGCGCACGAACACGGCCACCGCAAGAGCGATCCCGCTCCACCTGCCTCCACCCGTCATAGGCGCGCGCGTCAGCAAGCGCGGGGATCTCCCTCCGCCGATCGCCGCCGCCGGCCTGACCGATCCCGCCCCAGCCCGCACGACCAACGGCACCCTCACTCGCCATCGGCCCCGCCCGGCCTGGCCGGCTTACACCCCCGGCACCGCCCGCGCGATGATCGCCTTCGTGAACTGCATCGTGTTCAACGTCCCGCCAAGATCCCCCGTCTTTTCCCCGCTGGCGATGCAATCGTGGACCGCATCCACAAGCCGCCGGCCCGCCTGGAAGTGCCCGCAGTACTGCAACAGGTAGCCGAACGCCTCGATCGCGCCCGAGGGATTCGCGATGCCCTTCCCCGCGATATCCGGCGCCGTCCCGCCCGCCGGGTCGAAGATCCCGATATTCGGCTGGTGGCTCGGCGTGAACGCATACGAAGCGCTCGCCCCAAGCCCGATCGACCCGATCAGTCCGTACACCATGTCGCTCAGGAAGTCTCCGTACTCGTTCGGACAGACAATCACGTCGAAGCGCTCGGGCCGGATAATCAGCTTTGCCAGCAACGAGTCGAACAGCTCCCGCCGGTGTTCCGTGTTCCGGTACTCCCGTGCCACTTCGTCCACCACTTCTTCGAACAGGCCGTCCGCCGCCCGCTGGATCGTGTACTTGCTCGTCGAGACCACGTTGTGCCGCTGCTGTTCCGCCAGGCGGAACGCGAAGTGCGCGGCATGCTCGACAGGCGTCCGCTCCATCACCCGGATGCTGACCGCCGAGTGGTACCCGATCCGCATCCCGGCATCCTCATAGGTCCCCCCGGTCGCCACCCGCACCACATGGAGATCGATGTTCCCGGTGTAGTTCGTGCTCACGCCCGGGTACGTCCGGCACGGCCGGTGGATCACCGAAAGCCCGAGCCGGTCCCGCATCACCTGGTTCGGGCTCACGGTCTCGGTCACCGTCGGGTACTTCATCGCCGCGCCCAGCCCCCGCGTCGCCTCGATCCCCTCCTCCAGCGCCGCCTCCGAAGCCTCCCGCCGCTCCAGCGTCCAGTCGATCGGCCGGAAACTCACCGGCGAACCCAGCGCCTCATTGATCGCGTGGATCGACTCGCGCAGTTCAGCGGCGATCCCGTCGCCGTTCAGCTCCGCAACTTCGCGCACCTTGCCCTCCCGGGATCCCAGTCTGGCAACAACTATGCAATGCCCGCGCCAGTCCGGCCAGACCTTCCCCGGGCACACGCGCGCCTGCCCCTCACCCGGCTCTCCGGCATCCACAATCACCGCCGATTCCGGCTTTCCCGAGATTTTCCCTAACGCCTCCCGCTGATAGACTCGCCCACGCTTCTCGGCGCGTCAGTCAGGGCGCCCGGTGGCTCTGTGGATTACGCACGCGGGGTCACAGCCACAACTCTCAAGGGGAGAACACTTCATGTTATTGGCCCAGATCATGATCCCCGCGGCTAGTGCCGCGGCGGTCCTGTTTGCGATCTGGCTCGCCTTTGATGTCCTTAAGCGGGACAAAGGCACCGCATCCATGCAGGAAGTCGCTGGCACCATTCTCGAAGGCGCCAACGCCTTCTTGAGCCGCCAGTACCGCACCATCGGCATCCTGGCCGTCGTCACGTCGGTGGTGGTCGCCGTCATCGTCGGCATCTTCAAGGAGTCGACCGAAGTCGGCGTCCTGACCGGCATCGCCTTCATCGTCGGTGCGCTGGCGTCGGGTGTCTCTGGCTACATCGGCATGTCGATCGCCGTCCGCGCCAACGGCCGTACGGCCTCGGCAGCGCAGAACAGCCTGGCCGATGCCATCAACGCCGCGCTCCGCGGTGGCGCCGTCTCGGGCTTCCTCGTCGTCGCACTCAGCCTCATCGGCGTCTCGAGCATCTTCGCTATCTACTCGAACCTGCTCGGGCATACCGTCCAGGAGACGCCCTTCCTCATCGTCGGCTTTGGCTTCGGCGCCAGCTTCGTCGCCCTCTTCGCCCAGCTCGGCGGTGGTATCTACACGAAGGCCGCTGACGTCGGCGCCGACCTCGTCGGCAAGGTCGAAGCCGGTATCCCCGAAGATGATCCCCGCAACGCAGCCGTCGTCGCTGACCTTGTGGGCGACAACGTGGGCGACTGCGCCGGCCGCGGCGCGGACCTCTTCGAGTCCATGTCCGCCGAGAACATCGGCGCCATGATCCTCGGCGCCTCCATCTACATCGCCACCGGCAATGTGGAATGGGTCCTCTTCCCGCTCGTCCTCCGCTCGTTCGGTGTCTTCGCCACCATTATCGGCATGATCACCGTCCCCTTCTGGGCCAAGCGCATCAGCGACCCCATGGGCGCGCTGAACGGCGGCTATTGGACCATCACGCTCCTCAGCATCATCGGCCTGGGCGTCTGCACCTACGCCATGCTTGAAGACGTCTGGTACTGGTTCTTCTTCTGCGGCCTCGTCGGCATCGCCGTCGGCATTGCCTTCGTCTACATCACCCAGTACTACACCGCGGGCGCCTGGCGCCCGGTCCAGGAAATCGCCCAGGCCAGCCGCACCGGCTCGGCCACCAACATGATCATCGGTACCGCCGTCGGGTTCGAAACCACCGCCGTCACCGCGATCACCGTCGGCATCGGCCTTGTCGCCGCCTTCACGCTCGGCCAGCAGGCCGACCTGGCCAACGTCGACCCCGTCTCGACCGGCGTCTTCGGTACGGCCGTGGCCACCATGGGTATGCTCATGTCGGCCGCCTACGTGCTCGCCATGGACACCTTCGGCCCCATCACTGACAACGCCGGTGGCATCACCGAGATGGCCGAAGGCACCAAGCCAGAGGCCCGTGAGATCACGGATGCCCTCGACACCGTCGGTAACACCACCAAGGCCCTCACCAAGGGCTACGCGGTGGGCTCGGCCGCCCTCGCCGCGTTCCTCCTCTTCACCGCCTACCTCGACGAAGTTCGCGTCGAGATGTCCAAGATCGCCGCGGACGACGCCGAACGCTACGTCACCCTCCAGCAGGACAACAATCTCGTCCCGCCCGGCGACGATGTGAAGGCAGCCTTTGCCAACGAAATGAAGGACTACTCCGATTCGCTCAAGTCCCTGATGGACTCGATCGATGACGAAGACAAGTTCAGCCAGGCGGATCTCGATGCGCTCCTCGTCGCGAACCGCGAAGAGACCGCTGCCATCCTCGATCGGAAGGTCGAGGAGAACGACATCTCCGCGGATGATGCGAAGCCCTTCCTCGAATCGGGGAGCCCGATTCCGCTGCCGCGCATCATGCCGGTCAACATCGCCAAGGTGGACGTCTTCGTCGGCGCCCTTCTCGGCGTGATGCTCGTGTTCCTCTTCAGCTCACTCGCCATCCGGGCCGTCGGTAAGGCCGCCGGCGGCATCATCGAAGAAGTCCGCCGCCAGTTCCGCGAGAACCCGGGGATCATGACCGGCGAAGTTCGCCCGGACTACGGACGTGCCGTCGATATCACGACGCGCTCCGCCCTCCGGGAGATGATTGCCCCCGGCATCCTGGCCATCGGCCTCCCGATCGCCGTTGGCCTCATCTTCCGTTACGCCTTCGGAGGAGATGGCAACGAAGGCTGGTCCTCCGTTGCCGGCATGCTCATGGTTGGCACCATCGGTGGTGTCCTGGTCGCTACCTACCTGAACAACGCAGGTGGCGCGTGGGACAACGCCAAGAAGTTCATCGAATCTGGTGGGCTCAAGAATGCCGATGGCACGATTGTTGGCAAGGGTACTGAGACCCATGCCGCCGCCGTGGTCGGTGATACCGTCGGTGACCCTTTCAAAGACACCGCTGGCCCCGCGCTCCACGTCCTCGTGAAGCTGCTCTCCACCATCACCCTCGTGCTCGCCCCGCTCTTCATCAGCTGAGGCGCGCCACCGTAGTCGCGAAACAGGCCCCGGAGCGCTCCGGGGCCTGTTTGCTGTCGGCTGACCCTTCTGTGAACTGCATCACACACGGCGCGGCTTCCCTCTTGAGACCGCCCGCCGGTTCCTCTACGCTCCTTCGGATGATGTCAGCCGAGTGCCCCGGATCGGTCAACGCTGCATGCGCATCTCCCTCCCAGGGGGGCATGTGCGCGCACGGAGACCGTCTTCCGGGGGATTCAGGAACGTAGCAGACAACCTTCCCGCTGCAACGCTGAAGGCCCACCCACCCGGTGGGCCTTTCGCGTACCCCCCAAACAGGAGCACCACAGTGAACTCTCCCTTCGAAGGTCGACTCATCCGCCTCCGCGCGCGTGAACCCGAGGACGCCCCCCACCTCCACAAATGGTTCAACGATCCTGAAGTCACCGAGTTCCTCACCATGCGCTATCCGCTTTCAATGAAATCCGAACGCGAATTCATCGAAAGCGTCACGATCGCCGATTACACTCACGCCGGCTTTGCCATCGAGACCCTCGCCGACCAGCGCCTCATCGGCGGCGTTGACCTGCTCAGGACCAGCCCCGAAAACCGCTCAGCCTCCCTGGGTATCGCCATCGGCGACAAGACCTGCTGGGACGGCGGCTACGGCACCGATACCATGCGCACCGTCTGCCGCTTCGGCTTCGAGATGATGAACCTCCACCGCATCCAGCTTGAGGTCTACGCACCGAACGAGCGCGCCCGGCATGTCTATGAAAAGGTCGGCTTCGTCCTCGAAGGCCGCCTCCGGGACGCGCTCTTCAAGTACGGCCGCTACCGCGACGTCTTCGTGATGTCGCTCCTCGAAGGCGAACTGCGGGACGAATAGCCTCCGCCCTCGCGCGGCCGGTGCCCGGTGTGCCGTTAATCGCCCCGGCCGTACCCTTGCTTCACTCCACGCACCACCCGGAGGGACCGCCGCTTGTCCATCGAACTCGTCGGCTGGGCGGCCGTCATCCTCACCCAGGTCTTCTGGATCCCCAACATCACCAGGATCTTCAAAACGCGCGATGTCCAGGGCTATTCGCTGGCGGCCTGGCTGATCATGGTCGCCGGGCTTTCCTGCTGGCTGGTGTACTTCTCCGTGCGCGGAGATATTGTTGGAATTGTTGCCAATATTCTCGGCGTTACTGGCGCTGCCACCACCACCGCCTGCATTTGGGTCTGGCGCGGCGGCCGGCCCGCGACTGCCGAATCTGCCCTCCGCGAGCCTGTCGCCAGCTTCGATCAGGGTTAACCCCGAATCTCAACTGCCCCGCGGGTAAATTCGTGACGAATTTCTCAATCAGGGGTTGACACCCTCTGCCGGGAATTGTTAGCTTCCGTTAGTCGGAAGGCGTACGCGCCCTCCAACGCGCTCGGTTATACAGTGCACAACCTGCCAAATGCGCCTTTCGGGGCGCAACGGGGGACCCAGTCCCGGGGCGAATTGGTCTGCCGCCTTCGCGCAGCCCATAGGGCGCCTTCCGCCCGAGTCCGTCAGCTAACCCCGTCGGCAGTCTGGAAGGCCAGGCGAGCAGGTCGCTCGCTTCGAGGTCTTTTTTTCTGTCCTCGAATCTCTATTCCGCGTTTCGTGTTGAGGAGGAAACGTCTATGCCGGCTTTGCAGGAAGCCCCGCCCAAGTCTTGCCCGAAGTGCCGCGGCTCCATGATCGTGGAGCGCGACTGGCACGGCACCTACGGTAGCTGCATCATGTGCGGCTACGTCCACGA
>CAZRUZ010000108.1:6473-8841 GCA_964603275.1 uncultured Anaerolineaceae bacterium | reverse complement strand
CCAGACCCGGCCGCCCACAGCACCAGCTGCTGCGTGCTGCAATTCTTCTTCAGCACCGGGATCTCCATCCCTTCGCTAATTTCACTCCACTTCACTGCCATTGCTGTGTTTCTCCCTAGTACCGGATGCTCGTGCCCGTCGAGACCGCGACGACCTTGCCGCCCTGGTTCCGGTACACCGTCTTGTTCGTCGTGATGAGCATCTCGCCGAGGCTGCCCTTCGTCTCTTCGTACGAGGCCACCTGCGACGTCACCGAAAGCACATCGCCGGCGCAGATGTCCTCCAGGTACTCGATCTCCGTGCCGCCGTTCAGCACGCGCCGCAGCGGCCTGCTCGGCTGAGCACCCATCTCCCTCCCACGCCGGCCCATCGCCGCCGGGTTGAAGATCGGCGTGCCGAGGTAGCCCGGAGGCGCCACCAGCCCGCGGTAGCCCGCCGCCTTCGCCGCTGCATCGTCGTAGTAAATGGCGTCCGTGTGCCCGACCGACCGCGCGAACATCCGGATCGCGGTCTTGTCCACCTCACACGTCCACGGTTCCGATTCTTTGCCAACCTCCGCCCGCATCTCATCCGTGATGAGGGGCGGCAGCGATTCTGCCTGTGTCAACCTGAAAACTCCTGCTGGGTGATGTATGCGCACGAAACGATACGCGAACCCCGAAAGGTCGTAAACAAACCGCTCCCCGCGCCCTTCCCGCAAAGATCAGGGTTTTGCTGCCCCTCTCCCCGGTACCTCCACGCCGAGATCGGGGACTCCCCAATGCGCGCCGCCTCGCACGCTCGCTAGATTCGTGAACACCGGTGATTCGGGCCGGTCACCACGGGAGGGATACATGGGAAAGGGCACGCCGCTGGAGCCACTGATCGCGCGCTGGAATGAACTCCCGCGCTCCCGCCAGGCCATGCTTGGCGGCGTCGGCGTTGTTGCCCTGGGTGTCCTGTACTTCATCTTCCTCGCATCGTCCCGTCCGAACATGGTCGTCGCCTACAGCGGCCTCGCACCCGAAGACAGCGCCGCCATCGCCGACCAGCTCGAGTCCGAAGGCGTCACCTACGAGATTGGCGGCGGCGGCTCAACCGTCTCCGTCCCCGCGAACAAGGTGGCCGAAGTCCGCATCCGCCTCGCCCAGGCCGGCCTCCCGAAGGGCGGCTCCATCGGCCTCGAGATCTTCGATGAGACCAACTTCGGCGCCACCGACTTCGTCCAGCAGGTCAACTTCCGCCGCGGCCTCGAAGGTGAACTCGCCCGCTCCATCAACACCCTCTCCGGCGTCCGCGCCAGCCGCGTCCACATCTCCATGCCGAAGGAAGCCATCTTCAAGGAAGACCAGGCCGAGGCTACCGCCAGCGTCCTCCTCCAGCTCCAATCCGGCGCCCGCCTCAACGACGAGCAGGTCCGCGGCATCACCAACCTGGTCACCAATTCGGTCGAAGGCCTCCAGCAGAGCGGCGTCACCATCATCGATGACTCCGGCCGCGTCCTCTTCGATGGCGCCACTTTCTCCCAGGCGTTCTCCACCGGCGCGACCTCCTCCCAACTCGAGCTCCAGCGCCAGTACGAACTCGCCCTCCAGCGCGACGTCACCGATACGCTCGCCCGCGTCGTCGGCCCCGGCCGCAGCGCCGTCACCGTCCGCGCCTCCCTCAATTTCGACAAGGTCACCTCCGTCGCCGATGAGTTCGCCGCCGCCGGCTCGGCCGTGCCGCGCAGCACCACCTCGGTCACCGAGACCTACACCGGCAGCAACCTCAACGTCGGCAACGTCCCCGGCACGGGGACGAACGGCGGCACCGGCGGCGGCACAGATACCTCCGCCACTGGCAACAGCGAGTACTCGCGCACCGAGACCACCACGAACAATGAGATCTCCCGGACTACCTCCACCACCGAGCAAGCCCCGGGTTCCGTCGAGCGCCTCAGCGTCTCCGTCGTCCTCGATGAGAGCATCGCCGCCTCCCAGGAGGCCAGTATCACCAGCGCCGTCGCCGCCGCCGTCGGCCTCGACCAGGTCCGCGGCGATACCCTCAGCGTCACCCGCCTGCCCTTCGATGCGAGCGTCCGCGAAGACCTGGTCATGGCCGCGGGCGATGGCCTTGGCGTCTACCTTCAATACCTCAAGCTGCTCCTCCCAATGCTGGCCGTCGTCCTCGCCTTCATCCTCGTGATGCTCCTGCTCCGCTCGCTCGGTAAGCGCCAGCTCACCGTTGGCATGCCGGCCCAGCACGCGATGCTCGCCCCCGCCGGCATGCATAACGCGTTGGCCGCGGGCGCCATCGCCGCCCTCCCCCAGGCCGAAGCCCTGCCCTCCCTCGAAACCGCCACCGACCCCCACGAGGAGCGCATCCACAAGCTCGCCGAAGCCAACCC
>CAZRUZ010000108.1:1576-6373 GCA_964603275.1 uncultured Anaerolineaceae bacterium | reverse complement strand
GTGATTGAGGACTTCGAGGACTCCGCCGTCGCCCGCAACGTCATCTCCCTCGGCGGTCTCGAATACGCCGAAGACCTCCTCCGCCTCGCCCTCGGCGAAGACAAGGCCACGGAGCTCATCGACCGCCTCTCCGCCACCTCGCCAACCGTCCCCTTCGGCTTCCTGCGCCACCTCAACGTCCAGCAGCTCGTCAACTTCCTCAGCAACGAGCACCCCCAGACCATCGCCCTCCTCGCCTCCTTCCTCCAGTCCGACAAAGCCGCCCAGGTCCTGGCCGGGCTCGAACCTGAGATTGCCGCCGATGTCGCCCAGCGCATCGCCCTCATGGACCGCGCTAACCCCGAAATCGTCAACGAAGTCGAAGCCGTCCTGCGGCGCAAGCTCAGCGCCGTCCTCCAGCCAGCCCGCCAGGCCACCAACGTCGGTGGCATCGAAGTCCTCGTCCAGCTGCTCAAACAGTCCAGCCGCATGACGGAAAAGACCATCATCGAGGCGCTCGAGGACAACGAGCCCGAGCTCGCCGAACAGATCAAGAAGCGCATGTTCGTCTTCGAGAACATCGCCACGCTCGACGACCGTTCCATCCAGCGAATCCTCCGCGAAGTTGAAGTGCGCGACCTTTCCCTCGCCCTCAAGGCCACTCCGGAAAGCGTCAAGGACTGCATCCTCCGCAACATGTCCACCCGGGCCGCCCAGATGATGAAAGAGGACATGGATGCCTCTGGCCCCGTCCGCCTTCGCCAGGTCGAAGAGGCCCAGCAACGCGTAGTCGAAGTCATCCGGAGGCTCGATGAAGCCGAGGAAATCGTGATCGCACGCGGTGGTGATGATGAGCTCGTTGGCTAGAGCCCCGCGCGTCTTCCGTCCCGCCGGCGATGGCGGCGATGTGTTCGTCATCGGCACGGACGTGGCCGGCCAGCTGCCTCTCTCCGGCCCCATGGCCACCGTCGCGGAGCTGCTGGCGGCTGCCGAGGCCCGTGCCACGGAGATCCTTGCCGCCGCCTCCGCCGAGGCGGAGGCCGTTGTTGGCGCCGCCCGCGCCGAGGCCGCTGCGCTCCGTGGCGCCGCCCGCGAGGACGGCCGTGAAGAGGGTCTCGCCAGCGCTCTCGACGAGGCCGCATCGCTCCTCGGCCTTCTCCGCGCCGCGGCCAATGAAGGCGCCTCCATCCGCTCCCACGTCGCCGATGAGGCGTCAGGCGTCATCACTCGGGCGCTGCTCCTCGCCATCCGCCGCATCACCGGCGACTACTACCAGGAAGACCCGGCCCGCACTGCCGCCGCCGTCGCCGAGGCGGTCCGCGCCGCTTCCGGCCAGGAGATCGTGACCATCCGTGTCAACCCCGATGTCGAGCCCACCGTCACCGCTGCCCTTGTGGACCTCGCCTCGTACATCCGCCCGGACGATGCAGTCGCTGTCGGCGGCGCCATCATCGACCTCCGCAACGGGGCAATCGATGCCACCCTCGATGCCCGCCTCTCACTGATGGAGCTCGCCATCACGGCCGCCAGTGGGGAGGACCTTTAGGTGGCCGCCCCCGTCCTCGACGCCATCGTGGAGGCCGCCGCGACGGCCAATGTGCACCGCCGCACCGGTACGGTGCTCCACGCATCCGGCGAAATGGCTACCGTCACCGGGATCAACCTCGAACCGCACGAACTCGTCTTCATCGAAGACCCCGCCGGCCGCCCGCTTGCCGCCGAATACGCCGGCGGCAGCGGCCAGCGCAGCTTCCTTGCCCTGCTCGACCGTGGCAGCGTGACCGCCGGCGCCCGAGTCATCGCTGCTGGCCGGCCGCCGTCGGCGCCTGCCGGCCACTCCCTCCTCGGCCGCGTCCTCGATGGCCTTGGCCGGCCGATGGATGGCATGCCCGAGCCCAGGGGCGTCCGTTGGACCTCCGGCTACGCCGAACCGCCCCACCCGCTCGATCGCCCCCCGATCTCCGCCCCCCTTCCCTGCGGCGTCCGCGCCATCGATGGGTTCCTCACCCTCGGCCGCGGCCAGCGCGTCGGCATCTTCGCGGGCTCGGGCGTCGGCAAGAGCACCCTCCTCGGCATGCTCGCACGGGGCGCGGCGGCCGATGTCACCGTGATCGCCCTCATCGGTGAGCGCGGGCGCGAAGTCCGCGACTTCATCGAGCACGACCTCGGACTCGATGCCCTTGCGAACTGTGTCGTCGTCGCTTCCACCGGCGATAACCCCGCCGCCATGCGCCTGTGCGCGGCCCGCACCGCCACCGCCGTTGCCGAAGCGTTCCGCGCTGAGGGCCTCGATGTCCTCCTCCTCTTCGATAGCCTCACCCGCGTCGCCATGGCCCAGCGCGAAGTCGGCCTTGCCGCCGGCGAACCCCCGACCACCAAGGGCTACCCCCCATCGGTCTTCAGCCTCCTCCCTCACCTGATGGAGCGGGCCGGGCCAGCCGCACACGGTTCGATCACCGCCGTCTACACCGTCCTGGTTGATGGCGAGGACATGGATGAACCCATCGCCGACCTCGCCCGCGCCACCCTCGATGGCCACATCGTCCTTCGCCGGAGCCTCGCCAGCGCCGGCCACTACCCGCCGATCGATGTCCTCGAAAGCGTTTCCCGACTGATGGAGCGCGTCTCATCCGAACCCCACCGCCAATCGGCCCGCGGCATCCGCCAGTTGCTCGCCGCCCACGCCGAGGCGCGCGACCTCATCGCCATCGGAGCCTACGTCCGCGGCAGCGACCCCCTGACCGACCGCGCCGTCGACCTCATGCCGCGCGTCAACGCCTTCCTTCGCCAGCAAGCTGCCGAGGTTACCCCGTTCGATCTCGCCACGACTGCGCTCCGGTCGATTGACCCCGAGAATCCGTTCGCGCCGGAGGACGCCGATGACTCTGACACCGAAACGCTTGCAGCGATTGGTGAAACACCGTGAGCGCCTCGAACGCCTTCAGGAAGGCGAACTCGCCTCTGCCCTGCGCCTCTACCGCCGCCGCGAGGAAGCGCTCACTGAGTCGCTCGACAACCGCGAATCGCTGCTCGCCACGACTTCGCCGGCCGGGCCGCTCGAAGTCGCCGACGCCGAGGCCGCTACGGCCTACCTGCGCCGGGTCGACCGCGAGATCCTTGCCCGCCGGGCTGCACTCCAGCACTCCGCCAGCGATGTGGAGGAGGAGCGCACCGAGCTCCTCGCCCGCCGCCGCGACCGCAAGGCCATCGAAACCCTGCGCGAGCGCCGCCTCGAAGAAGAACGCATCGAGCGCAACCGCGCCCAGCTTCGCTTCATCGACGAACTTGCTGCCAGCCGCTGGCAGCCACCATCCACCGGAGGTGCTCCATGAATCCGATAGGTGACCGGGGGATCGAAACCCTCACCGGCTGGCTCCGCGGCCTCTCGCGCCGCCAGGGGGCGATCTCCAACAACATCGCCAATATCGATACGCCGGGCTACGTCCGCCAGGAAGTCAACTTCGAGACCGAGCTCCAGCGGCAATTCGGCCGGGGGACCACCGGCATGGCCGCCACCGACGCGCGCCACTTCACCGCCGGAAGCAACCTCCGCGGACAGCTCGGCATGGACCCCCAGCAACTCCTCGCTTCGTCCCGCATGGACGGGAACACCGTTGACATCGACCAGGAGATGGTGCTCCTCACCGAGACGCAGATGCGCTATCAGGCTGCTTCCCGGGCGATCAGCACCAAGCTCAGCAACATCCGCACCGTCATCCAGGGCTAAGGAGGTCCACCATGGGATTGATCCGCGCGCTCTCCGCCTCAGCCTCCGGGCTCGCCGCCCAGCGCGTCCGCATGGACGTGGTCAGCTCCAACGTCGCGAACATCGAGACCACCGCGACCGAAGATGGCGGCCCGTACAGGCGCCAGGTAGTCCGCTTCGCCTCGGGTGATTCCGCATTGCCCTTTGCCAGCGTCGTCCAGCGCTTTACCGGCGGCGCCGATACCGGTGTTGTCCTCACCCAGGTCGGCGTCGATGAGGAGACTCCCGGCCGCTCCGTCTACGACCCTGCCCACCCCGATGCCGGCGAAGACGGTTTCGTCGAAATGCCCAACGTCGACATGGTCCAGGAAATGACCGACCTCACGTCGGCCAACCGCTCCTACCAGGCCAACGTGACCGTCCTCAACGCCGTCAAGCAGATGGCGCTGCGCGCGCTGGATATCTCGAGCAGATAGACCTTTAGGGGTTTCGCTCACCACGCCCTACAGGGCACAAGGAGTTCCTCATGGAGATCGGACGGATTCAGGCCCCCGCCCTCGCCGGCCAGACTGGAGCCACGGCTGCACCAGCCGGCGCCGGTTTCGCCGACCTGCTCGGAAAGGCCATCGGCCAGCTCCAGTCGGTCAGCGACTCCGCCGACCAGAAGGTCGCCGCCCTTGCCACCGGCCAGGACGTCGAACTGCACGATGTGATGCTCGCCCTCGAAACCGAGAGCATCGCCATGAGCCTGGCCACCCAGGTACGCAACAAGGCCGTCGAGGCCTACCAGGAAGTCTTCAGGATGCAGATGTAATGGGACTCGCCGTCCAGGCGCCTGCCGACCCCATCCTGGCCATCGCCAACCAGCCCCCTGAGGGTGAAGGTGCGCCGTCCGCGTCTTCCCCCGCGGAGGGTGCCTTCGCCGCCCTGATCGCTGCCATCCTCGATGGTCAGCCCGGGACCTGCGAAGGAGACGCAGGCGGCGTGGCCCCACCCCCCGTGCCGGTCGAAGAGCCGGCCGGCCAGACCACGGACACCGAAGCCCTTTCCCTCGCGATTCTCGCCGCCGTCACACTCGTCCCGCCGGTCATCACCGTCCCGCCGGAAGAACC
>CAZRUZ010000108.1:0-1476 GCA_964603275.1 uncultured Anaerolineaceae bacterium | reverse complement strand
GTTATCGAGCGCGTCGAGGCCGGTGGCGGTGAAGCCCGTATCCACCTCGACCCCGTCGACCTCGGCGAAGTCGTCATCCACGTCCGCACCAATGGCGACCAGGTTCAGGTCGAGGTCCGCGCCGAACGGCCCGATGCCGCCCGGCTCCTCCGCGACCACACCCAGGACCTCTCGAACCTGCTCGGGTCACAGGGGCTCAACCTCGCCGATGTGAACGTCGGTGTAGGCGGCGGTAACGCCGAAAGCCCCTTCGAACGCCAGGACGCCTCAACCCGCCCTGCCAGCGGCGAATTCGCCGCAATCCTCGGCCTTGAGGGGGATACCCCTTCGGCCGGCATCCACAACCGCCTGCGCGCCGCCTACAACCCCGATGGCGCCCTGCTCTACCGCGTGTAAGGAGGACCGAGGATGGCTCAGCTCAGTATCGACCCCGTCACCGGCCTCAAGAACACCACCACCACGTCGAAGAAGTCCGGCTCCAGCAACGAGCTCACCCAGGTCGACTTCATGACCCTCATCATCGCCCAGATGCGGAACCAGAACCCCCTGGAACCGCAGAGTGACTCCGACTGGATGGCCCAGATGGCCCAGTTCGAGTCGCTCAACCAGATGCGCGCCGTTGCCGATGGCATCAAGGTCCTCCAGGGGGTCAACGAGCTCACCAGCGCCGCCAGCCTCATCGGCCGCACCGTCACCGGCAAGCAGGTCGATGCCATTGCCGTCACCCGCGACCTCGTCGGCCGCGAACTCTACGGGCGCCCATTCGAAAAACTCACCAGCTACGAACGAGCCGAGGTCAACAAGAACGACCGCGTGGTCGAAGCCGCCGCCGACCTCCCCAACGCCGGCAACGAAGTCTCCGGCGCGGTGGAAAAGGTCGTCATGGATTCGTCGGGCATCCCCTTCCTCTACATCGGCGGAAAAGTCGTCGACCTCTTCACCGTCTCGGAGGTCATCTAGATGGCCATCGACCGCGCGCAGCAAATCGGCCCTCTTCCACCGGCGGCCCGCGCCAATGGCATGGCCCCGGTCCGCACGGCGGGAGGGCAATCGTTCCAGGAAGCGCTCAACCGGGCCGGGGAAGGCGTCCAGCTCAGCTCCCACGCCCAGAAGCGCGTCGACCGACGCGACCTCCAGCTCGATTCCGAACGCATGCAGCGCCTGGATTCCGCCATTACCCGCGCCGCCGAAAAGGGCTCCCGCAACAGCGTCGTCATGCTCGATGACCTCGCCGTCGTCGTCGATGTCCGCCAGCGGACCGTGGTCACCGCCCTCAACGCCCAGCAAGGAAAGGAGCGCGTCTTCACCAACATCGATTCAGTAGTCATTGGCTAGCGCCACACGTCGCCAATCGCCAATTTCAACTTCACTGGGCTGGTCCGCATGTCGGAGGCCCGATCCACCCCAACCAGCGCGGCCCCGCCGCCCCGAAAGGATCGTTACCACCATGATGCGAGCACTCTTTTCCGCGATCTC
>CAZRUZ010000107.1:0-8881 GCA_964603275.1 uncultured Anaerolineaceae bacterium | reverse complement strand
CACAACAACTTCTTCGAGGAGATTGCGAAGTACCGGGCGCTGCGGCGGCTGTGGGCCCGGCTGCTCAAAGAACGCTACGGCGCCAGCGACCCCCGTTCGATGATGCTGCGCACGCACACGCAGACGGGCGGAAGCACGCTCATGGCGCAACAGCCTGAGAACAACATCGTCCGGGCGGCCATCCAGTCTCTCGCGGCGGTCGTTGGGGGCGTCCAGAGCATCGCCCTGAGCTGCTTCGATGAAGCCCTCGCGCTGCCGACGGACGATGCGCAACGCATCGCTCTGCGGACCCAGCAAATCATCGCCCACGAGACGGGCGTGACCGACACGGTTGACCCGATCGCCGGGAGCTACTTCGTGGAACACCTGACGAACGAGCTCGAACGCCAGGCCCAGGAGTACATGGACCAGATCGCGACGATGGGCGGGTCGGTCGCCGCGATCGAGACCGGCTGGATGCAGGCCCAGATCGCCGAAGCGAGCTGGAACTACCAGCGCGAGGTGGATGAACACCGCGAGATTGTGGTCGGTGTCAACGACTACCGCGAAGGCGACCAGCAACGGCCGTCGATCTTCTCGGTGGACAAGCGCCTCGTCGAGCACCAGCTCAAGCGGCTCGAGCATCACCGGCGCGAGCGCGATGCCGCGCGCGTGGAGGCATCGCTGGCGGCGCTGAAGGAGACGTGCCAGGGGACCGGCAACCTGATGCCCCCGATCCTCGATGCCGTGCGGGCCTATGCGACCCTGGGCGAAATCTGCGGGGCAATGCGCGAGATCTTCGGTGAATACCAGCCGCCAACCGTGATCTGAGCGCCCACGGCCGATGCGTGGTGTGGTTCAATGCGCCAACGACCACCAGGGGGCTGCACATGGTTACGCCTGCGCCAGCGGATCACCGCGTCTTCGTCAGCTACGTCGATAAGTCGCGCGAGTATTACCGCGCGCTCGGCTACGCGAACCCATACCGTTGGGCCTACCACCAGGATGCGCCGTTCCAGCCGCTTGGGAAGCCGCTGGCTGAGTGCCGTATCGGCCTGATTACCACCTCCAGCCTCAAAGCGGAGGGTGAGGCGCCGCCACCGTTCACGGTGCCCGGGGAAGTCTTTTCCGCGGTTGTCGACCCGCTACCGGACACCTTCTATACGGGCCACCGGGCGTGGGACAAGGAAGCGACCCACACCGATGACCTGGACTCCTACTTTCCCATCCACCGGCTCCAGGAGTTTGCGGTAGCGGGCCGGATCGGTTCGGTGGCGCCCCGTTTCTACGGCGCGCCCACGGAGTACAGCCAGCGGAAGACCATCGAGGCCGACGCACCGGAGATCCTCGAATTGCTCCGCGAGGACCACGTTGACGCCTCGATCCTTGTCGCGCTCTGACCGGTCTGCCACCAGACCGTGAGTCTGGTCGCCCGCCACCTGGAGGCTGCCGGCATCCCCACGGTTGTCGTCGGATCGGCCCGTGACATCGTGGAGCAGTGCAGCGTGCCGCGGTTCCTGTTCACGGATTTCCCGCTCGGCAATCCGTGCGGCGCACCTTATGACGTCCAAATGCAGCAGGCGATCACCGGGATGGCGCTCGACCTGCTTGCCACCGCGAGGCATCCCCGGACAACGGTGCAGACGCCATATGCGTGGCCCACGGATGACTGGCGGAAGAACTACATGCGGGTCGAAGGGATCGACCCCGGGGAGCTGCGCCGGCGCGGAGATGAGCGCCGGGCCCAGCAGGAAGCCCGTGCCCGGGGCAGGGCCCCCGGCTAACGCGAGGCAGCTCACACACCGGTGCTTGACGCGGCCGGAGGCGTTTGCGCATACTCCGTAGTGAATAGTGAGTCACTATCCACTACGGAAGATGGGTGTGCCCCTCATGCGCCAGCGAGCACCAAGGCGACCGGCCGGCGAACGCAAGCAGCTCATCCTCGAGAGCGCGCAGGCCGTATTCGCGGAAACCGGATACGCCAACACGGGTACTGGCGATGTCGCGCGGGGCGCGGGGATCTCACCCGCGGCCCTCTACCGCTACTTCCCGAGCAAGCGCGACCTCTACCTCGCCACCCTGCGAAATGCCGGTCCGCGCCTGCTCGCGCTCTGGGACGAACGGATGCCATCGGCCGACGATCCACTGGAAATCGTGCGGCGGCTGGGCATGGAGTACTACGACCATGTCCAGGGGCGCTCGACGTACACGCGGCTCTGGTTCCAGGCACTCGGCGACACCTCGGACCCCGAGGTTCGGGAGGCTATCGCCGGCAACTTCCTCGGGATGGTGGAGCTCATCAGCTCACTCGTCTCCGCGGCCCAGGAACGTGGCACCGCCCGCGATGACGTCGACGCGCGCATTGCCGCATGGCACTTCATGGCGATCGGCTTCACGTTCGACCTGACTCACCACCTTGGACTCGATGCCGAGCTCGACCGCGCCCGCGTCGAGGCCTGGGGTGACCTGTTCATCGAATCACTGCGGACGGGACAGCATGAAACGGGCAACGACACCACCACACGCACCGAAGGACGAGCGCTGCCTGTGCGGCGCACTCGTCGCGCGCATCTCGACCACGGGAGTGGAGATCCTCTGCAGACGATGCCGGAGAGTCCACCACATCGCCTGGGCGAACAGTCTCCTGGAGCCGCCGATGACTGATGCCCCCTGTACACCCTGACGCGCACACCCATTGAGGCCAGAGGTCACGAACCCAGAGCCCGGACCAGCCAGAAACGGCTTGCCCGGGCTTTCTTGCATCCCACGGAACCTGAAAGGAGAACGGCATGAACGACACCGAACTCGACCCCAAGACCCGCGAGGATATGGTCCGCCGCGCCTGGTACGCGCATGATGCCCGCTGGTTCGCGGCGATCGCCGCGGAATTCGGGATGGAAACCGCCAACCGCATCAACCGGGCGGCGGTCCGCGCGGTCGGCCAGCTGGAAGCCGGTCGGCTCGCGCGGGTCATTGGCGCACCGCAGACGCCGTCGGTTGAGGGCTTCCTGGACTTCCTGCAGCGCGGTCTCGACCTCTACGTCGCGCCCCCGCTCATGGATATGACCATGACGAAGGTGGACGAGCGGAGCTACGAGGTCGCGGTCAACGACTGCTTTGTCCACACCAACATCACGAAGGCGGGAATTGCCGGCACGTACGAATGCGCGGTCTGGGACCGCGTCCAGGGGTACCACGAGGCCCTCGGGCAGTCGCTCGAGGAAGGGCAATTGCCGCCCACCACATGCGTCAGGGCGCGGGGCCTCGAATGCCGCCGCGTGCTCACCATCAAGTAACAGGGAGAACCAGCATGGATCAGTCATCAACCGCCCAGTTCGAGCCGCTGCGCCAGGCAGTGCGCCATTATGTCACTCATGAGGTCATGCCGCTTGAACGCGAGCATGGCGTCACATGGGATGTCGCGCCGCCGCAGGAGCTGCGCCGCCAGGTGCGCCTTGGCGCCCGGGCGCTGGGACTTTACGCCGCCGACATGCCCGAGTCGGTTGGCGGCGCGGGACTGAGCTTTCTCGGCCGCTGCATCCTGGAGATGGAGCTCCACTCGCACGACACGGTCTTTTTCGAGGACGTGCTCGGCGGAGGGGGCGGCCCCACGCCGATCCTTCTCGCGGGCACGGCGGCCCAGCAGCAGCGTTTCCTCGCCCCGCTGATGGCCGGCGAGACGACGACCTGTTTCGCGCTCTCCGAGGCGGACGCCGGGTCCGATGCCAGCAACCTGCGCACCCGGGCGGTGCCCGCCGAGGGCGGCTTCGTGCTCAATGGCATCAAGAGCATCGTGAGCAATGGCCCGCACGCGGATTTCGCCATCCTGTTCGCCATGACCATGGGCGCCGACGGCCCGGCCGGCGTCACCGCCTTCCTGGTCGATGCCTCGGAACCCGGTTACGACAACTCACGCGGCCACACGTGTATGGGCTTCACCGGGTTCCAGGGTGAGCTTGCGCTGACCGACGTCCGGCTCGGCAGTGATGCGGTCCTGGGCGAAGTCGGCAAGGGGTTCGCGCTGGCCCTGGACTGGATCAACGGCAACCGCATCCGGACGGCGGCGATGGCGACGGGGATCGCACGGCGCGCGCTCGCCAGAAGCGCGGCTTATTCGCTGCAGCGCACCCAGTTCGGCGCGCCGATCGCGAGCTTCCAGGCGATCCAGCTGAAGCTGGCGGACATGGCTACCGAGCTGTACGCGGCCGAGTCCATGGTCGAGCGTTCGGCAGCGATGAAGGACCGCGGCGAGGACATCCGCAAGGCATCCGCGATGACGAAGCTCTACGCCTCGGAAATGGTGAACCGCCATGCGTATGAAGCGGTCCAGGTCCATGGCGGCATCGGCTGCCTGAAGGAGACGGGGATCGAGCGCATCTACCGGATGGTGCGGATCCTGACCATCCTCGAAGGCACCTCGGAGATGATGAAGCTCACGGTCGCCGAGCGGCTGCTGAAGGGCGCTCAGCGCTGAGGCCAGGCAGGGGAGCGCAACTCCTCCGCGTCCCCCTCTTCCCGGGCGCCGCCTGAAGGCGGCGCCCTCCCCCGTTTCGCTGCTGAGGCACAAAGCGCCCCGGCCACTTGACTAGCCGGGGCGCCTGGTTGTTGTAGCTGGTGGGCCCGCCGGGATTCGAACCCAGGACCAATCGGTTATGAGCCGACCGCTCTCACCGCTGAGCTACGGGCCCCCGCGTGGATGATACGCGAGGGCCCGTGGAGTGTGTGCTCCGCGCCACCACCGGGGTGGTGACCAGGGATGGGTTACTTAGCGCCGGCCCTTGCCGCCGCCCTTGCGGTCGTTCCAGCCGCGGCCGCCGCCACCACCGCCCCGGCCGCCCCGGTCGAAACCGAAGTCGCCGCCGCCGCCGTAGCCGCCGCCACCACCGGACCCGCCACCGTAGCCCCCGCCGCCACCGCTACTGCGGCCTCCGCCGCCGCCGCCGTAGCCGCCGCCACCACCACCGTAGCCACCGCCGCCGCCACCGCCGAAGCTGCGGCCGCCGCCACCACCACCGCCCGAAAGCGTGCGAGGCTGAGGCTGGAAGCAGTCACTGCAGTACACCGGACGATCGCCACGGGGTTCGAAGGGGACCTTTGCTTCTTTACCGCACGATGCGCAGACCGCATCGAACAGCTGCCGGGGAGGACGGCGATCGGCGAAACCGCCGCCACCTTCTCCTCCGCCCATTGCGCCCTTCCGTGCCCGGCGGCAGTTGGGGCAGCGCCGGGGCTCACGCGTAAAGCCCTTCGACGCATGGAATTCCTGTTCACCCGCGGTGAACGTGAACGACTCGCTGCAGTCGCTGCAGACGAGCGTCTTGTCGGTGTACGACACCCAATGACCCTCCTGAAATTACCTGGAACCTACGGTCATCGAGCGCCGGTGGAATTCGTAGTGACCTCTCCGTGAGGCCGATGGAACGCGGTTACCATGATCAGGGTATCAGTCGCGGAATCCGCTGTCATCAACAATTTGCGACACCGGGTTCAGGCGTTGTTGTCCTGCCACTTGCGGAATCTGCGGTATACTTGCGGCTGTCCGTCCCGCTTTGAGCCAGGCCCGGGCCCAACGGTCCCTCCGGGGAAGTCGCGGGAACCTGGCGAGACGGCACCCGGGCTTGTCCCGGAAAGGGCCCAAGTACCCCCACGTGACGTGGAAGGAGGCTTGGGACATGGGATTTCGCCCGCCCTCACGCACCAGACCCTTGTAGCCCCAACCGGCCAGGATCTCCGCCATCCCGCCGGCTTCCGGCGGCCATCACCGATCCAAGGAGTCAACGGTGCATCCAGATAGCTTTGGCAGCCGCACCACCCTCTCGGTGGGAGGCAAGTCCCACACGTACTTCTCGCTGGAGCCGCTCCGGGAGAAGGGTGTCGGCCACATCGACCGCCTTCCGTTCTCACTGAAAATCCTGCTCGAGAACCTCGTGCGCCTTGAAGACGGGCGCGGGGTCACTCGCGAGGACATCGAGGCACTCGCCTCGTGGCAGCCCAACAGCGGCATCGACCGCGAAATCGCCTTCACGCCCGCGCGTGTCCTTCTCCAGGACTTCACCGGGGTGCCGGTGGTGGTCGACCTCGCCTCCATGCGTGAGGCGATCAAGCAGCTCGGGGGCGACCCCAACCGGATCAACCCGCTGCAGCGCGTCGACCTCGTCATCGACCATTCCGTGCAGGTGGACCATTTCGGTACGGCTGACGCCTTCCGGGAGAACGTCGAGCTCGAGTTCGAACGCAACCGCGAGCGTTACCAGTTCCTCCGCTGGGGCCAGCAGGCCTTTGCGAACTTCCGGGTCGTGCCCCCCGGGACGGGCATCGTCCACCAGGTGAACCTCGAGTACCTGGCGTCGGTCGTTTTCGAAAAGGAAGAGGGCGGAGCCACGCTCGCCTACCCGGATACGCTGGTGGGCACCGACTCCCATACGACGATGATCAACGGGCTCGGTGTGCTCGGCTGGGGCGTCGGCGGGATCGAGGCGGAGGCGGCGATGCTGGGCCAGCCGGTCGCGATGCTCATCCCCGAAGTCGTCGGCTTCAAGCTCACCGGGAAGCTGCCGGAGGGTGCGACCGGGACGGACCTCGTCCTTCGCGTCACCCAGATGCTGCGCGAACGCGGCGTCGTCGGGAAGTTCGTCGAGTTCTATGGCACCGGCCTCTCCAGCCTGCCGCTCGCGGCGCGGGCCACGATCGCGAACATGGCGCCCGAGTACGGCGCAACCATGGGCTTCTTCCCCGTCGATGACGAGACCCTCAACTACCTCCGCTTCAGCGGCCGCGAAGAATCGCTTGTCGCCCTGGTCGAGGCCTACTGCAAGGCCCAGGGGCTCTTCCGCACCGACGCGACTCCGGACCCAGTATTCTCGGACACGCTCTCCCTGGACCTGGGCGACGTGGTTCCCGCCATTGCCGGGCCGAAGCGCCCGCAGGACCGGATCCCGCTGACCGATGCCCGGGCGAACTGGGACCGCACCCTCGCAGAGGCGGTCGACCCTTCGAAGGCAGGGACCACGGCTCATGTGCAGAACGGGGTGACCTTCGACCTGAAGCACGGCGCGGTCGTGATCGCCGCGATCACCAGCTGCACCAACACGTCGAACCCGGAGGTGATGCTCGGCGCCGGCCTGCTGGCGAAGAAGGCAGTGGCCCGCGGCCTGAAGACGCCCCCGTGGGTGAAGACGAGCCTCGCCCCGGGCTCCCAGGTGGTCACGGAGTACCTCGATGCGGCCGGTGTGACGCCGGCGCTCGATGCGCTCGGGTTCAACCTGGTCGGTTACGGCTGCACGACTTGCATCGGCAACTCGGGCCCGCTGGACCAGCGCATCACTGATGCCATCAAGGCGAACGACCTGGTGGCGGCGGCGGTGCTTTCGGGCAACCGGAACTTCGAAGGGCGCGTCAACCCGGATACGCGCGCGAACTACCTCGCCTCACCGCCGCTGGTGGTGGCCTACGCGCTGGCTGGCCGCATGGACATCGACCTCTACGCCGAGCCGATCGGCGCGGGGAGTGACGGCCAGCTTGTGTACCTGCGCGACATCTGGCCATCCCAGGCCGAGGTGGAAGAGGCGATCCGCACCTCCGTCCGGTCGGAAATGTTCCGCAAGCGGTACGCCGGAGTGTTCAACGGCGATGAACGCTGGCGGAACCTGGAGACCCCGACGGGCGAGCTGTTCAGGTGGGACGCCTGGTCGACCTACATCAAGAACCCGCCGTACTTCGAGAACCTCACGCTGACGCCGAACCCGGTGAACGACATTGCTGGCGCGCGCGTCCTGGTGATGGTGGGGGACTCGGTGACGACCGACCACATCTCCCCGGCGGGCAATATCAGTCCCAGCAGCCCGGCGGGCATCTATCTCCGCGAGATGGGCGTCGACCGTGCCGACTTCAACCAGTACGGGGCGCGGCGCGGCCACGACGAGGTGATGGTGCGCGGCACCTTCGCCAACATCCGCCTGCGCAACCAGCTTGCGCCCGGGACGGAGGGCGGGCTGACCCAGTACCTGCCAGGTGGCGAAGAGATGCCGATCTTCGATGCCTCGGTGCGCTACCGGGCGGCGAACGTGCCGCTGCTGGTGCTCGCCGGCAAGGAGTACGGCACCGGCTCATCGCGCGACTGGGCGGCCAAGGGCGTCAACCTGCTCGGCGTCAAGGCGGTCATCGCGGAGTCGTACGAGCGCATCCACCGGAGCAACCTGGTGGGCATGGGTGTGTTGCCGCTCCAGTACCTGCCGGGACAGAACCGCGAGTCACTCGGCCTGACCGGCCGGGAAAGCTACGCCATCGCCGGCATTGCTGCCGACCTCCAGCCCGGCAAACGCCTGAAGGTCACGGCGACAGCCGATGCCGGCACGGCCACCACCTTCGAGGCGATCTGCCGCATCGACACGCCCGTCGAACTGGATTACTACCGCCACGGCGGGATCCTGCAGTACGTACTGCGCCAGCTGGCCAGCCAGCCCCAGGCCTGAGCCACCACTCACCACATCATGAGGAGTACCCGTTCCATGGCGAAGATCAAAGTGACCAACCCCGTCGTCGAGCTCGACGGCGACGAAATGACCCGCATCATCTGGCAGTTCATCAAGGACAAGCTCATCCTGCCGTACCTTGATGTGCAGCTCGAGTACTACGACCTGGGCATGGAATACCGCGATGCGACCAACGACCAGGTCACGATCGATGCGGCTAACGCCATCAAGAAGCACGGCGTGGGTGTGAAGTGCGCGACCATCACCCCCGATGAGGCACGCGTCGAGGAGTTCAAGCTGAAGCAGATGTGGAAGTCGCCCAACGGGACGATCCGCAACATCCTCGGCGGCGTGGTCTTCCGCGAGCCGATCATCTGCACGAACATCCCGCGCCTTGTCCCCGGCTGGACGAAGCCGATCGTCATCGGCCG
>CAZRUZ010000106.1:0-9052 GCA_964603275.1 uncultured Anaerolineaceae bacterium | reverse complement strand
GCCACGCCGAGGTGGCGTGCTACGCGCTGCACGTACATCGCTCGCTCCACCGGGTCGCGCACCGCGACGAGCACCGGGCGGAGCCGGTCGACTACCGCCCGCGCCTCCATGGGCGAGGCGGGCTTCTCGGCCCCCATGATCCGCCGCAGGAGGAACTCGGCGAAGGGCAGCGCCCCGTCGATCGCCGCCGCCCATGCCTTCGGGTCGTCGCGGGCGATCTCGTCCGGGTCCTTGCCCGGCGGCAGGGGAGCGACGCGCAGGTCGATGTCCGTCTCTCCCGAAAGGGCGTCGGCAGCCCGGGCCGCACTCGCCATTCGCTCGGGCGTGTCGAGGCCGAGGAACAGCCCGCCCGCGCGTTCGGCGGCCGCGAGGCCCGCTGCATCCGGGTCCATCGCCAGCACCACGCGCCGGGCGAAGCGGCGCAGGAGCCGCGCGTGGGACTCGGTCAGCGACGTGCCCATCGTGGCAACCAGGTTGGCGAACCCCTCCTGCCACGGGCCGATGACGTCCATGTACCCCTCAACGACCACCGCCGTCCCGCTCTGGCGGATGCCGGCGGCAGCATGGTCGAGGCCGAACAGCGTCCTCCCCTTGTCGAAGAGGTCCGTCTGGGGGGAGTTCAGGTACTTTGGCTCTTCCCCGTGGAGCCCGCGGCCGCCCATCGCCACGAACTCGCCGCGTTCATTCGCAATAGGGACAATCACCCGCGCGCGGAACCGGTCGTACGGCTCGCGCCCGCCTTCTGCTTCCACAAGCAACCCGGCGTCAATCATGTCCCGGTCTTCGTATCCCCGGTTGCGAAGGAAGTCGCGCAGGTTGCGCCAGCCGTCTGGCGCCCAGCCGAGCCGCCACTCCTGGATGGTCACGTCGGCCAGCCCACGCTTCTTGGTGAGGTATTCGCGGGCCGCCGCGCCGTCCACCGATTCCAGCGCGCGCTGGTAGAAGTCGACAGCCGCCGACATCAGGGCGGTCAGCCGCTCCGCATGGCTTCGGCGGCGAGCGTCCTGCGGCGTGAGCTGGATACCCGCTTCCGCGGCAAGGAGGCGCAAGGCGCCCTTGAAATCCACGTTCTCGCGCTTTTCGACGAAGGAGAACAGGTCGCCCCCTTCGCCGCAGCTCCCAAAACACCGCCAGGTGCCGCGGTCCGGGAAGACGTAAAACGAGGGAGTCTTCTCGGAATGGAACGGGCAGAGCCCGCGCAGGCTCCGGCCCGACTTCTGGAGTTGCGTCACCCGACCGATGTATTCGGCGAGGTCGACCTGGCGCTTCACAGCCTCTACAACGTCCACGTGCCCCATCGTACGAGCGGAACTCGACATGGGGTGACGCCGCAGGGGCCCCGCAGCAGGTCTGAACGCTGAACCGGGGGTTACGTCACGGATTCGGGGTCGGGCTTGCCGGCAGGTCCACCTCGGCCGTCGCCTGGACCTGGCCACCGATAAGGACATCCACCCGTGCGGTCCCCGTCCCGGCAGGCCGGGCAACCTCGATCGCCGGGGCGACCTGGTCTTTGGCGAGGGCAACCGTCGAGGAGTTGCTGGCACTCGCTGAGCCGAGCGTCACACGCACTTCGACCGAGGTGGCGCTCAGCGCACCGCCCGTGTTCTTGATGATCACCACGATCGACCCCGGTTTCACTTCCGTCGACTGGATGACGATCTGCGGCGACTCCGCCGCCGGGAGCAGCACGAACGTTGCGACATTGTTGTCTTCGCGGAGTTCGCGTACGGCGTCCTTCGGGTCCACGGTGATCACGGCCTTCTTGCCGGTCTCGGTGATCGCCGGGTTCACGGCAAATTCGACCACAGCGGCGCCACCGCTTGCGGCGAGCTTCGCATCGATCACCTGCTCCTGCACCGGGACATCACCGCCGCCAACGGCCACGACAACCGGCCCGCTGTACGCGGCGTTGCTGGTATTGGACACGGTCACCTTGAGCGTTTTGCCGCCATTGATCAGGACAGCATTGGTCGGGACGAAGTCCGGGGCATTCGCACCTGGCGAAGGGCTCGCACTTGGCGATGGCGACGGGGAAGGCGATGGCTCCGCCGTGTTGGTCGCTGTCGGCCCGGGCGTGGGCGTCACATCGCGCGTGGGCACCAGGTCGAGCGTGTCCAGGGGGTCGATGGCGCTGCGGCGGGCCCAGCGGCCGGCCTGTCCGCCGGCTTCCACCAGCAGCCATTCCAGCGAGCGACTCTTCCCGAGGATCGTCACCTCTTCGCCAGCCTTGAGCGTCCCGACATCGGCGAAATCCTCGCCCGGACCGGAGCGGAGCGTGGTATCAGCCACCACTCGGCCTTTGATCGTCTGGGGCTTCTCGCCAACCGGCTCGACGGCGATGACCCGGACCTTGGCCGAGTCCTTGGTCGCGCCCGAACTCGTGGTGGCCCGGACGAAGATCTCGTAGGTCCCCTTCTGGTTCAGCACGAGCTTCAGGACCGCGCGGTATTTGTTGTCAGACGGCGTCTCGGTGATCTCGATCGAGTCAACCGAGCGGTCGCCAGCGAACAGTTCGAACCGGGTAATGGACTCGGATGCCGTGGCCTGGACAATCACGTCTTCCGTGGCGCCGAGATTGATCCGCCGGTCCCGGGGCGGAGAGTCCACCTGCACCTGGAGCTTCGCATCGCCGCCATCGCCACCGTTCGAGCCAGCGTCGTCATCGTTGTTCACAAGGCTGAAGAGCAGGAACACCACAATGCCGCCAACGAGCGCCGCCAGCGCAACGAACACGTAGAACATCGGCTGCCGGACCGGCGCCGAATCCTCGTACTCGTCGTACCAGGGCTCCTCGTCAAACTCGGCGTATTCGCCGTCGTCGTCGTACTGGTCCTCATCGTCGTAGCCGCCGTCCTCGCTGTCATCCCAGTCACTCCCGGAGGGTTCGGGAGCTGGCGCGTAGCGGTTGCCCGGCGGCGGCGGGGACGAAGCCCCGATCACGAACTCTTCGTCTGGCTGGTTTCCGTAGCGGTCACTCATGGGCGGTCCCCTCGAGTATCTTTCCGGGCCCACCTACCAGCAATCGCGCAAATGGTTACATAACGATTGGGGAAAGGATGGCGAGGCCCTTACACGCGCCAGCCTTCGGCATCCGGGCAGCCGAGTTCGCCGCCGAGGCGGATCGCGTACCGGTCCGTCATTCCGCTGACAAAGTCGGCCGCGCGCCGCTCCAGCGGGTCGCCGGGCAGCGAGTAGCCCGGCGAAATCCCTTCCGGATTGCGGACAAAGTGCTCGAAGAGGAAGAGGACAATCCGCTTGCCCCGTTCCGCTTCGCGCCGGGTGGAGTCGTACAGATAGACGCGCCGGAACATGAACTCGCGGAGCTCATTGGCCGCCTCGTGAACACGCGGGCTGAACCGGATCACCGGGTCAGCTCCGGCTCCCGTGGCCGCCCAGCTCGCTTCAACCGCGTCGCAGATGAGCGCGTTGAGGCGCTCCGCGTGGCTGGTGCCCAGGGTCGAACGCGCGACCGCCGGCAGGTCGCCTTCCGTGATGAGGCCGGCGCGGATGGCGTCGAGGATGTCGTGGTTCACGTAGGCGATGGCGTCGGCGGTTTTCACCACCTGCCCTTCGAGGGTGGCGGGCACGCCCCATCCCTCGGCGAAGATGTCCTCGCGCGCCTTGGAGCTCTTCTCGATCGCGTCCAGTACCTCAAAGGTCAGGTTGAGCCCCTGGCCGCCGTTCTCCAGTCTGTCGAGCACCCGCACCGACTGGTAGTTGTGGCGAAAGCCCTCAGGCAGGCATTCCGCCAGCGCTTCCTCGCCGGCGTGGCCAAATGGGCCGTGGCCGATGTCGTGGCCGAGCGCCGCGGCCTCCGCCAGGTCCTCGTTCAGGTTGAGCGCTCGGGTGATCGTGCGGGCCACCTGGGCGACCTCCAGCGTGTGGGTCAGCCGCGTGACGTAGTGGTCCTGCGTCGGGGCGATGAACACCTGCGTCTTGTGCTTGAGCCGGCGGAACGCCTTGGTGTGGAGGATGCGGTCGCGGTCGCGCTGATAATCCGTGCGCACCGGGGAGGGCGCCTCGGGCCGGGCGCGGCCGCGTGACGTCGATGTCCTGGCCGCGAAGGGGCTCAGGCGCTGTTCGTTACCTTCAAGGCGGCGCCGCACTGCGTGGAGGTCCATAACCGGATTCTATGACCCATAAGGTCAACAGGCGTCGATCACACCAGCGCCCCGGACACTGCCGCGGCGCGATGCCCATGGGGGCCGTGCGGAGGAGCCGGCATCAGCTGGCCGGCGCCCTCCCGAGCTTCACTTCGGCGTTGGCGATGATCTCCCGCGTGCGGTCGATCATGTCCGGGCTGACGCTGACACTCGTGATGCCCCACTCAACCAGTTTCTCGGTCACCTCGGGGTAGACGCTGGGCGCCTGGCCGCAGATCGAGACGGTGATCCCACGGCGCTTCGCGACGGCCACGGCCGTCTGGATCGCCGCCATCACCGCGTCGTTGCGCTCGTCGAAGGTATCAGCGAGCGCCTCGCTATCCCGGTCGATGCCGAGCACCAGCTGGGTGAGGTCGTTCGACCCGATGGAGATGCCGTCAATCCCGACATCGATGAACTTGTCGAGGATGATGACGTTTGAGGGCACCTCGACCATCATCCAGAGCTTGAACTCATCGCTGCGGACGAGCCCCTGCTCGGCGAGCAGTTGCTTGACGCCCTTGAGCTCGGTCGGGGTGCGGACGAAGGGCACCATGACGTACAGGTTCTTGAACTCCGCCCGGACTCGCTTGATCGCCTCGACCTCGAGCTTGAACACATCGGGTTCGCGGATGTACCGGCTGGCGCCCCGGTAGCCGATCATCGGGTTCTCTTCGTTCGCCTCGAACTCGATGCCACCGCGCAGGTTGGCGTACTCGTTGGTCTTGAAGTCGGTCAGCCGGTACACCACGGGCCGCGGGTTGAACGAGCGGCAGAATTCAAACAGGCCTTCGGCAATCTGGCGGGTGTACTCTTCGGGCCGGCCCTCTTCGATGAACTTCCGCGGATGCGTGCCGATCTGGGCCACGATGAATTCCGCCCGCAGCAGCCCGACGCCATCGACACTGCGCTGGGAGATCCGCTCCGCGAGCTCTGGCTCAGCAAGGTTCACATAAAGCCGCGTGGTGGTCTTCAGCGCGGACGCCTGGGCGTAGCGCTCTTTTTGGCGTTCGTACCAGGCGAGCCGAGTTTCCGCGCGGCCGTCGTAGATCTTGCCTCCGGAGCCATCGACGGTAACCAGCCGGTCCTCGGCCAGCCCCGTGGTGGCCCCACCGACGCCAACCACGCAAGGGATCCCGAGCTCGCGGCTGACAATGGCCGCGTGACAGGTACGCCCGCCACGCTCGGTGATGATCGCCGCGGCCCGCTTCATGGCGGGCACGAAGTCGGGCGTCGTCATCTCGGCCACGAGGACGTCCCCCTGCTTCACGATGTCTATGTCGTGGGGGTCGTGGACGATGCGGACCACGCCGACACCGACACCCGGGCTGGCCGGTTGGCCGGCGAGGAGGACCGGGGCGGTCTCGTGTTCGCCCATGTCCTCCTCATCGTGCCCGGCACGCATGGTGGTGACAGGGCGCGCCTGGGTGAGGTAGAACTTGCCGCCTTCGTAGGCCCACTCGATGTCCTGGTGGTGGCCGTAGTGGTCCTCCACGGCGCGGCCGATTCGGGCGAGTTCGCGGATCTCGTCGTCGGTGATTTTTTGTGCTTCGCGCAGGTGTTCCGGCACGGGGAGCCAGGCGTTCGCCCCTTCGTGGCCGCCGTCCGAATCCGGCGCGCGACTGATCATCCGGTCCTGCGGCGTGACCGTCTTGTCGAGGATCTGGAGCGACTCCTTGTCGACCATGTAGAGGTCGGGCGAAATCTCGCCGGAGACGATGCCCTCGCCGAGGCCGTAGACCGCCTCGATCGTGATCTTCGTGGCGTCCGACGTCACCGGCTCAACGGTGAACATCACGCCGGACTTTTCCGACTGCACCATCCGCTGGACCGGGACGGCGAGGCCGACCTTCGTGTGGTCGTAGCCCGCTTCTTCGCGGTAGAAGATGGCACGCCCTTCGAAAAGCGAGGCCCAGCACGCCTGGACAGCCCGCACAACGTTGTCGCCGCCGATGACGTTGAGGTACGTGCTCTGCTGGCCGGCGAAGCTCGCATCAGGCAGGTCCTCGGCCGTGGCCGAACTGCGCACTGCCACCGGTCCCTCGCCGAGTTCACGGTACGCTTCGCGGATTTCGTCCGCGAGGTGTGCCGGCATCGGCGCTTCCATGATGCGCGCGCGGATGTTGGCGGCGCGCTCGTTCAGTGCTTTCGAATCGTGCACATCAAGGCCGAAGAGCTCCTTTTTGATGAGGGGCTCCAGGCCGTTCTGGCTGATGAACCGGAAATACGTGTCGGCCGTGACGACAAACCCTGGCGGCACGGGGATCGAGGCCCGGGTGAGTTCCCCGAGGTTGGCCCCCTTCCCGCCGACGAGGCCGAGATCCTCCCGCCCGACCTCGGAGAACCACACTACGGAACGCGTGATGCTAGCCAATCTGCCCTTCCCTCCGCGCATCGCTCGTTGTGGAGACCGATGGCTTCGGTCGCCCGATTATAGACCGGTGCGGGCCCATGGTGGGCCCTCCGCTGGTCCCCGTTTTTCCCTTCCATCGGTCCACTATTCCACTGTCACTGTCTTGGCAAGGTTGCGGGGCTGATCGACATCACATCCGCGCTGGACGGCAACGTAGTAGGAAAGGAGCTGGAGCGGGACCGACGCAACAATCGGCTCCAGGAATTCCGCCACCTCGGGGATGGCGATGGCCGAATCCGCCAGCGACACGATCTGGTCGTCCCCTTCAGTGACGATCGCGAGCACCGAACCGCCTCGCGCCTGCACCTGTTCGATGTTCGAGACGATCTTCGCCCGCAGCGCATGACGGGTTGCGATCGCGATCGTGGGGAAATCGGCGTCGATCAGCGCGATGGGGCCGTGTTTCATTTCCCCGGCGGCGTACCCCTCCGCATGGATGTAGCTGATCTCCTTCATCTTGAGCGCGCCCTCCATGGCCGCGGGAAACGCCAGCCCGCGGCCGAGGAACAGGATATGCCCGGCAGTCTCGAAGCGCTGCGCCTCCCGCTCGCACACCGGGGCATCGCGCAGCGTACGCGCGACGGCCTCGGGCAGCCGCGCCAGATCGTTCATGTGGCGCTGGAGCTCTTCCCGGCTGAGCTTCCCGCGGGCAAGTCCCATCCCAAGCGCGAGCACGTAGAGCGCCGCGACCGAGGCCGTGAAACACTTCGTGCTCGCCACGCCACGCTCGAGACCCGCGCGCGTGTATACCGTGCCATCCGCCACCCGCGTCGTCTGGGCGCCCTCGGTGTTGCAGATGGTGATCTGCAGCGCCCCCTTGGCGCGGGCGACGTTCATCGCCTCCAGGACATCGACCGTTTCGCCGGACTGGCTGACCGAGATGACCAGAGTTCCGGGCCCGACGACCGGGTCGCGGTACCGGAACTCTGAGGCGTTGTCGGTCTCCGCGGGCACTCCGGCCAGCGCCTCGATGTAGCGCTGCCCGAGCATCGCCGCGTGCAGGCTCGTGCCCATGCCGATGAGCACCACACGCTCCACGGCGGCCAGCCGGTCGCGGGCTGTCCCAAGGTCGTCCAGGTACAGCTCGGCCGGGTCCAGCGTGCCCAGGCTCCAGATCGTATCGGAGAGTGCCTCCGGCTGTTCCATCACTTCCTTCAGCATGAAGTGCTGGTATTCGCCCTTCAGCGCGCTCACGGGGTCGATGGGGATGCGCTTGCGCGGCAGGTCGACCGGCGAGCCGCCGACCTCGATGAAGCTGGCGCCGGCGCGGTCGACCCGCGCGAGCTGCTGGTCGGCGAGGAACGCGACCTCCTGCGTGAACGGGAGCACCGCGGCAAGGTCACTCGCGAGGATCATCTCGTGGTTGCCATAACCAATGACGACGCCGCCAGCATTGCCGAGACGTGCCGCCACCATGGCGCCGGGCTCGGATTCGGCCATCGCAACGATCGCCTGGGACCCTTCGAGCCGGGGCGCCACCCGGCGGAGCGCCTCGAGCAGGCCGTCGCCCGCCTTCAACCGGTCTTCGAGCAGGTGCGCGATGGTCTCAGTGTCGGTCTCGCTGCGGAAGGTGTGACCGGCCGCGACCAGCTCGGCGCGGAGCTCGGCATAGTTCTCAACGATGCCGTTGTGGATGACCACCGCCTCGCCGTTGCAGCTGATGTGCGGGTGGGCGTTCTGGTCGCTCGGCTTCCCGTGGGTGGCCCAACGGGTATGGCCGATACCCGTAGTGGCCTGGCCCGCGGTGCCATCCAGTGCGTTTTCCAGGTTGGTGATCTTGCCCTGGCGTTTCGTGATGCGAAGCCCGGCGCCGGTCGGATCGAGCACGGCGATGCCCGCGGAGTCATAGCCGCGGTATTCGAGGTCTTTGAGGGCGCCGAGAAGGACGGGGATGGCGGGCCGTTCGCCCGCGTATCCGACGATTCCACACATGCTGGCAGTCTCCCATGACTGGCTCCCCGAAAGGAGCAGGCGGCAGCACGCATTACGCCCCAGGGGAGCGCCGGATGGTGTCCAATGCGGTGAAATCCGGAGAGCGGGAGGGGTTGCGAACCCCTGGCACGTTGAGCGGGTTTGTCAGCCGGTTACCCGGGCTGGTTTGTGCGCTTCATAACGGCTGTGCCTGCCGGGGGGCCATCCGCCGAGTCTTTCGATACTGCCCCCGCCTCGTCGCCCGCTGGAATGGCGGGCCTGGCGCTTGCTGAAGTTCTGCTCTCTGCGCGCTGTGAGATTGGTTGAATAGCGCGGCACCTCCCGAAGGTAGGACTGTCCCGAGTTTCCGCCCGCGAGGGGCGGCAGGTCAACTCTCGGCGCGCGTCACTCCGGCGAATCCGAGGAAGTCTTCCTCCCATTCCAGCACCGCCCGGATGAGCGCCGCCTCGATGCCAAACGGCTCGGCACGGACCCCGCGCACGCGGAATTCGTCCTCAAGCAGCGTCGCGATCTCATCGAGCGGGCGCGTGTGTATCCCGAGCTCGCGTTCCGTCTCGAGGATCAG
>CAZRUZ010000105.1:6046-9092 GCA_964603275.1 uncultured Anaerolineaceae bacterium | reverse complement strand
CGCCGAAGGCATGCTCGCCGCGCGCGGCCGCCCGTTCACCCACCCCGAATCGGAAAAGGAACCGCTGCCTGGCGCGCGTGGCGCCGAGCTCGGCGGGATCGCCATCCACTCGGTGCGCCTGCAGGGCCTCGTCGCCCACCAGGAAGTGCTCTTCGGCGGCCTCGGCCAGACCCTGAGCATCCGCCACGACACCACCGGCCGCGATTCCTTCATGCCGGGCGTCGTCGCCGCCACGCGGGAAGTGATGAAGCTGGAAAAGCTGGTCCTCGGCCTGGATGAACTGTTCGGCCTGGCGTAGCGATCCCGGGGTCAGCCGCCCAGCGTTGTGACGCCGGGATAGGCGAGGATCCTGGCATCGTGGGTAAGCAACGGAATGCCCAACACCCGGGCAGTTGCGACGATCATCTGGTCGGCTGGATCCCGGTGAAACGGACCCGGGAGCCGCGTCGACTCGACGACGACGTCCGGAGTCAACCCGATCAGACTGATACCCCGATAGTTCAACGCCCCGGCGACCCACTCGCGAGTCCCACGGTCCAGTACGAGTTTCCCGACCTCCACCTTCTTGGCAACTTCCCAGCAGGAAATGATGCTGACTCCGAGGCCATCCGCTTCGTGATCGACGATGAGTTCACGGGCTGCCGCGGGGAGTCTGGCGTCCTGGGTTACCCACCAAATCCAGATGTGGGTGTCCAGCAGGATCATGCCGTAGCTTCCCAGTCCTCTTCAGCTACGGGCTCGAATGGGTCATCGTACTTGAGCACCGATCCGCGCAGTGGGAACTGGTCCGCTGGCTCAGCGACTTCGTCGACCTCCCGGACCACGATCTCCACATCCTTCCCAAGCAGGCTCTTCGCCTCGGGGAGGTAGACCGTTTCCGAATCGAGGTGGCGCCGGACGCGTACCGTGGCTTTCATATCCTGCATCGTACCACCGCTAAATCCCCTCTACGCGCTGCGCACTTCCCGCCCGGCCGTCCACTGGCGGTAGAGCGCGCTGTAGTAACCACCCCGTGCCAGCAGCTCCGCGTGGTGGCCGTCCTCCACGATCGTCCCCTTATCTACCACCAGCACCCGGTCGGCGTGCTCGGCCGTGCTCAGCCGGTGCGCGATGACCACGCTCGTCCGCCCCTTCAGCAGCCGCCGCAGCGCCTCCTCCACCTGTTCCTCGGTCGCGGGGTCCAGGCTCGACGTCGCCTCGTCCAGGATCAGCACCGGCGGGTCGGCGAGGAACGCCCGCGCGATGGACACCAGTTGCTTCTCGCCCGCCGAAAGCCGCGAGCCCCGGAAGCTCACCAGCGTCTCGTACCCGTTCGGCAGCGACATGATGAACTCGTGGATGCCCAGCGATCGGCACGCCGAAACCACCTCGGCGTCCGTCGCGCCCGGCCGCCCAAAGAGGATGTTCTCGCGGATGCTCCCGGTGAACAGGAAACCTTCCTGCGGCACCATCGTCACGCTCCGGCGCAGGTCCTTCGAGGCGAGCGTGCGCAGGTCGTACCCGTCGATCGCCACCGTCCCGTCCGTCGGGTCGTAGAAACGGGTCATCAGCTTCGCCAGGGTCGATTTGCCCGCGCCCGTCGGGCCCACGAGCACCACGTGCTGCCCCGGCGCAATCTCCAGGTTGATGTCCGAAAGCACCGGCCGGGCCGGGTCGTAGCCAAAGGTCATGCTCCGGAGCGTGATCCGCCCCTGCAGGTGCCCCTCCATCTTCGCCGGCTTCGCGGGCTCCGGCACGTCGGGCCTGATCCCGAGCACGCCGAAGATCTTGTTCAGCGCCGCCCCCGCGCTCTGCACCATGTCGTACACCTGCGAGAGGTTCTGGATCGGCTGGAAGATGAACTCCAGGTAGAAGACGAACGCGGTCACCGTCCCAACCGTCACCGCATCGCCCGCCACCTGCCGGCCGCCGAAGTAGAGGATGACGCCGATCCCCAGCCCGCTCAGCCATTCCACCACCGGGAAGTACATCGCCGAGATGCGGACCGTGTTCACGTTCGCCTCGAAGTTCCGTTCGTTGATCGCCCCGAAGCGCTCCATGTTGTGCTGCTCGCGGGCGAACGCCTGCACCACCCGCAACCCGGAGAAGCTTTCCTGCATGTGGATCAGCACATCCGCGATCCGTTCCCGCACCGAGCCGTAGGCCCGCCGCGAGTACACCCGGAAGATCGCCGTCGCGATGATCAACGGCGGCAGGATGATCGCCGTGGCCAGAGAGAGCTGCCAGCTCAGCACCAGCAGGATCACCGTCGCTCCCACCAGCGTCAGCGTCGACTGCACCACCATCAGAAAGCCGTTGTTCAGTACGTCATTGATGGTTGCCACGTCCGAGGTCATCCGCGCGACCAGCCGCCCGGCATTCTCCCGCCCGAAGAAGGCCAGCGACATCCGCTGGTAGTGCGTGAACAGCCGCACCCGCAGTTCGCGCAGGAAGTCCTGCCCGATGCGGTTCACCAGGTACGTGCTCGCCGCCTGGAAGAAGTAGATCGTGATGATGAGCCCGAGGAACAGCCCTCCCGCGAGCACCAGCGCGCCCCTGTCGCGCTCCGCCACCCCGCTATCCAGGGCGTACTGGATGACCAGCGGTTTGGCCAGGCTCGCCCCCGTGAACAGGCAGATCGAGGCCGTCGCAACGAGGATCGCCCGCCAGCGAGGCGCCAGCATGCCCACCGCCCCGCGCATCCCGTTCGCTTGTGCGTCCTCTCCCGGCAGCTCGCTGACGTCGTCACTCATGAGGCCATCGCCTCCAGCTGGCCGAGCACCTCGCGGTAGCGCGCGCTCCCCGCGATGAGCTCCTGGTGCGTGCCCGTCGCCGCTACCCGGCCGTCGTCCACCAGCACCACCTGGTCCGCCAGCGAAATCGTCGAAAGCCGGTGGGAGATGATGATCGTGGTCCGCCCCGCCATCACTTCCTTCAGCGCGGTCCGGATCTCCTCCTCCATCCGCGCGTCCACGCTCGATGTCGCGTCATCGAGGATGAGGATGCGCGGCTCCATCAGGATCGCCCGCGCGATCGCCAGCCGCTGGCGCTGCCCGCCGCTCAGCGA
>CAZRUZ010000105.1:0-5946 GCA_964603275.1 uncultured Anaerolineaceae bacterium | reverse complement strand
TCGAGGGAGAAGCGTTCGAGCACCGGCCGCCCTTCCTGGTACCCGAACGTCACGTCATCGAAGGCGATCGCGCCGCCACCGGGAGGCAGGTGCCGCGCGTGGGGCCGCTCGCTCACCGTCGGCTCTTCCTTCAGCACGTTCCACACCCGCGCCGAGGAGACCACCGCCCGCTGCCCGCTGGCGATCATGTCCCCGAGGCTCTGCACCGGCCAGACGAGCATGCTCAGGTACTGGAGCGCCGCCACCAGCTCGCCCGCCGTCATCTTCCCCTCGGTCGCCAGGTAGCCGCCGAACCCGAGCACCACCAGCTGGCCCACGCCGGGCAGGAACTGGAAGAGAGGGGTGTACACCGTCCGCAGTTTCACCACGCCCATCGAATCGCTGCGTACCTGGTCGGCCACCCGTTCGAGCTTCTCGATCTCGTGCGCCTCTCGCCCGAACGCGCGCACCAGCCGCGCCCCCGCGATGTTCTCCTCCACCGTGCTCGCGAGGCTCGCGAGGCCCTGCTGCACGTCCTCCGTGCCCGGCCCCAGCCGGTTGAAGAAGCGCACGCTCAGCCATGTGACCACCGGGTACACGGCCATGGCCAGCACGGCCAGCAACACGCTCGTCCGCACCAGCATCACGAACGCGCCGATGGCCATCAGCAGGTAGGCCGAGTTGATCGGGATGTTCACCAGGAACGCCTGGATCTCGTGCAGGTCCGCGCTCCCGCGCGACATTAGCTGCCCCGTCGCCGTCCGGTCGTGGTAATCGAAAGAAAGCCGGTTCACCCGGCTGTAGAGTTCCTGCCGCAGGTCTGCCTCGATCCGGTAGCTCGTCCGCATCGCCCAGTAGCGGCGCAGACCAGCGAACACGGCCTGGAACGCCACGACCACGACCAGGGTGGTGGTCAGCCCCAGCAGCAGCCCGGTCTTCTTCGGGACGATCGCGTCGTCGATCGTCATGCCCGTGATCGCCGGCGCGACAAGCCGCAGCAGGCCCCAGGTGAGGCCCGCACCAAAGGCGATGGTGAACAGCACCCACTGTGCCCGCATCTGCCGGAGGATCAGGTCCCTCCCGGCCCGCAGGTCTAAGTGTTCGTCAGACAAGAAACTCCCCCGGGAGCCAGAAAGGCCAGACGGCCGATGAGGGGCGCCCCCTGTTGCACCCCTATGGGTGGTAACGCCCCGCACTCCTCCGGGTTAACGAATCCCGCCGGATGCAAAGAAAAACGCCCCCGGCTCACTGCTGAGCCGAGGGCGTAAAGGGGAAATACGCCGGTTGAGGCTAGTAGTCCTCGGGCGGGGGCGGCGGCGCCGCCGGCGGCTGCGGGATCTCCGCGACCAGCGTCTCCGTCGTCAGCACCAGCGCGGCGATGCTCACCGCGTTCTCCAGCGCCGAGCGCGTCACCTTCACCGGGTCGACAATGCCCAGTTCGAACATGTCGCCCCAGGTGTCATGCTCCGCGTCCCAGCCGTGGTTCGCGTCGGTCAGCTTGCGCACCTTATCGACGATGACCGACCCTTCGAGGCCGCCGTTGTCGGCGATCGTCCAGGTCGGCGCTTCCAGCGCCTCGGCGAGCAGCTTGATACCCACGCGCTCGTCGTCGTTCTTCGTCTTCTTGGCCAGCGCGTCCAGCGCCTTCGTGGTGCGGATCAGGGCAACCCCGCCGCCGACCACGATGCCTTCATCGACCGCCGCGCGGGTGGCGCTGAGGGCGTCCTCGACGCGCGCCTTCTTCTCGCGGAGCTCGACTTCCGTCGCCGCGCCGACCTTGATGACGGCCACGCCCCCGGCCAGCTTGGCCAGGCGCTCCTGGAGCTTTTCCCGGTCAAAGTCGCTCGTCGCGTCGTCGATCTGGGCCTTGATCTGCTTGATCCGGGCCTGGATCGCCTCGTCGCTCGCCTGGCCTTCGATGATCGTCGTGTCATCCTTGCCCGAGACCACGCGCCGCGCCCGGCCGAGGTCGGCCACCGTCGCGGTGTCCAGCTTCAGCCCGATGTCCTCGGTGATGAGCGTGCCGCCGGTCAGGATGGCGATATCTTCGAGCATCGCCTTCCGCCGCTCGCCGAAGCCCGGCGCCTTCACCGCGAGGATGTTGATCGTCCCGCGCAGCTTGTTCACCACCAGGGTGGCCAGCGCTTCACCATCCACGTCGTCACAGATGATCACGATGTCCTTCGTGACCTGCATCGTCTTCTCGAGCAGCGGCAGGATCTCCTGCACCGCCGAGATCTTCTTGTCCGTGATGATGATGTACGGGCTCTCGATCACGGCTTCCATGCGGTCCGTATTCGTCACGAAGTAGGGCGAAACATAGCCGCGGTCGAGCTGGAGGCCATCCACGAACTCCGTCTCGAACTTCAGCCCGCGCGATTCCTCAACCGTGATCACGCCGTCCTTGCCGACCTTCTCCATCACATCCGCGATGAGGTCGCCAATTTCCTTATCGTTCGCCGAGATCCCGGCGACATGGGCGATCTGGTCCTTGGTCAGCACCGGCCGGGCCTGGCCGCGCAGGTCACGGATCGCCTCGGCCATGCCGGCCTCGATGCCCCGCTTCAGCGCCATTGGGTTCACGCCCGAGGTCACGACCTTGAGCCCCCTGGTCACCAGGGATTGGGCCAGGACGGTTGCCGTCGTGGTGCCGTCCCCGGCCACGTCGTTCGTCTTGGTCGCAACCTGCTTGGCGAGCTGCGCGCCCATGTTCTCGAACGGGTCCTCGAGTTCGATCTCGCGCGCAACGGTGACGCCGTCCTTGGTGATGTTCGGCGCGCCGTACTTCTTATCGATCACGACGTTGCGGCCCCGCGGGCCCAGCGTCACCTTCACCGCATCGGCCAGCGCATCCACGCCATCGCGCAGCCGGCGCCGTGCCGATTCGTCGAACAACAGTTGCTTCGCAACCATGGATTAACTCCCTTTCACGCGAAACGGGACGCCTCCCCGCTTCCGCCAGTGCCATGCACTGCCTTCAGCGATCTGGCGCCCCAATCCCGCACCGAGGTCCTAGACCTCGAGCTTGCAGAGGATGTCCTTCTCGTTCAGGACGATGTAGTCGACGGCGTCGATCTTGATGTCCGTGCCCGTGTACTTCGCGTACAGGATGCGGTCGCCGGGGGCGACATCCATCGGGACGCGCTTGCCGGAATCATCGAGGCGGCCCGGGCCAACGGCCACGACTTCGCCCTGCTGCGGCTTTTCCTTCGCGGTGTCCGGGATCACCAGGCCGCTCGAATGCACTTCGTCCTGCTTCAGGGGCGTGATCACGATGCGGTCGGCGAGCGGGATGAGCTTGGACTTGGGTGCGGCCTTCGCCGCGGTCTTGGCTGCCATGGGATGCAATTCCTCCTGGAAAGTGCAGGTGTGTGTGTAGTAGCAATCGGGAATGTTAGCACTCACATGCGGAGAGTGCTAGAGCAAAGCCTACAGCCTTCCCCCGCCAGGCGGTAGCGCCCGCCGCCCTACCCGCCCCGCACGCTCCCATCGGGGAAAACCGTGCCTTCCAGCCGCCCCCGCGCGATCAGCGCTGGCGTGATCTTCGCCCCGCTGAAGTCGGCCCGCCCCAGGTCCGCGAATTCCAGGTCGATCCCCGGCCCCACCGCGCCCGCCAGGTTCGCCCCGGAAAGGTCGCAGCGGGTGAACTTCGTCCCCGCAAGCGAAGCCCGGGCGAGGTTCGCCTGGCGGAACACGCCATCCCCGCAGTCCGCATGCGAGAGATCCGCCCAGCGCAAACTTGCCCCGGAGAAGTCGGCGCCGCGCAGGTCGGCCCGCCGCAACGAGGCGCCCTCGAGGTCCGCGCCCTGCAGCCTGGCCCCCGCGAGCCGGATGCCCGCCAGGTCGAGCCCGCGCAGGTCCGCGCCGCGCAGATCGGCGCCGGGGCAATCCGCCCCCGCATCGACGCGCACGCCGCCAACCGTGACCGGACCGACCCGGTACCCCGCCGGGATGGGGGTGCCTTCGTCGTTCGCCTTGTCGCTTGCCGGAGGTGGGGCCCCGCGCCGGGCCTCGCGGGCGCGGTCATACGCGGCCCGCATCTCCCCGTCGCCGAGGATGGTCCACGCCTCCTTGATCACCTGCCGCCGGCGGGCGTACTCCGTGGCGCTGACCTGTGCGCCCTCCAGCCCGGCGGCCATGCGCCCGAGCGCCGCCCGCACCGCTTCCCGGCTTGCATCGGCGCGCACCCCCACCGCCGCGTACCAGTCGAACGAAGGGTCTCCGGTGAATACGGCATTCCGGCTTCCCGCCGGTTTCGCGGGTTCGGGACGCTCCCTCGCAGGCTCTGGAGCGGGTCGCTGCCGCGGCGCGTGCTCCCGTGGCTTGCGGCTTGCGGCTGCTGGCCGTCGGGGGGCCGCTGCCCGCGGGCGCGTCCGGTCGTAGGCGGCGCGCCGCTCCGGGTCGCGCAGCGTTTCCCACGCCTCATTAATGCGCCGCATCTCCGCGGCCGAGGCCGGGTCACCGCTCGTATCGGGGTGGTGCTGCCGCGCCAGCCGCCGGTACGCTCCCCGGATCTCTTCCAGCGGGGCGCCCGGCGCCACCCCGAGCAGCCCGTAATAGTCCGGCAGAGTCTCCACCCGCCGATGGTACCAGCACGCCGTTCCGGGGCCTGAGGCCTACCGTCCGGTAACTTCACGTTCGCGTCAAGGTATGATATGGTCGGCGAACGAGAAGGGGGATTCTGCGTGCGCTGGCTTTTGCGCCTTGTTCCGTACATGAAACCGTACTGGCGGAGGACCACCCTCGCGTGGCTCTCCGTCCTCATGGCGAGCCTCTTCGTCATGATCAGCCCGCTGATGGTCCGCTTTGCCATCGACTTCGGCCTCGACCCGCAGCGCGATGACCAGGGCAAGCTCATTGGCCTCGCCGGCGATGAACAGCTCCTCATCTTCGGCGCGCTCGCCGTCATCGCTTTCGCGGTCGGCCGCGGCATCGCCTCGTTCGGCCAGCAATACCTGGGCGAATCCGTCGGCCAGAACGTCGCCTACGACATCCGCAACCGCATCTACGACAACCTCCAGCGCCTCAGCTACGCCTACCACGACAAGGTTCAGACCGGCCAGATCATGTCCCGCGCCACGCAGGACGTGGAGAACATCCGCATGTTCGTCAACATGGGGCTGCTCCGCTTCGCCTTCATCATCCTCATGCTGGTCATCTCCCTCATCGGGATGTTCATCATCAACTGGCACCTGGCCCTCGTCAGCGTTGTGAGCCTCCCCATCCTCGCCTGGCGCTCCATTGTCACGAGCCGCAAGCTCCGCCCCCTCTGGCTCGAAATCCAGCAGAACCAGGCCGAAATGACCCAGGTCGCGGAAGAAGGCCTTACCGGCATCCGCGTGGTCAAGGCTTTCAGCCGCGAACCGTTCGAAAGCAAGAAGTTCGCGGATAGCGCCCGCAAGCAGGCCGACCTCAGTTACACCACCGCGGTCATCCAGGCCCGCAACCAGCCCTTCCTCCAGGGCCTCTCCGCTGCCCAGGTCGGCCTGACCGTCGGCATCGGCGCATGGTTCATCTCCCGGGGAGACGCCACCGCCGCCGATGTCCTTGCCTTCACCCTCTGGCTCAACATCCTCCAGCTCCCCATGCGTACGCTCGGGTTCATCATCAACATCTTCGCCCGCGCCATCAGCTCCGCCGAGCGCGTGTTCGAATTGATCGACGCCCAGTCGGTCGTCCAGGAAAAGCCCGGCGCCGTCCCCCTCGGACAGGTCTCCGGCCACGTCCGTTTCGACCACGTGAGCTTCGGCTACGACAACCTCAGCGCCGTCCTCTCCGATGTCTCGATCGATGCCGCGCCCGGCCAGGTGATCGCTCTCCTCGGCCCGACCGGCAGCGGCAAGTCCACCGTCGTCAACCTCATCCCGCGCTTCTACGATGTCACCGGCGGCGCCATCACCATCGATGGCACTGACGTGCGCGATGTCACCATCGAGTCGCTCCGCCGCAATATCGGCATCGTCCAGC
>CAZRUZ010000104.1:0-9128 GCA_964603275.1 uncultured Anaerolineaceae bacterium | reverse complement strand
CGCACGCGCCCGTTGCCGGGGCTGGACGCGGTGACGGGCTGGCTCGGTTCGCACCTCCCGGCAGGCGGCGAATCGACGGTGGTGCACGGCGACTACAAGCTCGACAACGTGATGTTCGCGGCCGATGAGCCGCGGCTGATCGCGATCCTGGACTGGGAGATGGCGACCATCGGGGACCCGCTGGCGGACCTCGGGTGGCTGCTTTCGACGTGGGGCGACCCCGGCGACCCGCCCGGGACGCGGACGCTGAACGACGCGCAGCCGGTCACGAGCCTGGAAGGGTTCCCCGGGATCGGCGAAATGGCAGCGCTGTACGAGCGCAAGAGCGGGCGTTCGATGCGGGACTTCGCGTTCTACCACGTCCTCGCGGTGTACAAGCTCGCGATCATCCTGGAGGGGCTGTACATGCACTACCTGGGGAGCACCGCTTCAAACCCGGCGAGCGCGGAGTTCGAATGGTACGTGCCGGTGCTGGTCGACCGGATGCACCGGCTGATGGGGGAGTAGGAGATGGACAAGAGACTGGCCCTTTCGGTGCCGCTGGATGCGTTCACACTGGCGGAGCACAGCGAGCTGGCGCGCGAAGCGGAACGGCTCGGGTATACGGATGCATGGTCGCTTGAAGTGGACGGGACCGACTGCTTCACACCGCTGGCGGTGGTGGGCGCCGCCACGCAGATGCGGCTGGGGACTGCCATCGCGAATGTCTACACGCGGGGCCCGGCAACGCTGGCGCAGACCGCCGCCGGCATGGCGGAAATCGCGCCGGGGCGATTCAACCTCGGGATCGGGTCCGGTTCGCAGCCGATCGTGGAGATGTGGAACAGCGGGAGCTTCGCGAAACCCGCAACCCGGGTCCGGGAGATGGCCCAGTTCCTGCGGCAGGCGCTGGCCGGCGAGCGGGTGGTGTTCTATGGCCAGACGTTCCATGTCGATGGGTTCCGGCTCTCCCGGCCAATCGAGCAGCCCGTGCCTATCCACGTTGCGGCGCTGCGCGAAGGCATGCTGAAGGTGGCCGGCGAAGTAGGCGACGGGGCAATCATCAACTGGCTTTCGGCAGAGGATTGCAGGAAGTCGGTGGCGGTGGTGCGTGAGGCGGCGGCGGACGCCGGACGGGACCCGGCCAGCATCGAGATCACGGCCCGGCTGATGGTGAATATCGACCCACCCGGCCCGGAGGGCGACCTGGGGCGGCGGCGGCTGATCAACGCCTACCTGAACGTGCCGGTGTACCGCGCATTCCACGAATGGCTGGGCCGGGGCGAAGCGCTCAAGGGCATGTGGGACGCCTGGGAAGGCGGGGACCGGAAGGGCGCCGTTGCCGCGATCCCGGACCGGGTGGTGGGTGACCTGGTGGTCCACGGGGCCGCGGAAGAGCGCAACGCTCACGTCCGGCGCTACCTTGATGCCGGGGTGGACACCGTCTTCCTCAACTGGTTCAGCGTGAACCCGGACCCGGCAGTGCGGCGTGATCTGACGCTTAAGGCGATGCGGGAGATGGCGCCCTCGGCGCTGACATAGGCTGGCCCGTCAGGGCAGGCGGTTGACCGGTCGCAGAAAAAGAAAAGCGAAGAGGCCGATAACGGTCGCGATAGCCGCGCTTGAGACGATGGTGGACTGGGGGCCCCAGAGGGTCGCCTGGATGCCGGCCTGGGCATACCCCACCGGGATGCTCGCAGTGAACGCGAGGCCGTACATGCTCATCACGCGGCCCATCATCTGGCGTTCGGTATTCTCCTGGAGCAGGACGACGGCGAAGTTGATGAAGATGGCCGGGCCGGCGGCGCCAGCAGCGAAGGCCAGGGCCATCGAAAGCGGGAGCGACGAACTGAAACCGTAAGCCGTCCACAGGGCGCCGCCGAAAAACAGGCAGCCGGTCAACATCCTGCCCCGCCGGCGCGTGTGGACCAGACTGATGGCAAGGGAGCCGAAGACGATACCCGCCCCAAGGCTGCCCCAGAGAAAACCCACATACCTGTCGGAGGCTTCGAAGACGTCCTCGACCATGAGGACAACCGTGACGGCGAATGGCCCCATGAAGAAGACGCCCGGGAGGAGGGTGAGCGCGAGGATGCCGAGGAGCGAGTCGTTCCTGCGGACGTAGCGGATGCCCTCGGCGAGGTCGTGGCGGACACTGCGGCCGGTTGGCGTAGGCATGTCCGTGGCGATGCGGCCGAAGAGGACCGCCCCGGCGGCGAGCATGGCAACCTCGGTGGCGAACGCGGCCGTAAGGCCGAACAGGTCGGCGAGGAGACCACCGAGACTGGGGCCGCCGAACTGGAGGGTGGCCATGAACGCCATCGTGCCCCAGATGGTCCCGTTCTGGATCTGCGAGACGTGGAGGATCTGGGGCATCATGCTCTGGCGCCCTGGGTTCGAAAAGGCGCCCGCGCTGCCGAGGACCGCGGCCAGGAAGAAGACCGGCCAGATGACGCTCACATCGAATCCGGCCAGGGCGACGTAGACGAGCGAGACGGCGGCGGCGACGGCGTAGGTCCGTACCAGGATGCGCCGGCGTTCGACCCGGTCGGCCATCACCCCACCGAGGAGCGCCAGGGCTGCCCCGGGCAGCGCGCCACAGATCAGGGCGGCGGCGATGGCGGCGGCGCGGTGGTCCTCGCCCACCCGGTCACGAATGAAGAGCGGGACGGTCACGGCCTGGATGCCCACACCGGTGCCGGCGACCACGGAGGCGAGCCACCAAACGCGGTAGCCGGCGACGCGAAAGGGGTTGCGGGAGACGGCCTCTTCCGCGGCGGCTGTGTCTGATGGCGCGACTTCGGTCATGGCGGAGGAGTGTACTCCGGTTCGGGCCTGGCCGACGAACCGTAGCTGCCATCCTCCTTGCCTCCACACTGGTGGGGAGACTGCAACCCGCCGATTGTCCCCGGGAAACGGCAGGAGGGCGATAGCCGCGGAGGGCGAAGCCCTCTGTGGAGCGGCAGCGGCGCTGCCGATAACGACGGGGTGACAGAGCCGAATCCCGATAGAACGATCGGGGCCCACACCGAACTCCTGCGATCGCGGCGTGCCCAGGCCGTGACCGTGGCGTATCTGCTGTTCGGGACGACCTACCTGTGGTGGCGCACCCTCCACACCGTGAACCCCGATGCGCCATGGCTTTCGATACCGTTGCTGCTGGCCGACTACCTGGGGTTCCTCTTCTTCGGTCTCTTTGCCTTCAACCTCTGGGCGCGGGTACGGCGGCAGGCCCCTCCGGCCCCTCCGGGGCACACGGTGGACGTGTTTATCCCCACGTACAACGAGCCGCTTTCGGTGCTGAAACCGACGGTGCTGGCGGCGCTCGCCATGCGTTATCCACACCGCACGTATGTGCTCGACGATGGCCGCCGTGACGAAGTGAAGCGATTCTGCGCCGAGGTGGGCGTGGACTACCTGACCCGGCCGGACAACCGCGGAGCGAAGGCCGGCAACATCAACGCCGCCCTGCCGCAAACCAGCGGCGAGTTCATCGCCATCTTCGATGCCGATCACGCGCCGTTCGCGGATTTCCTTGTCGAATTGCTGGGGTACTTCGATGACCATGAGGTCGCCCTCGTCCAGTCACCGCAGGCGTACTACAACCTGGATTCGTTCCAGCACAGCCAGCGGTCCCGGTTCCAGGGCAAGCCGTGGCACGAGCAATCGATCTTCTACGACACGATCATGCCCGGGAAGGACCGGATGAACGCCGCCTTCTGGTGCGGTTCGAGCGCGATCCTGCGGCGGACGGCCCTGGAACAGGTTGGCGGCGTGAACACCCTCACCGTCACGGAAGACATGCACACCGCGATGCTGATGCACGCAGCCGGGTGGAAATCCGTCTACCACGATCGCGAGCTCGCCGTGGGGATCGCGCCAGACGACCTTGAGCCATTTCTGGTGCAGCGGTTGCGCTGGGCGCAGGGCGCGATGGAGCTCCTGCGGAAGGACAACCCGCTACTCAAACGGGGGCTCAGCGGGCGGCAGCGCGTGGCGTACTTCACGAGCGTCGCCTACGTCATTGAGTACATCCCCAAGGCCATCTACCTGGCGACGCCGCCGATTGTGCTCGTCACGGGCGTGTTGCCGATGACGGACATGGGCTGGAACTTCCTCTTCAGGTTCCTTCCGTACTACCTGCTGGGGATGCTTGCGACACGGCTGCTGACGGGCGGGACGAACCCATACCTGCATGCCGAGCGATTCCACGTGCTGAAGATCGAGATCATGTTGCGAGCCATCTCGCTGCTGGTTGTCCCTCGGAAGTTGAAGTTCAAGGTGACACCCAAGTCCGCGGGCGAAGATGAGAGCCGGTGGGCGGTGCTGCGCCACCTTCGCACCCAGATCATCGTGGGCGGGTTCTGCCTCGCCTCGGCGGTCTGGGGGCTGGTCTCATGGCTCCTTGGCGCTTCGTGGGCGCTCACGGGCGTCTCGTTGCTGGTGACCATTGGCTGGGCGGGATTCAACGCGGGGCTCATCGGTGTGCTCGCGCGCTCCGTGCTGCGGAGACACCACCGCCGGCAGGTCTACCGGTTCCCGGTGCAGGTGCCAGTTGTGGTGAGACACGGGCGGCGCCAGCAAGAGACCGAAACCGTTGACCTTTCGACCGCGGGCCTTGGCTGGTGTTCGCCCACCTGGTACGAACGAGGCACCGGCGTGACCATCGAGGTCCAGCCGACGGCCGGCGACGCGTTTACGGTACCTGCCACCATCACCCTCTGCCGCGCTGAGGGCACGGCCGGGTTTCGCGTGGGGGCCGAATTCACGGGCATCCCGGCCGATGTGGAGCGCCAGCTCATCCTGATGCTCTACCAGGGGCTTGCCCCGGGCACCGTCCACAGGTTGGACAACCCGGGCGAACTGGAGCTCGCAGCCGCCTGAGCGTCCGTCAAGCCGGATCCGCCTGCGGAACCATGCCTGAGGATCGGGGCCTGGATCACCCGCACGGCCCGAAGCGAGGCGCCGTGCGACGCAGTGTCTTGGAACATGCCAGGGAAAGCGAAGGCCACGGCCCTCGAGGCAGCCATCCCTGCCGCGCTACCTGTTGCCCGCCTTCACCAGGTAGGCGATGCAGCCATCGAGCGAGGCGAGGAGGGGGTAGTCCTCCTCTGGCACGTCGATCCCGGTGCGCTCGTGGATGCCGATGATGAAGTTGAGGAAGTCCATCGAGTCGATGTCGAGCTGTTCGCGGAACTCGACGTCGGGTTCAAGCTCCTGGAAGTCGGCCTCGGGCGTGATCTGGCGGAGAACGGCGAAGACGATTTCGCGGGCCTGTTCTGCGTTCATAGGTGCTCCGGTTCCTGGAGGAGTCGGTTGATGGTGGCGAGGAAGATGCCGCCGCGGTGGCCATCACTCACGCGATGGTCGGCGGCGAGCGTGGCGGTGATCACCGGACGCACGGCGAGCATGCCGTTTTCGGCCCAGGGCTTTTCGACCACCCTGCCGAATCCAGCAAGCGCGACCTGAGGCGGGTAGATGACGCCATAGACGAAATCGACCCCGAGCTCGCCCAGGTTGGTCACAGTGAGGGTGCTCGATGTCATCTCCGACGCGCGGAGGCGGCCGGCGCGGCTGCGCTTCACGAGATCGGAGAGGTCGTGCATGAGGTCGCTGAGCGGCCTGTTGCTGGCGTCGAGGATGGCCGGAGCGACGAGGCCGCCCCCTCGCAAGGAGATGGCCACGCCCAGGTTCACGGTTGCCGAGGGTTCGAAGCCGTTCTCGGTGTAGTGGCCATTGACCTCCGGGACTTCGTGCGCGGCGAGGGCGGTGGCCTTCAGCAGGAGCGCGCTGTACAGGATGCGCTCCGTAACGGGACGGCGGAGGTTCTCCTCGCGCAGCCAGGCCAGGGCACGCGACATGTCAATGTCGACGCCGAGGTAGTAGTGCGGGATCTCGCGGTTGGCGCGCTCCATCAGCGCGGCGATGGGCTTACGGCTCTGGGCGCGCTTCACCGCATCGGGCGGGGGCGGGGCGGAAGGTTCGGTTACGGCCGGCGGCGGCGCAAGGCGGTCGAGGTCGGTGGCCGTGATGGAGCCTCCGGGGCCCGTGCCCTGCACGGCCGCGAGGTCGATGCCGCGCTCCCGGGCGAGCCTGCGCGCGCGGGGAGAAACGAGCAGCCTCCGCGGCGGGGGCAAGGTTGCGGTGGCGGGAGGAGGCGCCGGAGCGGGGTTCGGGGCGGCGTGCTCCACATCGGCCCGGGTGATCGTCCCACCCACGCCGGTGCCCGCGACGGTCGCCAGGTCGATGCCAAGGTCGCGCGCGAGAACCTTCGCCGTGGGAGTCGCGCGGGCGGGGGGCGTGACCGTAGCCGACGGCACAGGGGCAGGAGTCGGCGGAGCAGGCGCCGCGGCAGCGGCACCGGCCGCCGTCACCAGCGCCAGGGGCGTGCCGACAGCCACCCGCTCACCCTGCGGGACCAGGATTTTCTCGATGGTGCCGGTCGCGAAGATCTCGACTTCCATGTCGGCCTTGTCGGTCTCGATTTCCACAACGATGTCGCCGCGGCGCACCGGGTCACCGGGTTTGACCAGCCAGCGGGTGACGGTCCCCTCGGTCATATCGGCGCCAAGCGATGGCATGAGGAACTCAGCCATTGCGGCCCAGCACCTTCTGGGCGGCATCGACGATGCGGGCAACGCCCGGTAGCGCCGCATCTTCCATGTGCTTCGAGTACGGCACCGGCACTTCCGCGGTGCAGACACGTTCGACGGGGGCGTCTAGCTCGTAGAGGGCCTGCTCCATGATGCGGGCCATGATCTCGGCTGCGATGCCACCGCTGCGCCAGCCCTCATCCACGATGACCGCCCGATGCGCACGCCGGACGGAAGAAACGATGCTTTCGGTATCGAGCGGGCGCAGGGTGCGGAGGTCGAGGACTTCGGCGGAGATGCCCTGCGATTCCAGCGCGGTCGCCGCTTCGAGCGTCTTCGGGACGGAGCCGCCGTAGGCGATGAGCGCCACATCGGAGCCGGGACGGAGCAGCTCAGCCCGGGAGATATCGACCGCACCGGCGTCGGTGGCGAGCTCGCCTTCGAGGTTATAGAGGAGGGCGTTTTCGAAGATCAGCACGGGATCCGGGTCCTGGAGGGCGGTCCAGAGCATACCGCGGGCATCTTCGAGGGTGCCGGGGGTGAGGATTTTGATGCCCGGGATGTGGGCATACCAGCCTTCGAGGCTATGCGAGTGCTGGGCGGCGAGCTGGCGTCCGCCGCCGGTCGCCATGCGGATGACGAGCGGTACGTTGAACTGGCCGCCGGACATGTGGAGGATGGTCGCCGCGTTGTTCATGATCTGGTCGAGGGCGAGCAGGCTGAAGTTGCAGGTCATGATCTCGACAATGGGGCGCATGCCGTTCATCGCCGCGCCAATGCCCGCACCGACGAACGCCGACTCGGAGAGCGGGGTATCGCGGATTCGTTCGGGCCCGAACTCGGCCAGAAGTCCCTTGCTCACGGCGAAGCAGCCGCCGTACTCGCCCACGTCCTCGCCCATCAGGAAGACGCGGCGGTCGCGTTGCATGGCTTCGCGGATGGCTGCGCGAACCGCATCGCGGTAGGTGGTCTTCACGGTAGTGGTCATGGCGCGGCCACCTCCGAATAGACCCAGCGTTCGAGGTCGGTGAGCGGCTCGGGTGTGCCAGCCTCGGCGAAGGCCACGGCGTCGTCGACTTCCGCAATCACTTCTGCGTCCATCCGTTCGAAGGCGGCGTCATCGATGATGCCGGCCTCTTTCAGGGCCGCGCTGAGCGTGGCGATGGGGTCGCGCTCCTTCCAGCGTTCTACCTCGTCTTTCGAGCGGTAGAGCTCGGGGTCGTACATCGAGTGGGCGCGGAAGCGGTAGGTCTGGATTTCGAGGAAGCAGGGCCCACCGCCGGCGCGCATGGCGGTGACGGCGCGGCGCGCGGCAGCCTCAACGGCGTTCACATCCATACCATCGACGGTCCAGGCGGGCATCTCGTAGCCGGCGGCACGGACCGCGAGGTTGGTCTCGGCGTGGGAGCGCTTGAGCGCGGTGCCCATGGCGTAGAGGTTGTTCTCGCAGCAGAACAGCACCGGCAAGTCCCAGAGGGCGGCGAGGTTCATGGACTCGTGGAATTCGCCTTCGGCCATGGCGCCTTCGCCGAAGAAGCAGGCGGTGACGCGCGGGCGGCCCTGCAGCTTGTCGCCAAGTGCGAGGCCGACGGCCACCGGCAGCCCACCGCCAACGATGGCGTTGCCGCCGTAGAAGTTCGTCGCAGCGTCGAAGATGTGCATCGAACCGCCGCGGCCGCGGCACACGCCTTCGGCTTTGCCGAACATCTCGGCCATCAGGCCGCGGGCCGGGACACCGCGAGCGAGGGCGTGGCCGTGTTCGCGGTAGGTCGCGACGACGGCGTCAGCGGGCTCGAGTGCCTGCATGACGCCGACCGCGCTCGCCTCTTCGCCGATGTAGAGGTGGAGGAAGCCCCGGATCTTCGTTGCGCTGTAAAGCTCGACACAGCGCTCTTCAAAGCGGCGGATGCGGAGCATTTCGCGGAGGAGGTGGGTTTGGTGCTCGGAATCGGTGGTCATGCGGGACCCTCCAGTGTCGAGAGGTCGCCTTCGGGGAGGCCGAGCTCGCGTGCCTTGAGGAGGCGGCGCATGATCTTTCCGCTGCGGGTGCGGGGCAGGTCCGTGGCGAAGGCGATCTCCTTGGGGGCGACGGCGGTGCCCAGGCGCTTGCGGGCGAACCCGAGGATGTCGAGCCGCAGCTCCTCTGATGGTTCGTGGCCTGGCTTGAGCGCGACAAAGGCCTTGACGATCTCACCGGCTACCGGGTCGGGCTTGCCGATGACTCCGACTTCGGCGACGGCGGGGTGCTCCATGATGGCGCTTTCGACTTCGAACGGTCCGATGAGGTGGCCGGCGGACTTGATGACATCATCGGCGCGGCCCACGAACCAGAAGTAGCCGTCGGCATCCTTGCGGGCCATGTCGCCGGTCAGATACCAGCCATCGGCAAAGCACTTGCGATAGCGCTCGTGCTCGTTGAGATAGCCCCGGAACATCGAAGGCCAGCCAGCCCGCAACGCTAGTTCGCCTTCTTCTTCCGGGTTCTGAACGATGCTGATGGCATCGTCCTGGCGATGCACGATCGCGGCCTCGATCCCGGGCAGGACCCGGCCCATC
>CAZRUZ010000103.1:0-9308 GCA_964603275.1 uncultured Anaerolineaceae bacterium | reverse complement strand
CGGACGATGGCGTTTTCGCAGAGGGCCATCTGCGCTTCCATGAGCGCGACGTCGAGCATCTGGCCCTCGCCGGTCACTTCCCGGGCCCTGAGCGCGGCGAGGATGCCGACGGAGAGGTAGAGCCCGGCGACCATGTCGCCCATGCTGACGCCCACGCGCATCGGTGGGCCGCCCAGCTCGCCATTGAGCGACATGGTGCCGCCCATGGCCTGAGCGACGGCATCGACCGCGGCCATCGAGCTGTATGGGCCGGTCTGTCCGAAACCGCTGAGGGCGGCGTAGATGAGGCGGGGGTTCGCTTCGTGGAGCGCGCGGTAGCCAAGGCCGAGGCGGTCCATGGTGCCGGGGCGGAAGTTCTCGGTGACGACATCGGCCTCACGGGCGAGGCGCTTCACCAGGTCCTTGCCTTCCGGGGCTTTCAGGTCGATGGCGATGCCCTTCTTGCCGCGATTGGGGCTGAAGAAGAAGGTGGAGATGCCATCGAAGTACGGCCCGAAGCCCCGCTCCTTTTCGTGGGTTTCGGGGTATTCGACCTTCACCACCTCGGCGCCGAGGTCGGCGAGCTGCATGGTGGCGAAGGGGCCGGCGAGCGCCCAGGTGAAGTCGAGGACACGGATGCCTTCGAGCGGACCGTTCATCTCAGCGTCCCTTGAACTTCGGCGCGCGCTTTTCGGCGAAGGCGCGGCCACCTTCCGATGCGTCCTCGGTCTTCATGATGTCGGCGTAAAGGCGGGCTTCGAGGCGCATGCCTTCGCGGAAGGTCATGTCCCAGCCGCCTTCATAGGCGGCGCGCTTCATCGCCTGGAGCGCGAGGGGCCCGTTCTCGCAGAGCTTCCCGGCCCAGCCGAGTGCGAAGGGGAGGAGATCCTCCTGCGGCACAACGCGGTTGACGAGGCCGTAACGGAGCGCATCATCGGCGCTTATCCGCTCGGCGAAGAGGATCATCTCCATGGCGATACCGAAAGGGATGTAACGGGCCAGCCGCTGCGTCTGGCCTCCCCCGGCGACGATACCCCGCTTCGCCGCCATCGTCCCGAAGGTCGCGTTCGGGCTGGCGATACGGAGGTCGCAGCCGAGGGCAAGCGCGAGTCCCGCGGCAAGGCAATGCCCATTGATAGCGGCAATGACCGGTTTCCAGATGCCCTCGGGCGTGAGGCGCCCGCCACCGCGCTGCTGGCTCCAGTCGTTCGCCACGTCCTGGGCGCTCTTCACGAGATCGCGGCCGGAACAGAACGCCTTCTCGCCGGCGCCGGTGACCACGGCGACCATGAGCGCATCGTCACGCTCGAACTCGTCCCAGGCATCACCGAGCTGCCGGAACATGTCCGGGTCAATGCTGTTCATCGCTTCGGGACGGTCGAGCGTGATGATGAAGGTGCGGTCGCGACGTTCGGTGCGGATGGGCATGGACGTAGCCTACCGCCGGCGGGTCCGGGGTGCACCGCAGCCGGACCCGCGACGGGAGATCAGGCGCCCAATCGCACGGTGGCCGCCTCGACGGCAGCGCGGATATCGGCCTTGAACCCCTGCTCCCGGAGAATCCTGCCCAGGGAGTTGAGCACGAGGAGCACGTTGCCGGGAGTAGAGCTTTCGCCCATGAGTCCGATGCGCCACACCTGCGCACGGAGGTCGCCGAGCCCGCCACCGATTTCGATGCTGTTGCGGTTGAGGAGCGCGCCACGCACCTCGCCGTCGTTCACCCCTTCCGGGATGCGCACTGTCGTGAGTACGGGAAGGCGGTAGCCGGCGGCGGCGTGGAGGGCGAGGCCCATCGCTTCGAGGCCGGCCTGGAGGGCGCGGCCGTTGCGTTCGTGGCGGGCCCAGCGCGTTTCGAGACCCTCATCGAGCACGAGGGCGAGGGCTTCGTGGAGCGCGTACACCATGGAGATTGGGGCGGTGTGGTGGTAGGCGCGGCGCTCGTCCCAGTAGGCCTCGAGGAGGCTGAGGTCGAGGTACCAGCTGTTGCAGGGGACCTCGCGGGCCTTAATCGCGTCCCAGGCGCGGGGCGACATGGTGAGCGGGGCCATGCCGGGAGGGGCGCTCAGACACTTCTGCGTGCCGGAGTAGACGGCATCGGCGCCCCAGGCATCGACGGAGACCGGGACCCCGCCAAGGGAGGTAACGCAATCGACAAGGAGGAGCGCGCCGGATTCCTTAGCGAGCTTCGCGAAGGGCTCAACGGGAGTTTGCGCGCCGGTGGAGGTCTCGGCATGGACGATGGCGATCAGCTTGACGTTCCCGGCGGCGCGGGCCGCGGACTCAACAGCCGCGAGGTCGGTGGGTGAACCCCAGGGGGCCTGGACGCGGGTGACCTCGCCGCCGGCACGTTCGGCCATGACGGCGATGCGCTCGCCGAAGTAGCCGCAAATCCCCACGACCACCTTGTCGCCGGGCTCGACCAGGTTCATCACGGCTGCTTCCATGCCGCTGGTGCCGGTGCCGGGCGTAGCGAGCGTGATGCGGTTGGCGGTGCCCATCACGTCACGGAGCATGTCGTTGCACTCATCCATGATGCGGAGGAACTCGGGGTCGAGGTGGCCGAGGATTGGCGCGGTCATGGCCTGGAGGACACGGGGGTGGGCGCCGCTGGGCCCGGGGCCCATGAGGATGCGGGACGGAGGGTTGAACCTGGCAGTGTTCGGCATGGGGCGGATCGTAGCGCGAACGGGTGACAACCGCTCGGGGCGCCCAGGTTAGGCCCGGGGGCATGCCCGCAGCGGTCTGGACGTGTCCGGGGTACAATCATGCCACTGACCAATTTTCGATCGAGGTGATTTCATGGACTTCCGAGACACAACGGAAGAGGCCGCGTTCCGCCAGGAAGTGCGGAACTTCGTAACCAACGAAGGACCGAAGGCGCGAATGGGGAACGCGGAAGGGGAGCGGGCATTCTACGGCGGGAGCAAAGAGTGGACGAAGGCGCTGGCCGACCGCCACTGGATCGCGCCGGCCTGGCCAAAGGAGTACGGCGGGGCCGGACTTTCCGTGATGGAACAGTTCATCTTCAACTGGGAGCTGGCCGAGGCCCGGCTGCCTCGCCCGGGTGGCATCGGCGTCGGCTTCGCTGGCCCGACCCTCATCGTCCATGGGACCGAAGAGCAGAAGAAGACGCTGCTCCCTGAGATCCTTTCCGGCGAGGTGAGCTGGTGCCAGGGGTATAGCGAGCCGGGCGCAGGCTCGGACCTGGCGGCAATCCAGACCCGCGCGGTGCGCGACGGCGATGACTTCGTGGTTAACGGCCAGAAGATCTGGACCTCCGGCGGGCACAACGCCAAGTGGATGATCCTGCTGGCGCGGACCGACCCGGACGCACCGAAGCACCGCGGCATCACCTACTTCATCGTCGACATGAAGACGCCGGGCGTGACGGTGCGGCCGCTCATCAACGCGGCCTACACGCACGAGTTCAATGAGGTGTTCTTCGAGGACGTGCGCGTGCCGGCGAAGAACATCATCGGCGAAGAGAACCGGGGCTGGTACCTGGCGCAGACGACACTGAGCTTCGAGCGATCGAACATCGGCGGGGCGGTCGGCGCGCGGCAGACGGTGGAGGACCTGGTGACCTTCGCCCGGGAAAACAAGGGCAAGGACACGAGCACGCTCGGCCACAACGACTCGCTACGGCACGAGCTGGTCGAGCGGTTCGTGGAGGCCGGGGTCGCGACGATGATGAGCTTCAAGATCGTGTCGATCCAGGCAAAAGAGGGCGTTGCCCCCGGCCACGAGGCGAGTGTCGCCAAGCTGTACGGCACCGAGCTGAACCAGCGCATCCAGCGCACCGGCATGCATGTCCTCGGCATGTATGGCCAGCTGGATGCGAAGACCGATGGCCCGACCCCGCCGCTGAAGGGCCGCGTGAAGTACATGTACCTGCGCTCGATCGCCAACACGATCGAGGGTGGAACGAGCGAAATCCAGCGGAACATCATCGCGACGCGCGGACTCGGGCTTCCCCGGGCCTAACGCGGCAACGCGAGCAAGGACGAGAGCCCGTGGGGATTACCCCGCGGGCTCTCTGGTTTTCCGGGAGACGGCCGGGCCTCTGTCTCAGGCGAGGCACTGGCCGGCGAGGCTGCTGATCGCGGTGATCCGGCGGCCCTGGAGCACCTCATCGAGGAACCCATCGGTGCAGTAGCCGACGGAGATCCCGGTTTCGGGATCTCCCCAGGCGATCTGGCCGCCGGCGCCGCCGTGGCCGATAGCGCGGGGCGAGCAGGTCTTTCCGAACCCTCGGAGGCTTGCGTTGCCATCATCGCCGGCGACGACGACGGTGAGGGCACGGTTGCAGGGGTAATCGAGCAGCGGGACGCGGTGGATGTCGGTCGTGCGGACGCGGGTCGCCCACTCGATGGTTTCGGGCTTGAGTACCCGGCTTCCATCAGCGGTGACTCCGCCGTTGATGAGCGGCTGGTAGAACATGGCGAGCTGCGCTGCCCCACCAATCCCGCCACCGCCGGGCACGCCAACGCGCCGGACTTCGGGCCGGTTGAACGACTTGATGGCATCGGGGGTGACTTCGCCCCAGCCGCCCGGTGGGGGCGTGGGCGGGACGATGTGCCGGACATCGGCGACCCGGCCGTTCTCTGATTCGGGGAGGCCGACATAGAGGTCATCGATGCCCATTGGGTCGAGCATCTTCTCGCGGACGAAGGCGCGGAAGTCCTTGCCGGTGCGGCGCTCGATGATCTCGGCGATGACCCAGTGCGCGCTGCTTGCGTGGTATTCAAAGCGGGTGCCGGGCTCCCTCCCAGTTGAGGCGCCAGCTGGCGAACCGTTCGAGACGGCGCTCGCGGTTGTCCCAATCCTGGGGAGCGAAGGGTGCGAGGGGAAAACCGCCGGTGTGGGTCATCAGCCTGGTGACAGTGACCTGGTCTTTCCCATTCGTGCCGAACTCGGGAATGATGTCGGCAACCCGCTCCTCCTCGCGCAGGAGGCCGTCTTCGAAGAGCGTCCACGCAGCGGCGCCAACGATGGCCTTGGTGCAGCTGAAGATGGTGTAGAGCGTGTCGTTGGTGGCAGGGACTTCGGCATCGATGCCGTTGTGCTGGACGGTGCCGAAGGTGCGGACGCCGGCGAGGCGGCCGTGGCGGGCGATGGCCACCTGGGCGCTCTTGAGCGTGCCATCGTCGACATCGCGCCTGGCGCGGGCGAACACGGCCTCGAGCTTCTCGCTATCGATGCCAAGGTCCTCGGGGCGCGTGGCCACCATCGAAGTAGTTGTCATGGGTTGGTCCCTCACGGTGCGGATGGGCAAGGATAGCGCGCCGGCGCTGTGCGCGGTGGAAGGGGGCCGGAGCAGGGCAGAGGAACGGTACAATGGGAGCTACGCCCCCGTAGCTCAGGGGATAGAGCAGGCGCCTTCTAAGCGTCTGGCCGCAGGTTCGAATCCTGCCGGGGGCGCCATGACTCGCCCTGACACCGCCCCGGGCGGGCGCGTAGACTCCGGCTATGCAGATTTCGCCATCCGTCCGCGCCGCCCTCGTGCCCGATGAGAACCCGATGCACCCGGACTTCACGTGCATCTACCTGGTGGGGGCGAAGGGGCAGCAATCGCTGACGATCGACTCGGGTGAGGCGATCGACCGGTACCAGTGGTTCCTGCGCGGCTACCTGGCGGCCGTGGAAAAGGAAGAGATCGGCATTGCCACGATCACGCACCACCACTCGGACCATTCAGGGAACCTGAAGTGGGCGAAGGAGTTCCTGAAGGCGGATATCTCGATCCCGGCAAACGGGCGGTCGTTGCTGAAGGGGCGCATCCCGGCGAAGGTCGGCACGCTGAAGGATGGGGACGTCATCGAGCTGGACGGCGGCGTGAAGGTGCAGGTGCTCGGCACGCCCGGGCACAGCATCGACTCGCTCTGCTTCTACATCGAGGACGAGGGCGTGTTGTTCACGGGGGACACGCTCCTGGGGTCATCGACGACGACGGTGTGGGACCTGAGGCTGTACCGGCAATCGCTGCAGCGGCTGCTCGCGCTGCCAAATCTGAAGGTCATCTGCCCCGGGCACGGGAAGATCGTGAACGACCCGCGCGAGCGGCTGGAGATGTACGTCAAGCACCGGGATATGCGCGAGCGGCAGATCCTGCAGGTCCTGGAGGGTGGTGGAGCGATCAGCAGCTGGGACATCATGCTCCAGCTCTACCCGGACATCGACAAACGGTTGCGGCGGGCCGCCGACAACAATGTCCGTTCGCACCTGAAGCAGCTGACCGATGAGGGACGGGTGGCGGCATACCCCGGCAAACCGCGGCGCGGGAAGAGCCGTTCGGCCATCCAGCGGGATGTGGAGCACGCGCGCCAACGGGACCTGGTGATCAAACAGGCAAAGAAGCTTGAAACGGAGAAGCGGCGGGCGGAGATCCGGATGCAGGAGAACCCGCCATCGGCGGAGTGGCTGGAGCCGCCGCGGTTCGAGCTGACGGGCTCGGCGCGCGACGCCAGCCGGTAGATAGCGGCCTCAGTTCGCGGGTGAGTTGCCAACGACCGGCGGGATCGTCGTGGGCGACGGGTCCGGCGCCGGCGTCGGGGTCGGGGTCGCCGGTGGCACAGCGGTGGGAGTCGAGGTAGGCGACGGTGTCGAGGTGGGGGTCACCGTGATCGCCGTCGGCGGGACGGTCACGGTGGCATCGGGTGGCGGCGGGTTAAGCGGGTCGAGGACGATCACCGGGACGCTGATGAGGACGAGGGAGATCTTCTTTTGCATCTCCTGGGCGACGAGCGACTGGATCGCCTCCGCGCTCTGGATGGTGGCCTCGACCGGAGTGCGAACGGTAAGACGGAGGCTGATGGAACCATCGGGGCCGCTGGAGCGTTCGAGTTCGGTCACCTCGGCGCCGGGCAGGACCTCGGTGACTGCCCGGTTCGACGCGGCCCAGAGCGACTCGGCCTCGCGGGCTTCGCCAACGGCCCGGGCGCTCAGACCGAACAGGACGATCCCCATCACCGCGAGCGGGACGAAAGCGAGTACAGCCTGGGAAAGTGACGGCCCGTGGCGGTGGGGCGCCAGGCCGACCAGCCAGAAGACCGCGGCAGAACTGAATACGATGGCGGTCAGGTTCGTTGTGAAGAGCAGGAGCGCGCCGCCCCAGACTCCCCTGTCATCGATCGCCAGGCCGATGCCGACCGTGCAGAGTGGCGGCATGAGGGCCGTCGCGATGGCGACACCGGGAACCGCCGCCGAATCGCGCATGCGGGCGACGGCGTAGGCGCCGATGGTCCCGCCGGCGAGGGCGATGCCGAGGTCGAGGGGATTCGGGCGCGTGCGGGCCTGGACTTCGCCGGGGAGGGACTCCAAGACATCGAAGCCAGAGGCGATGAGGAGCTCGGCAATGACGAACGAGAAGACGATGGCGGTCAGGGAGCCCTCGATCAGGGCACGGGCAGCAAGGAGCCCCTGGCGGGTGCGGCCGCCGAGGCTGGCTTCGCCGATGGCCATGATCGGGCCGAGGAGCGGGGCGACAAGCATAGCCCCGATGACCACCGCCGCGGAATCGGCTACCAACCCGAGGGTCGCGATGACCGCTGAGAACCAGACCAGGAGGCGGAAGCGAAGGTCCGGGCGGCCAGCGCGGAAGATCTCGGCGCGGAGCCGCGGCGCGGGGAGGTGAGCGTGGCCGGGCATTGCGGTGATCGTACCGCAGGTCCCGGGCTGTGGGCTGGTGGAGTGCCACGGAGCAGCCGAAAACTAGCAACGGGGGAGTGGGGCAAACCCGGCGATGAAACCTGGAGTCAGTGCATGCTGAAGGGCGACAAGGTGATCCTGCGGCCTATGCGGCGGGAGTACCTGGAGAAGTACTTCGAATACCGGAACGACGTGGAGCTGCAGATCCTCGCGGACGCTGACCCGCCGATGCCGATGGAGTACGAGCGGCTGGTGGCGGTGTTCGAGTCGCACCTCGAGCGGCCACGCGGAGAAATCAGCTGGTTTGGGATCGAGATCCAGGGCGGGAAGTTCATCGGCCAGTGCGTGCTGCACAACTTTGACTACGCGGCCCGGACGTGCGAGCTGGGGATCACCATCGGCGACCGTGACTACATGGGGCGGGGCTACGGCCGGGATGTGGTCCGGTTGCTGGCGAAGTACGCGTTCCGGCTGCGGAACATGGAAAAGGTGTGGCTGACCGTGAACGCGAGCAACGAACGGGCGCTGCGGGCGTTTTCGGCGGCCGGGTTTACGGAAGAAGGGCGGCTCCGGCGGCACGTTTGGCTGGACGGACGTTACGATGACCTGGTCTACATGGGCATCCTGCGCGAGCCGGCGGCAGCGGACAGTGCGGACGGGGATGACCGGGACGAATCGCACGCCACGGAGCAGCCCAATGCCGAGAATGCAGCCTGATGTCCTGGAGGAGTTCCTTCAGCTACCGACGGTCGGGGTGATCGCCACCCTGAGGCGGGATGGAATGCCCTACACGGTCCCGGTGTGGTGGCTATCGAAACCCGATGGCATCTGGATAACGGGGACGTACAACCGGGTGTGGTGCAAACAGCTGATGCGCGACCCTCGGGCCTCGCTCTGCATCGAATCGGGGCCGCCCCTGGTGGGCCACGTGGAGTTCGATGGCCGGTGCACATCGTACGAACTGCCGGACTTCGATATCTGGCCGATCTCGCGGGAACTGGCCGAGAAATACGTGGGCCGGGGCGATCCGGGCAACGCGGCTGCCGTCGAAGCGTTCTTCACGAACATGAAGACGGAGCCGCGCCTGCTGTTCCGGCTGGAGCCCGAGGTCACGCGGGCGATCGACATGCGCGTCTACCGCGGGAAGCGCGCGGACCGGGAGTTCCAGGCGGGCCAGGGGGCCGAGTAACCCCCGTTCAGCCGCAGATTCGGTTGACGGTGGCCGCGATGTACTCGGGGTCTTCCGGTCCGAGCGACGGGTGGACGGGGAGCGAGAGCACGTGGGCGGCCGCCGCTTCCGCCACCGGGAAGGAGCCTTCGCCGAAGCCCAGGTCGCGCATGATCGGCTGCTGGTGGATCGGGATCGGGTAATGGACGGCGCTGCCGATGCCGGCCTCCTGGAGCTGTTGCTGGACACGGTCGCGGTCCCGGGCAACGCGCACCGTGAACTGGTGGAAGACGTGGCGGTCACCTTCGCGGACGCGGGGTGTCTCGACGGCGCGGATGAGGCTCGCGAGCTTTTCCGCATTCGCGATGCGGGCGCGGTTCCAGTCCTCGATGTAGTCCATCTGGACGAGACCGATAGCGGCGTTGAGGTCCTGCATCCGCCAGTTCAGGCCGAAGTAATCGTGCTTGTAGCGGACTTCCTGGCCGTGGCTGCGGATGATGCGGCAGAGGCGCGC
>CAZRUZ010000102.1:0-9440 GCA_964603275.1 uncultured Anaerolineaceae bacterium | reverse complement strand
GACGCCGAAGGCAATCCCGAAGACCGTGCTAAAGAGGACGGACAGGAACAGGATTTCGATGTTGACGGGGAGCCGGCGCTTCACCTCATCCCAGACAGGCTGGTTGGAGCGGAAAGTGTCGCCCATGTCGCCGCGAGCTACCTGTCCCATCCAGATGGCGAACTGTTCCAGCGCGGGGCGGTCGAGGCCGAGGTCGTGACGGATGGCCTTTTCCTGTTCGACGGTGGTGTTCTGGTTGACGTACTGGAGCACCGGGTCAACCGACCAGGGCAGGCGCAGGGTGAAGAAGGTGATGACGGAGACCGCCGCCATGATGAGCGGCAGGTAGGCGAGCCGGCGGAGCATGTACTGGCGCATCGATCAGTGGCTCACTTCTTGTCGATGTAGAGCTTGCCGTTGAAGGCGCCGTAGCTGCCGCGGCCGGTAACGCGGCCTTTGACGAACCCCCAGCTCGCGCCACTGCCGACGGCGACGAAGGTCGGGATGAACGGGGCGCCGGCCTTCCATGCCTTGCGCTGGATTTCCTGGACGGCCTTGAGCCGTTCACGGTCATCGAGGATGGCCTTCTGGGCGTTGACCGCGGCATCGAGTTCGTCGTTCTGCCAGCCAGCCCAGTTTGGGCGGCCGCCGTAGAGCTTCGTGTACACGGCGATGTAGGAGGTCGGGTCGTCGTAGGAGAGGCTGGTGAAGCCCTGGAAGCCATCGAAGTCGGACCCATAGAGCGACTGGCTGAGCCAGCGGCCGAATTCCTCGGGGACGAGCTTGATCTTGAGGCCGAGGGTTTTTTCCAGCTGCGATTTGGCGATGGTCGCGAACTGCTGGTAGCGGTCGCCCAGAACGGGGTACTTGAAGCTGTACTCCTTCGAGGTATCGAAGGCCGTGGCGGCGAGCAGCTTTTTCGCCTCGGCTGGGTCGTGTTTGCCCCAGGTGTCGAGGATCTCCTTCTCCGGGAGCGCTTCTCCGAAGGCGGGCGGGACAGGCCCGCTGATCCTGCCTTCGCCGAAGTTCATCAGGTTGATCATCTCCTGCCGGTCGAGCGCGAGGCTGAACGCCTGGGGGACGCGGGGGTCGGCCCACTGGCCATCGCCGCGGCATAGCAGCACCCAGACCACGCGCGTCTCCTCGGCCTCGACGTTGATTTCTTTGCCGTGCTTCTTCTCCATGTCCTCGCGTTCGAGGCGGTTGTTGAAGCCGACGGAGTAGATTTCCTGTGCGGAGAAGGCCGCGAGCGCGGCGGCCTGTTCCTGGATGAGCTTGTATTCGACGCCGGCGAGGTACGGTTCGCCGGGTACGCGCCACTTCTCGTTGCGCTTGAGCTTGAAGTTGGTGCCGTTTTCGTGGCTGACGAACTGGTAGCGGCCGCTGCCGATGAGGTCGCGGTCCATGAAGCTCGGGTCGGCGGCGATCTCCTGGGGGAGGATCGAGCTGCCGATGGGGCTGCCGGCGTTCGAGGAACTGAACGTCCAGGCATCGACCTTCTTGAGCGTGAAGTTCAAGGTCTTCTCATCGGGCGTGGTGATGGTGTCGAGGACCTCGGTCCACCACGAGGTGTTGGAGATCTTGGTCTGTTTGGCGGCGCTTTCGAAGCTGGCCTTGATGTCCTGGGCCTTCACCGGCCGGCCATTAATGGGCGGCTTATCGTGGAAGAAGGATTCGCCGATGGTGACGGTGAAGTGTGTCGCATCCTGCTGTTCGATATTGGTGGCGAGGAAGTTCTCGCGGATACCGGTATCGAGCGGCACGTACCAGAGGTGGTCGAAGACGGTGAAGCCCCAGGTGAGCCCGCTATCGAGTCCGGCGTACGGGTTGATGGTGGCGAAGATGGCGCTCTGGCGGACCTTGTTGATGCCGTCCTTGTTGATGACTTCGCCAGCGGTGGTGGGGGTTGGCGCGGTGGGTGTGCCGGGGCGGGTCCCGCCGCCCCCGGTCGGGGTGGCGTCCTCGCCGTCATCGTCGTCGCTGTCGCTGCAGCCCGTGAGTGCCCACGCGGCGGCGCCGAGCGCGGCTGTTGTCCCACCGGCAAGGAGCCGGCGGCGTGGAAGCTGCCTGGTCCAGTAGTTCGACCGTCCCATCCCGGGTTCCCCCTCGCGTGCGGCACGTATCCAATCTGGGGCCGATGTATACGGGGCGTCATCGACGCCGTCAATACCAGAAATACGTTATGCACTGAAGATCGGGTTTCGAGTTGTTTGCCGGGCCGGGGGTGGTTTTGCTAGGCTGCGTTCGTCCTTTTACGCAACGGACACATCTCCCCAGATTGGACGGTGACGCATGCCCAGAAGGCTTGCTGTGGGGGTCGGGTTCGCCGGCAGCCCCGAACAGAACCGCGAGACGATCGCGCGGATCAAGGTGGCGGAGGAGGTCGGCGTGGAGGCCGTCTTCACCGCGGAAACGTGGGGCCGGGACCAGTTTTCGCTGCTGACCCAGGCAGCGCTGCAGACCAGCAAGATCAAGATCGGGACGGGCATCGCCCCGGTCTACGGGCGTTCGCCCGGGGTGCTGGCGATGACTTTCGCGACGCTCGATGAGCTCAGCGGAGGGCGGGTGGTCATCGGGCTCGGCACGTCAGGCGACCGGGTCATCGAGCACTGGCACGGGGAGAAGTTCTCGAAGCCGATCCAGCGCACGAAGGAATACATCGAGATCATCAACATGATCATGAGCGGCGAGAAGCTGTTCTATGACGGCGAGATCTACAAGTTGCAGCGGGGGTTCAAGCTGCTGTTCGAGCCGGTCCGCAAGCACATCCCGATCTACGTCGCTTCGATTTCGCCGAAGAGCATGCAATCGCTGGCGACCGTTGCCGATGGATGGATGCCCATTTACTGGCCGAAGTCCAAGTTCAAGGATGGCAAGGCGGCAATTGCGGCCGCATCGCAGGCGGCGGGACGGCCGGCCACCGCGGTCGAGTGCGCGGCGACGCTGACGGTGGTGATCAACCCGGATGTGGAGCGCGCGAAGATCCAGGCGGCGGGGCCGATCTCGTGGTATGTGACGAACATGGGCGACTTCTACCACGAGATGCTGACGCGCAACGGCTTCGGCGAGGAAGTCGCCGCTATGCGGAAGGCGGCCGAGACGCACAAGCCGATGCCGTTCGGCACCAACCCGGAGATCATGGCGGCCATGGGCGACCGGATGCTCGATGAGACGGCGATTTACGGCGACCTCGAGACCGTCGCGGCCGGTGTCGAGGAGCGGCGCCAGCTCGGTGTTGACCTGCCGAGCATCAGCATGCCGCAGGGCTCGCTGAAGGACGTGGAGCGCATCCTCGGCACGCTGGTTTCCTGACGCGGGACGGCTAGCCGGTACAGAGAACGGCCCCTCCGTGTGGGAGGGGCCGTTCCCGTTTTCCGCCCCTGGCGGGTGTTACCGCGAACCCCGCATCCTCGGGTCGAGCGTGTCGCGCAGGGCATCGCCGAAGATGTTGAAGCCGAAGACGGCGAGGGCGATGCAGACGCCTGGCCAGATGGCCAGGCCGGGCTGGACACGCATGTACTCGCGGCCATCAACGCTGAGCATCTGTCCCCAGGAAGGCTGGCCGGCGGGCCCGAAGCCGAGGAAGCTGAGGCTGGCCTCGGCGAGGATGACGCCGCCGAGGGCGACGGTCATGCTCACGAGCATGAGCGGGAACACATTGGGCACGATGCAGTACCAGATGATGCGGACGTTCCCGGCGCCCATGCACTTCGCGGCCTCGACGAAGGGCTGGTTCTTGATGGTGAGCACCTGGGCGCGGATGACTCGCGAACTGCCGGCGATGGAGAGGATGCCGATGGCGAGGACCATGGCCAGCAAGATGTTCACGTTGGGCATGCGCCGCGCGATGCCGAGGAACGTGATGAGGATGATGAGCCCCGGCATGGCCTGCCAGGCATCGACGAAGCGCTGGATCACTTTGTCGGGCCAGCCGCCAAGGTAGCCGCTGACGACGCCCAGGGTGGCGGCGCCGGTGGTGCCGATCGCCACGGCGCCGAAGCCGACGATCATGGAGACGCGGGCGCCATAGACGAGGCGGGAGAAGATGTCCTTCCCGGTGGCGTCGGTGCCGAGGATGAAGAGGTCGCTGGGGCCTTCGAGGCGGTGGCGGAGGTGGATCTTGTTGGGGTCGTAGGGGGCGATCTGCTCGGCGAAGATGGCGGCCGTGATGAGGGCAAAGACGATCAGGAAGCCGAAGGTGCCCAGTGGCTGCTGGCGGACGAACAGCCAGAGGCGAGCCGCGATCCGCAGGTGCAGCGGGCGTTCGCGGACCACCCGCGGGCCGAAGTCGATGGCGCGAGGCGCGGCGGGGGTGGCCATGCTAGTACCTCACCCGCGGGTCAATGAAGGTGTAGGAGATGTCCACGGCCAGGTTCGAGAGGACGATCAGGACGGCGAAGATGATGTTCGTCGACATAATGACCGGGTAATCCAGGTTGCCGACGGAGGAGACGAGATACTGGCCCATGCCTGGGAGCGAGAAGATCGACTCGAAGATGGCGGTGCCTGCCATCAGGCCGGGGAGCGAGAGCCCGACGACGGTGACGACCGGCAACAGCGAGTTGCGGAAGGCGTGGGTGAAGACGACGGTACGTGACGGCAGGCCCTTGGCCTGGGCGGTGCGGATGTAGTCCTGGCGGAGGACTTCGAGCATCTGGGTCCGGACCAGGCGGACGAGCGAGCCGCTTGGGGTGAGGCCAATGAGCAGTGCCGGCATGGCCATGATCTGGATGTGGGCGATCGGGTCTTCGTGCAGGTACTTGAAGTTGAGCGGGGGCGCCCAGTTAAACCAGAGCGAGCCGAAGGTGATGATGAGGATGGCGAGCCAGAAGCCCGGCATGGCATCGATGAGGATGGCGATGCTGCGGAGGGTGTAGTCGGGCCAGCGGTTCTGGAGCACGGCGGCGGCGATACCCATGGGCACGGACATCAGTACCCCGGTGACGAGGCCGATGAGCCCGAGTTCGAACGAGACGGCGAGGCGGCTGTTCATCTCGGTCAGGACGGGGCGGCCGTTGAAGAGCGACTCGCCCAGGTCTCCGCGCAGGATCTTGCCGACCCACTCCAGGTACTGCAGCGGGAGGTTGCCGGAGAGGCCATAGTCCTCCTTGAGCTGTTTGACGAGCTCAGGGTCGGACCGCCCGTACTCGGAGGCGATGATATCCACCGCATCGCCGTAGACCAGGGGTACGACGACGCGGAGAAGTGTGAACACGATGATCGAGACCAGCACGAGCGTGACCCCGGCCAGCGCCAACCGCTGCGTGACGTAGCGGCCCATAAAACAACCCTCCCAGGGGCGGCGTGTTAGCCGGTGTACTTGCTCTTGTCGAACCAGACGGAGGTCGACACGGTGTCACGGCTGGACTCGGTATCCCAGGCGCGGAAGACGCCGGCATTGCCGATCCACGGCCAGAAGAGCGAGAACCCGGGCGACTGCCCCGGCCAGGGCATCACGTGCATCTTGTCGGCCATGCGCTTCTGGATGTCCTGGATGATGGTCTTGCGCTTGTTGGCGTCGAGCTCCTTGCGCTGGTTCATGATCAGGGTGTCGAGCTCGGGGTCCATCGACTCGCCGTTGAAGGCGACCTTCTGGCGGGCGCCGGTGGAGTGGTAGTAGGAGACGAGGAACTGGTCGATTTCCGGGTAGGTGGTGATGGCGGCGATGGCGATGCCCTTGAAGTTGCCCTTGCCGAAGTAGTAGTTCGGCACGTAGTCGGTCTGGTAGTCGGGGTTGACCTGCTTGAGCTTGAAGAGGCCGGATTCCTCGAGCATGCCCTTGAAGACTTCGGCCTGCTTGGGGAAGGTGGTGCCGTACTGGCCGGTGGCGATCCAGGCGATGTCGGTCTCGATGCCGCTGCCGAACCCGGCGGCTTCCATGAGCTTTTTGGCCTCGGCGATGTTGTGCTGGAAGTTCTTGGCCCCGGCGCCGAGGGCTGAGCCCCTGGGGTCGAGCCAGAGGCCTTCCCAGCCCGACGAGATGTGGCTGTGCCAGCGGACGTCGGTGGGGTAGCCCTCTTTCTGGAACTGGGTGACGTTGTAGAAGGTGTCGATCCAGAGGTCGCGGTCGATGAGCATCGAGGCCGCGGCGCGGACGCGGGGGTCGAGGAAGGGCGAGCCCGGCTGGAGGCCGAAGTAGTTCATGTAGACGGTCCGCCCGAAGTCGTTGGCCATGACGGCCAGCTCGGGGAGGTCCTTTTTGGTCGCGATGATGTCTTCCTGGCGGGTGGCGTGCGCCCAGATCTTCTTCGCGCGGAACTGGGCGAGACCGGCGGCGTATTCGGGGATGATCGGGATGTCTAACCCGTCGAGGTAGACCTTGTCGGCATCCCAGTAATCGGGGTTCTTGCGGTATTCGAACTTCACGTTGCGCTGGTAGTTCTGCAGGATCCACGGCCCCCCCGACCGCACTTCGTTGCGGGGGTCGTAGCCGCCGGACTCGCTTTCGCGCGGCATGATCTGCAGGTAGCGGCTGTAGGCGAGCGCGCTGAGTAACGGAGCGTAGGGGAAGGCGAGGCGGAATTCGACAGTGGTCTTGTCGATCGCCTTGACTGATTCGACCGGGCCGTTCGGGTTATCGGAGAGCTTGGCCAGGTCCTTGCGCGAGATGCTCTTGGCGGCGAACTTCTCCCAGGAGAAGGCGACGTCCTCGGCATCGATGGGGCGCTTATTGAGCGGGGCGCCATCCTGCCAGACGGCGTTGGGGCGGAGCTTGAAGATGACACGGGTCGGCTCGGGCAGCTCGAAGCTCTGCGCGAGGTAACCCTGGACTTCGCCGGTCGCGGGGATGCGGTAGCCGGGCTTGTAGCTCAGGAGGCGCGGATAGAACCAGGAGCCGAGCGAGTTCGCGGTGAACGACGGCGAGGAGAGCGGGTCGAGGTTTGTGACGTCAGCCGTCGTATAGCTCTGGTAGATGCCGCCTTTGACGGCGCGGGCGCTGGTGTCTTCCCGGGACCAGAGCAGGCCCTGGACTTCCTGGACCTTGGTCGGGTCGGCGGTTGGTGTCGGCTGCGGTGTTTCGCCGGGCACCACGGTCTCGTCATCATCGGCGCCGCCACCACAGCCGACGAGCCCGAGAGCGGCGAGCCCGGTGCCGGTGCTAAGTGCCCCGGTGATGGCGCTTCGCCTTGACATGCGTCGATTCCAGTACTGAGAACCTGACATCGGGCTTCTCCCTCACGTTCACGTCAATGATGACGCGGGTTATACACAGTACGAATCGCCCGCGTCAATCAGTTCTATGCTGGCTATGACGGACAGGTGGACACGTGATCGTATTTGCCTGCTTCTCAGGTGTAATTGCGGTCAGGCGCCGAGGGCGCGGGCGAGGGTCTCCAGGGCTTCGAGCGCCTGCCCGGTGGACTCGAGGACGATGTCGGCGAGCTCGATGATCTCGGGTGGGGTCTCGGCGCCACTGGCGACGCCGGCGAGGAGGACATGGATGCGTTCCTCCCGGGCCATGGCGCGGGCGGCGCGGAACATGGCGACGTCGGTCGCGTCATCGCCCATGGCGAGGACGGCCTTGCAGCGGAAGTGGCGGACGAGGGCCTCGATGGCGGCGTCCTTGCCGCCGCGGGCATCGGGGATGACTTCGAGCACCATGCGGCCATCGCGGAGCCGCAGTCCTTCGGGGAGGGTGGCCAGGACGGCGCGGAGACGGGGTGCGAGGTCAGGAGCGGCGCGGTAGTGGAAGGCGGTGGAGATGGCCTTGCGTTCGATGTGGAGGAAGGAGCTTGGGACGGCCGAGATGACCTGTTGTTCGACCTGTTCGAGGGCGGCGCTGAGGGCCACGCGGTCGACACCGGGGATGAGCGGGTCATCGAACGAGGCTTCCAGGCCGTGGCTGCCGATGACGACGACGCCTTCGACGGGGACCATCCGGCGGGCGGTGTTCAGGTCGCGGCCGGTGATCACGGCGACCTTCGCCTGGGCGGCGAGCCGGTCGAGGACGGCAAGCGCACCAGCGGGCACGCGCGCATCGGAGGCGTGGGGGACGATCGGGGCGAGGGTGCCATCGAGGTCGGTGGCGACGAGCAATGGCCCGCGGGCCGCCGCCAGGGCGCGGAGTTGTTCGATTGCGTCGAGCTTCAGCATGTCGCCTCCAGGTCGTTGAGAAAGGCCGTGGCCCAGGCCAGGGCATCGTGGTCCCGCACGCTGGTGATGAGCCGTTCGGAGATGCGGCCGGGTTCGGCGCGCAGGGCCCGGAGCAGGGTCTGGACCATCGCGTCTTCGTCCAGCGGGTCGACAGGCACCAGTCCATCGGATTCGAAGCCCGGGTAGGCGCTGGCGACGCCGGCATCGCGGCCGCTGATGATGACGCCGCGGAGGGCCGGGTCGCGGACTGACTGGGCGATGGCGGCCTGGAGCGGCACCAGGTTCTGGCCATCGGCGAGGGATGAGGTGAAGACGACGTCCGCCTCGCGCTGGAGGGCGACAACATCGCGCCAGCCGACGTTGGCACGGACGTTGACGAAGGGGCAGCCGCTTGCGAAGGCGGCTGCCTGGGCGCGGGCGGCTTCGCGGTCGATTGCGGCATTGAGGGCTTCATAGGCGGCGACGCCTTCCCGGGTTGGCGCGGCGATACCGACGTAGGCGAAGCGCGCCCCGGCACGATAGGCGCTGGCCATGGCGCGCAGGCGCTCGGGGATGCCCTTGGTGAAGTCCCCGCGTTCGAGCCCGGCGACGAGCGGAATCCCGGCCTCGCGGGCTGCGCGCGCGCGTTCGGGGGAGCGTTCGGCGGTGGCGACGGAGATCACGTCGTCGATATCGATCCCGACCGGATAGGTGGAACAGCGGACGAAGCGGCCCTCGACCAGCAACCCGCCGCTTTCGCGGTCGATGCCGGGCAGGCGGGTGGCAGCGCTGACGAAGCGCGCGAGGTCGTTGGCCGATTGGAAGCCGACAAGGTCGGCGCCGAGCATGCCGCGGATGATCTCGCAGAAGGAGGTGGAGGCATCGCCCTGGAGGTAGGGCTGTGCGACTTCGGTGCTCGGGAACGGCGTGTGGAGGAAGAACCCGATAGGCCCGCGGAAGCCCCGTTCGCGCATCATCCGCGGCGCCAGGGTCAGCTGGTAGTCGTGGACCCAGGCGGTTGGCGCGCCGGGTTCTTCGACGGCTGCATCGGCGAAGGCCGAGTTGACCGCGGCATAAGATGCCCAGTCGCCCGGTGAGGGGGCGGCGGGGGCGGGGTAGTAGCCGGTAACGCGAGGCAGGTCTTCGCGGACCAGGTGGAGCAGGGGCCAGAGGAAGCTATTCGACACTTCGGCATAGTGCCCGGCCCAGGTAGATGTGCCGAAGAACAGCCGGCGGTGGCGGAGGGGGCCCCGGGTGGTCTCGAGCAGTTCGAAGCCGCGCGAGTCCGTCCACTCGCGGTCGTAGCGGCCGAGGCCGACGCCGATCCAGGTGGTCCCGCGGGTCCCGTCCCAGGGGGAAATGATCGGTCTGACCGCGGCGAGGAGGCC
>CAZRUZ010000101.1:7183-9620 GCA_964603275.1 uncultured Anaerolineaceae bacterium | reverse complement strand
CCGCGGAACGCCGCCACCTGCAGCTCCCACTCCGGTCCTCCGTCATCGAAACCGCACTCCCCAATCGCGACAACTCCGGGGGCGGCCAGCAGACCGCGCAGACCACCCGCGTCCCAGTCGTCCGCGTACAGCGGGTGGACGCCCACAACGCAGCCCGCCAGCCCCGCAATCCCCGCCATTGCGCGCGATGAGGCAAGATCCACGCCCACGCCGATGACCGCCACTCCCGCCTCCCGGGCACGCCTGAGCAGGGCGCCACGCACCGCCGCCGGGTAGCGGTCGATGTGGGCATGAGTATCGAACCAGCCATCCATCGCCCGATCCTGCCACGTCTGCGTAGAATCCAGCGAAGTGAGCACACTCATCCTCCGCGGCGGCCGGCTCTGGGATGGCACGGCAGACACCTCGATCGAGGCATCACTCGCCCTCGACGGTGACCGGATCGAGGCGCTTGGCCCGGCGCTCGGCGGCCCGAAAGCGCTCGATGCCTCCGGCTGCACCGTCATCCCCGGCCTCATCGAAGGCCACGCCCACCTCTGCTTCGACGCGACCGCCGGCTGGCGCGCCACCTACGACAGCGACACCCCGGGCTCATGCTCGCCCGCATGGCTGGCAACGCCCAGCGGATGCTCGCCGCCGGGATCACGACGGTCCGCGACCTCGGCGCCCCCACCGTGACCTCCATCGAGCTGCGCGAGAGCATCGCCCACGGACTGATTGCCGGGCCGCGCCTGCTCGTCTCCGGCGCGCCGATCACCACCACGGGCGGGCACTGCTGGTTCATGGGCGGCGAGTGCGATGGCGAGCTGGGCATCCGCCGCGCCGTGCGCGAACGCGTGAAAGCCGGTGTCGACTGGATCAAGGTGATGGCAACCGGTGGAAACATGACCCCGCGCACCAACACCTTCGCACCACAGTTCACCCTTGATGAGCTCCGCGCCTGCATCGAAGAGGCCCGCCGCCTGCGCCGCCCTGTCGCCGCCCACGCCCACGGCATCGAGGGCATCCGCCTCGCGGTCGAAGCGGGCGTCGACGCCATCGAACACTGCTCCTTCACCACCCCCGAGGGCTACGACCACGACCCGGCTCTGATCCAGCGGATCGCGAATGCCGGAATCCTGGTCTCTCCCACCGTCTCCATCGGCTACCGGCGCTGGCCCGATGACGGCCGCCGGGAAGCCCGCGCCGCCATCCTCCGCGACCAGGTGGAGTGCGGCTGCCGCATCGTGATGTCCACCGACTGCGGCATCCCGAACGTCCCCCACGAAAGTCTCGCCGCCGGCATGGCGGTCTTCTCCGAGCTCGCCGGGACAACGCCCGTCGAAACCCTCAGGCTGGCGACCAGCCGGGCTGCCGCGCTGCTCAAGCTGCCGGACCTCGGCGTCATCCGCCCCGGCGCGATCGCCGACCTCCTCGTCGTCGAAGGCGACCCCACAACCTCCATCTCCGACCTCGAGCGCGTCCGCTACGTCATCCGCGGCGGGCGCGTCGCCCACGCGGAGGCGTAGCGGCTTGGCGATTCCCCCTGGCGGCCAGTTCGCCTTCCGCGTCATTGAGACCACGCAACTGACGCCAGAAGCCGTCGCCGCGGTCCAGTCCCTGTTCAACGAGAACTACCGCGAGGCCAATATGGCCTACCTCGAGAAGTCCCTCGGCAAGCTGCGATTCCTCTCCCTCGCCACAGCGGCGGATGGCACGCCCGCCGGGTTCGCGCTCGGCGAATCCCGCGTCATGGACCTCCCCCTCCTGCCGGGGACAACGGTCCGCCTGGCCGGTCTCTGCTGCGTGAGCCCCGCCTACCGCCGGCAGGGACTCTTCGGCCACCTCGAGCGCCTCGCACTCGCCGAGGGCGGCCTGATGACTGGCGCCCGCTTCCTCTCGGCCGGGCGTATGGCTCACCCCGGCAGCTTCCGGACCATGAGCGCAAACCCGACGGTGGTCCCGCGGCCCGGCCTTCACCCGACCCCCTGGCAGCAGGCCGTCGGCGCCGCCATCGCCGCCGCCTACGGCTCCGGGTTCGAACCCGAGACCTTCGTCTGCCGGGGCAGCGGCGCGCCGATCGGCTATCCGCTGATCGAGCTCGACTGCACGCCGGAGGAGTGGGAACTGTTCGCACCAGTCGATCGCTCGAAGGGCGACTCGCTCCTGGGCCTCTCCTGGTCTCCCGATGCACCGCCCGGGTGGGACGACCCGGCCGTCCGGCCGTAGCGTTCCTCGCGCTTCTCTCTTCCCCATCCTGCCTCTACCCTGTCTCCATGTTCCGGAAGAACCTCGCAACCTTGCTTATCGTGGGAGCGCTCATCCCCGTCGCCTCAGCCTGCGGAGACGGCCCCGACGAGCCGGCGGCAACCGCCACACCCACCACCGCCGCGCAAACGAGCCCCGGCGCTTCACCATCAGCCGCCGCCTCAACCACCACGGGAGCAACCATGACCCT
>CAZRUZ010000101.1:0-7083 GCA_964603275.1 uncultured Anaerolineaceae bacterium | reverse complement strand
TATGGCTCCCGGGGCTCCGGGCCCATCCCGGGCAACACGGATCTGTTCTTCGAAGTCGAGCTCATCGCCGTCCAGTAGCCGCGCCGCTCAGTCACGCTTCCAGGCGCGCACTGCACCGCTCGCCTCGAGCGCCGCGATCTCCCCGGCCGTGTACCCGAGCTCGCCGAGCAGTTCGCGGGTGTGCTGCCCGAGGGCAGGCGATGGCAGGCGCGAGCCAGTCTCGCCACCGCTCATCTTGAGTGGGCTGTTCGCCATCTTCACCGGCCCCATGATCGGGTGGTCCAGTTCCACGAGGAGCTCGTCCGCGACCACCTGCGGGTCATCGAACAGCTCGGCCGTGAGGCGCACCGGCCCGCACGGGACCCCGGCGGCGTCGAAAAGCTCTACCCATTCATCGGTCGTCCGGTTCGTGAACGTGGCCGCGATCAGCTCCCGCAGGACCAGGCTCTCGTCCGGCCCGAGCAGGTCCACATCGAACTCGTCACCCTCCACGCGCGGGTCTTCGACCTCCAGCACCCGCGCCGCTGCCCGCCGCAGCCGGTTATTCAGGCAGGCCAGGGCGATGTAGGAATCCTTCGTCTCGAACACCCGGTAGTACGGGTTGTTCCGGCGCATCACCACGTCAGTGCGGGAACTCTGCTCGCCGAGCACCTCATCGACGCGCCTGCCGGCGGCCCGCGCCCGGGCAACGGTTTCGAGCAGCCGCTCGCGCGGCGCCCGGTCAATCCGCTCGATCGAGAACATGGGCCGGTACTGGATCGCGATCCCGGCCGCGAAGAGGCTCGTCTCGATCTGCTGCCCCCGCCCCGAGCGCTCCCGCTGGTAGAGCGCGGCCGCCACCGCGTACGCCATAAAGATCCCCGCGGCAAGGTCGGTTGGCGAGGTCGTGATGATCGGGTGCGGCAGCCCGCCCGCCCCTTCGAAGGCCATGATGCCCGTCATCGCCTGCGAGACCAGGTCGAACCCCGCGCGCTCGCTGTACGGTCCCCGCTTCCCGAAGGCCGTGTTCTCGCAATAGATCAGGCGCGGGTTGATCGCCGAAAGCGTCTCGTAGTCGACGCCGAGGCGGGCGGCCACACCCGGGCGGTAATTCGCCAGGAACACGTCGGCGGACCGCACCATGCGCTCCAGGACCTCGCGCGTGTCCGGGTGCTTCAGGTCGAGCGAGATGCTCCGCTTGCCCTTGTTCACGCCCATGAACCCGCGGCTCTCGGCGGGCGCGACCGGCGTGGTGTGCCGCCAGAAGTCGCCAAGCGGCGGCTCGACTTTGATCACCTCCGCCCCGAGGTCCGCCAGCAGCTCACCCGCGTACGGCCCCGCGATGTACTCGCTGAAGTCCAGCACCCGGATGCCCTTGAGGACGCCGTCCATGCCTGCCGCCCTATCCGCGCGGAAGCCCGAGGCCGCGGGTCGCGATGATGTTGCGGTTGATCTCCGATGTGCCCGCGGCAATCGTCAGCGAGACACTGGAAAGCACCGTCTGCGGCACCTGCCCGTGCAGCGGCGCCCACTGGCCTTCGAGCACCTGCCCGCTGAGCCCGAGCGTCGCATAGGCCACGCGGCCCATGCGCTGGTGCAGCTCCGTCCCGAGTGTCTTCGCCATCGAGGCTTCGTAGTTCGGCACCAGCCCCTGGCTCTGCATCCACGCCACCCGGTACGACATCAGCCGCCCGACATTGAAGCTCAGGGCAACGTCCGCCAGTGCATGACGGATGGACGAAACCTCGTAGAGCGTGCTGTCGCGCGTCTCCCGGGCCGACGTCTTTTTCGCGTACTCGACCACTTCCTCGAACGTCCGCAGCCCGCCGATGACCCGCCCGATCCCCGACCGCTCGAAGTCGAGCGTCGCCGTCGAGACGTACCAGCCACGGTTCACTTCGCCCACCACGCAGTCCGATGGCACCCGCACGTCGTCAAAGAACACTTCGTTGAAGCCGGCATGCCCCGTCATCTGCATCAGCGGCCGGATGGTGATGCCCGGCGACTTCATGTCGACCAGGAAGTAGGTGATCCCACGGTGCTTGGGGGCGTCCGGGTCCGTGCGGGCGAGCAGGATGATGTAGTCCGCGTGCTGCGCGTTCGATGTCCAGATCTTCTGACCGTTGATGACCCAGGAGTCGCCGTCGCGGACCGCCCGGGTCTGGAGCGAAGCGAGGTCCGAGCCGGACCCCGGCTCGGAGAAGCCCTGGCACCACGTCACCTCGTCGCGGACGATCCGCGGCAGGAAACGCGCCTTCTGCTCGTCCGTACCGAAGAGGATGATCGTGGGGCCGACCCGGTCCGCGCCCATCGTCTGCCCCGGCGCCCGGTGATAGGCCATCTCCTCGTTGTAGACGAGCTGGCGCATGTGCTGGGCGCCCCGCCCGCCGTACTCCTCCGGCCAGGACATCGTCAGCCAGCCGCGGGCCGCCAGCTTCCTGGTGAACGACTCGCCTTCGCGCACCTTCGGCAGCTCCGCCCGGATGAATGAGCGCACCTCCGCGCGAAATGCCTCCTGTTCGGGGGTGAACCGGAAATCCATGCTACGTGCTCCCGCGGGCGACGGTTTCGCGGGGCCATGCCCGCGCCGCGATTGGTGCCCCAGACTCTACAGGAAGATCCCCGATCAGGCGCATGCGCTCAGGCCGGCTCCTGCACGATCGTGACCTTCCCCGCGTTGCCGTTCACCGTCACGATGTCGCCCGTCTGGATCCGGCGGGTCCCCGAGCGCACGTTCACGACCGCCGGGAGCCCGTACTCCCGCGCGACGGTGCTCCCGTGGCTAAGCGCGCTCCCGAGGTCGACCACGAGTCCGGCCGCGAGCGCGAACAGCGGCGTCCAGCCGGCATCGGTCACGGGCGCCACCAGGATCTCGCCAGGCTCGAGCGGACCGTCCGTCGATGGATCGATGATCACCCGCGCGCGGCCCGTCACGACGCCCGGGCTCACCGGCGTCCCTTCGAGCACATCCCCCGCGTGTGCCGCCTCTTCGTGCGGCAGCGGCGCCGGCCGGCCACGGAAGCGCTCCGGCAGGATCACATACCGGTTGCGTTCGAATTCGCGCCGCCGCCGGACCACCGCCTCCGCGAGGCTACCGGTGATCTCACCCCGCAACACGCCACCCATCTCATCCGAGGAAAGGAAGAAGATGTCGTCCGGCTTCTCGATGATCCCGGCCGCCACGAAGCGGCCCTGGATCTCGTCCATGTGGAAGTCCGCCAACCGCGATGCCTTCACGATGATCGACTTGGTCAGCTCGCGCATCGCGACCCACCGCTGCGCCCGGGGCAGAAGCACCCGGAAAGCCCGCCGCCGGGCAAAGTCCAGCTTCCCATCGATCTCCGCGGTCAGGCGCAGGCGCTCGGCTTCCTGGCGTGCCAGCACCGCCCGCGGCGAGAGGTCCTCGGCGCTATCGAGGTAGGAGGCCCCCATTTGTACCACCGGCCGGTGGTCCCAGCGCCACGTCTTCGCCGAAGCCTCGAGTTCGTTCACACCCCGGTGCCCGTGCCGCTCGATGAACGCATCGAAGCGGGCGTGCCAGGCGGACGGAAGGTCCGCCGCCACCGGGTCGAACCCGGGTTCGCGCACACGGCCCGCCAGGCCTTCGGCAAGGCACACCCGCGACAGGTCCCACAGGTCGATGCCGATCTGGGCGCTCTCCACGCCCTGCATCCCGCTGAAGAGCGTGGGCGCCAGTGCCTCCGTCTCATCTCCGAGCACCGGCCGCACGATCGCCGCGATCCCATCGAACCCCGCCCCGGCGACGCCCGTAACCCGCAGGTGGATGCGCGATGCTTTCGCCCCGAAGCGCATCAGGCGCTGCCGCCAGTCCTCGAGCTCGGCATTGCTCAGCGCTGCCGCATCCAGCGCGCGGACCCGGCGCTCCATCGCGTCCGTCGCCTGTTGCGCGCGCATGGCGTGGCGCTCCATCCGCAGGAACATCTTCACCATCCGCGGCGCGCTCCGCAGCTGCAGCTTCAGCGTCTTCATCCGGGGGATGTCGTTCTTCCAGCCCTCGGCAATCTCCCCGCCCAGGTAGCGCTTCTCCAGCGCGTTGTCCCGCACCCCGATGACGCGCGACCCGACGAGCCGGGTAGCCTCCATGTTCAGGAACGCCCGGTTGTAAAACGTCCCCATAAACTGCGGGTTCTCATCGGGCGCCAGCAGCCCGAGCTCGTGGTAATCCTGCGTGTACGAAAGCGGCAGCGTCTCCTGCATCGTCGTAATCGTCATCGGCGTCAGCAGCCCCGGCAGGATCTCCTGCACGTTGGCGCTCGTCCAGAGGTCCGCCTCGCTCGTCTCGGAGTCGAACTCACTGCGCCACCCGCCACCCTCTTCCTCATTCCGGCCTGCTACGGTTATTGGCCGCGACTGCAGCAGCCACAGCTTGCGGGTCGGGTCGATGGCGAACTCGATGTCCTGCGGTGAGCCGAAGTAGTCCGCCGACCGGATGGCCGCGCGGGTGATGGTCAGCACCTCCGTGTCCGAAAGCGCCGCCGGTTCGGCCGTGCGTTCGATAATCGCCAGCGAGTCGCGGTCAACCGCGAAGCGTTGCCCCTCGGCCTGGCCACTCACCAGCGCGTCCCCGAGGCCCATCACCACTTCGACCACGATGCGCGATGCATCGCCGGTCACCGGGTCGATGCTGAAGGCGACGCCCGCCGCCTCCGCCGGCACCATCTTCTGCACCACGATTGCCATCGCCGCGTCTTCGGGCTTGCCCGCCCGCGCACGGTAGGCGCGCGCCTCTTCGGAGTTCAGCGAGGCCAGGCACTTCTCGACCGCCGCCAGGAACTCGTCTTGCCCCACCACGCCCAGCACCGTCTCGTACTGCCCGGCGAACGAGGCCGTCTCGCTGTCCTCATCCACCGCCGAGGAGCGCACAGCCACGCCATCGCCACCGGGTGCGAGTTCTCCAAGCCTGCCCAGGAGGTCACGCCGGATCCCCTTCGGCCACTCGGATGGCGCGCCGTGCAGTTTCGCCGTCACTTCAGTTGGAATCACGAACCCCGGCGGGACATCGAACGATGCCTTGTTTAGCTCGCCAAGGCTCGCTGCCTTCCCGCCGTAGCGGGCGCGGTTCAATGCATCCAGGTCTTTCAGGAATGGGAGATGGGTCATGGGTGTTGCCGTCCGTCACTCGGGTCAGCCGTCTCTGCGCAGCCCGGCATGGTGTTCAGAGGCCAAGGGTACGTGGTTCCGGGAATTTGACAAATCAGAACATACGTTCTACTTTGTCTTCACTCCAGAAGGAGCCTCTGCCATGCGCCTGCTCTGCCTGTTCTTCCCCCGCCTCGGTGTCCAGCTCGCCCGCGAGAAGGACCCGCTGCTCGCCGGTTCGCCCATCGCGCTCGTCACCGGCCAGGGCGACGCGGCCCTTGTCGCCGTCCCCTCGGTCGAGGCGACGGCCGCCGGGATCGAGCCCGGCATGGCCGTTTCCCGTGCCCGTGCATCCCTGCCCGGGCTGGCCTTCCTGCCCGATAACGCCGGCGCCTGCCTTAGCACGCTGGAGCGCGTTGCCTCCATTCTCCGGGCGCGCACGACACCTGATGTCGCAATCATGTCGCGCGATGCCATCGTGCTCTCCCTGGCCGGGCTCGATGACCGCTTCGTAGACGAGTCGCACGCCGCCGAGTCCATCGCCCGGCTCGCCCGCGCCTGGTCCGGGCTCGATATCCGCGCCGGCGTCGCCGCCACCCCGGATGCGGCCCTCCACGCGGCGAGAAGCGCGCGCCGTTTCGCCGCTATCTCCCCCGGAGACGACCCTGCGAGTGCCCTCGCCGCGCCGCCGGCAGAACTCACCGCCCGCACATCGTGGGGTCCGGAACTCGGCGCAATCGCCGCCGCGGACCGCTTCGCCTCGCTCCTCGGGCGCCTGCAACCCGCCCTCGATGGCTACGGCCTGAGCTTCCGCCGCCTGCACCTGACCATCGAACGCGCTGGCCGCCCCGAATCCTGCCTCATCCAGGCGGTTGAACCCCTGCACACCGCGGACCAGGCCGTCCTCCTCGTCCAGTCCCGGCTCGGCCGTGGAGCTTTCGACGGCGCGACGGGCATTGCCGTCAACCTCGGTGGCATCGGCCCGGCTGTGCGCGTCGCTCCATGGCGGCCGGCGCCATCAACCGTCCGGCCGCTGCCCCGCCCGCAGCGCCACGGCCTTCAGCTGGCCAGCTGAATCATTTCACGGTAATCGTCACCGAGAACGTCTCCGCCGGCGCCACGCCCGGCTCGAACGAGCGCGCGTAGCCCATTGTCAGCGTGTCCGTGCCCGCCTTCAACGGCCGGAACGTGAAGACCTGCGTCCCCGCCGCGCCCACCACCGGACTCGTCGAACCCGGCGGGATATAGGCTGGCTCGCCAAGGAGCTCCACGTTCCCGGGCTCGGGCGCCGTGATCGACCACGAAAACCCCGTGCTGGGGTTCGATGGCAACGCGACCACCAGCGTCTCGCCCAGCCCGACTTCCGCGGTCTTGCCGTTGTCCGCTTTGGTGAGCTGCACTTCGCGCGGCAGCGTGCCGTCGATGTCGAATTCGTCGTCATCATCGTCGCCGCACGCACCAAGCAGGGCCGGAACAATGAGCAGCGCCAGGATGGGGACGAACCCGCGGGTGCTTCGGATAACCATGGATCTGCCTCCTCGACTCACGCATAGTGACCGCCGCGCCGCTGGAACGGCACGGCGGGACGTCCCCCGGATCCGGGCCGGGTGGCCCGACCTGCCATCTCCCCCCACGCATCCGGGCGACGCTGCGCCATGCCTTGGTACACTTGGACTTCGCGGCCCCTGGCCGCCTCCACCCACCACCTCGAGGCGCACACACCATGACCACCCAGACTCCCGGCTCGTCCCTACCCCCCGCTTACGAGCCGGCCTCCGTAGAGGGCCGCATCTACGAGATGTGGGAGTCCGCCGGGCACTTCAAGCCCCGGGTCGACCTCGACCGGCCCCCGTACACCATCATCATGCCGCCGCCGAACGTCACCGGTGAGCTGCACCTCGGCCACGGCCTCGAAGATGCGATCACCGACGCGCTCGTCCGCTGGCACCGCATGCAGGGCGACCCCACCCTCTGGCTCCCCGGCGAAGACCACGCCGGCATCGC
>CAZRUZ010000100.1:6854-9644 GCA_964603275.1 uncultured Anaerolineaceae bacterium | reverse complement strand
TGGCGCGTTTGAGCGGGGGTTCTTGAGCATGCTGAGCACGCCTCGCTTTGGCGACCGGCTCCTCAACTGGACCGAAGCCCTCTCCGTCGCGGTGTCGGTGGTCAAGGGGCACTATGGGGGAGAAGACGCCATTAATCCCGAGCGCCATCCCTATCTCGCGGCAGCCATTCAACACCTCCTGAACGGAAGCCCTGAATACGTCCAGAAATTCCTTTCTCTGTGGATGAACATTCCGGGAAAGATGTACCGGGTGCGGCTCTCTTACCCGGTCGTGTGGGACCACTCCGAACTCGGCCCGCTCAGGTTCGTCGCTGTGACGGGGCCAGCCAACCGGCAACCCTCGCTGTGGTTCAACGACTGGATGCCGATGGACGCGCACACCGCAACGTCGCTCGTGCACCTCTCATCGGCCCGCGATTCCCGGAAGCCGTTCTTCGACACCAGCTGGCCGGGACGCTGACCGCGAAGGTCCCCGGCAGGCGCGCAAAGAACGCCGCCGCGGCCCGCCCCTGCCACCGGGGTGACACAAAATGTGGCCATTTCGCCATTGCCATGGGCACTCCGGTGTTTGCAGAGTTGGCGCATTCTGCCGTTCCCGGAGTTCGCCATGGCGTTTCGACCGAACAAAGACATCAAGCCGCCCGTCATCCCGGCACGGGAGGCCGCGAAAGGGGCGACGCTCGCCAGGACGGACGATGACGCGTTGAAGGCGCCACCCCGGACTGATGGCACGACCACCGGTAAGACGGGCGAAGGCTCCTCGCTGGATGTGTTCAATACGCCGGCGGCTAGTCCGGCCGCGGGCGGCGCCGCCGCCGCGGTCAAGGGAGCCGTGGAGCAGCGCCTTTCGGATGCTAAGACTGGCCCGAGCGAGGAAGATCATTCCGGTACCATTGAAGCTTCTACCGAGATCTCAGACCGCCTCAATGAGAGCCTCGCGGACATGCTCGACCGGGCGGCCGGCGACGACGTACTCGGGCTTGGCTCCGGCGCAGGGGAACAGGCGGACGGCACCGAAGCATCCCGGGATTCGGGCAAGGGTGGCCTCCAGCGCCTGGTCGATGAAACGTTCCGGGCTGAAGAAACGGCCGGGGGAGGAGGATTCGGCCAGATGGGGACACCGGAGGACCTCGGTGTCACGGGGGCCATCGGCGCAAAGGGCGACCTGGGTGGCGGGTCAGGCACGGGACTGGACGTGTTCAACGTGAACCTCTCGACCCTGGGAGCCTCGGGTGTCGCAAACGACCTTGCCGTGATGCAGGGCATCGCCTCTGGATCGGACCCCGACCCGGGCGCCGGGCCGAGTGCCGAGTCCCATCCCGGTGGGGCGGCGCGGACCGTGAATGATGTGGCGGTCATCACGGGTGAGACGGTAATCGCAGGGGCAGCAGTTGGCGGAGGAATCGGGGCTGCCGGCGGCGCCATCGAAACAGGGGTTCTGATTGCCTCTATGGTCGGCGCACCGGTGGGGGCCACCATCGGCGTGGCGCTCGCGGGTGCGGGCGGTGTCGGCTATGTTGCCGGCGCAATCGTCGAAGCCCAAACCAGCGAGCAGGCAGACCGGTTGATTGAAAAGGCCGTGAGCGCAACGGAGGACTCGAAGGAGGAAACCGAGGCCAAGGCCGAGAAGGCACGGCAGGAAGCGGCTGAGCGACGCCGTCAACGAGAGGAAGCAGAAGCGAAGAAGAAACAGGAGGAGGAAGCGAAGAAGAAGCAGGAGGAGGAACTCCCGGACGGAGACAAAGATGGAGCGGGTTCGGAGAGCACGCCAACCACCGGGCAGACGGTTGACCCGGAGACAATGGGCCACCCGGAACTGACGCCGGAGTACATGGCATGGCGGGCAGCGGCCCGGGAGCGTCTTGGCCTTGGACATGGCGGCTCTGGTGACATCGACCCTGCCGACAACGGGGAGGCAGTCGCCGGCGGACCGCCACTGACCGTGGCGGAGGCCGGACTCCAGCAAAAGGCGGTGCGTGAGTTCCTCGTGGGCCAGCCGGCAGGACCGGCGGCCGGGGCGCACGGCGGTGGTTCGATAGACAGCGGCCGTCTGCCGGGGGACATGGGCAACATTGACTTCGGACCGGACAGTACAGGCGCCTGGACCGGGAACACCCAGACCGAAAGCGAGTCCGAAGCTCTCGATTCACTCGGTGGTTCCGGCCTGACGATTGAGGACGCCCACCGCAACGACGATGAGGAAGACGAGGAGGAAGACTCCGACGACGCGAGTTGAGGCGAAGCCACTCCGCGGGCAGGGTTCCCACACGCAACCACCGGGGGGGTCCCGCCGGGTAGACGCCGCGGGGACTTCGGACTACCGGTGGGATTCCCGGGGTGCGGGCGCTGTCGCGGGGACGAACTCAAGTTGGCGCCAACCCCGCAGGGAGTTGAAGGCGGCAAGGCGGCTGCCCGGGCGCAGCTCACCCACGCGGATGCGGCCCTCGGTGATGTGACCCGAGGCGAGCAGCTCGGCGCGCATCGTGCCCGCCAGCAGCCCATCCGAGACCGGCGGGGTGACCCAGCCGCCATCCCGGCAGAGGGCGAGGTTGGCGATCGCCGTTTCGGTGACGAAGCCCGCGCTGTTCCAGAGGATCACGTCGTCGCAGTCTGGGCGGGTGGCGGAGGCGGCGTCGTAGTGACGGCGGCGGGTGGTCTTGTGGAAGACGAACGGGTCCGAGAGATCGATCGGCGCGGTAGCGAGCCCCGCACGGACCGGCCCGGATGGCGGCGGCGGCACTGGACCGGTCTCCACCCGGACAGCGCCGTCTTCATCAACCAGCAGTCGCA
>CAZRUZ010000100.1:0-6754 GCA_964603275.1 uncultured Anaerolineaceae bacterium | reverse complement strand
ACGATGCCGCTCCCCACACCGTACGAAGCGATCTGCCGTTGTCGGTCGATGGTGGCCGTGCGGATGGCCACATTGAAGCGAGCCTTGCGCCCCGGGCCGGCATAGCCAACCGCTCCGGTGTAGACACCGCGCGGCCCGGACTCGAGTTCACGAATGATCGAGGCGGTCCGCACCTTTGGGGCCCCGGTAACCGAGGCGCAAGGAAAGACCGCCGCGAAGATCGACGCCAGCGAACCGGGCACCCGCGCCACCACATCGGATGTCATCTGCAGGACGGTGGGGAAGCGTTCGACGCGAAAGAGGCGAGGTACCTCGACTGAGCCAACCGCGGCGATCCGGCCGAGGTCATTGCGGACCATATCGACGATCATCAGGTTCTCGGCGCGTTCCTTGGGCGAACGGCGGAGCGATGCCGCACGGGTGCGGTCTTCGGCGAGGGTCCGGCCGCGGGGGGCGGTACCCTTCATCGGGCGCATGGAGACAAGGTCCCCTTCGCGTTCGAAGAAGAGCTCGGGCGAGGCGGAACAGATGGCGAACCGGCCGAAGTCCAGAAAGACGGCGCCCGCAGCGCGCTGGGCCCGGGCAAGCCGGGCAAAGAGTGCAAACGGGTCCCCGGCGAACTGCGCGGTGAGCTGAAAGGTGAGGTTGACCTGGTAGCTATCGCCGGCGGCGAGGTGACTGCGCACCTGCCGCACCCCACGCGCGTAATCCGGCTCGGGAACGGCGGGTTGCCATTCGAGGACTGGAGCAGCGTCGGCGGCCTGAACGACAAGGGCCGGGTCGAACGGTTCGAGCCCTTCCCCGAGGATGAACGCGGCGAGTGGGAGACCATCCACGGGCGCCCGGGTTGCGAGGCCAAATGCCGCGGCCGCCTCGTAGGCGACGAAACCCGCGGCGTGGAGGCCGGCCGCGGTGGCGGCTTCGGCGTGCGCGATCAGCGGGAGGACTTCCGACAGATGCCGGGCAACGAGCGGGGCCCGCGTGCCGACAAGCCGCACCCAGCGGCCATCCACCTGCAGGACGGCGACGCCCCGGAAGTCCACGACGGATCCCCCATTCCCAGGGATGTTCGGCAACCCGGGGTCGCGAGTTATGTCAGGCGGCTTTGCCGGTGCCGAATGGCCAGTACCAGCGCTTCCCGGTCCTAGCCTTCGGCTTGATATCGGCTTCGGTGAAGCCACGGCCGCAGCCCTGGCAATACGAGTACACGTTCAGATTCTGGCGGCCACACCACGGACACTCGCGCATGCGCGTCCCCTCGCGTTCGTTTTTCACATTCTACGGGGCCGGAGCGTTTACCTGAACTTTCGAGCCCCGAGAATCGGCCACGAGTCGATCACTTCATCACCGCGGCGGACGTAGTAGACGTCGTGCATGTTGAGCGTCGTATCGCCATGGCTGGGCACGACCTCGATACGGTCGCCGGGACTGAGGGCGGCGACGCCTTCGCCGGTGAGGGTCGCGTGCTCTTCGCTCAACCGTGCCACCTTGATGCGGCCATCCACCGAAAATGGTGGTCCGAACTCGTTGGTAAGCGACTTGGCGCCCGTATCGGCGACCGCGTAGCGCTCTTTCACCGAGATGACAGTGGTCAGGAGCGTGAGCGCCTGCTGGAATACCCCGGGGATGAACTCCTCGTTGTGGCTATCGTGGAAGACGTAGGTGCCGGCCTGGAGCTCGGTCACTCCGGGGGTACGGGCCGCGATGGGGACACTGGCGGTGCCGCTGGTGGAGACGATCGCGGGGGCCAGCCCAGCTTCAGCAAGAGCCTCGACATGGGCATTGACGATGGCGAGCGAGTCGCGGATGAGCTGTTCGCGGGCGGCGGGCTCGGGCTGCCCGTACATGTGCCCTTCGTAACCCATGATCCCGCGGTAGTCGATACCGTTCTCCATCAGCGTGCGCGCGAGGCCGACGGTCTGTTCCGGGGTTGCGGACCCGCAGCGGCGGAGGCCGGCATCCACCTCGATGACGGCCGCCGGGCGCTGGCCGGACCGCCCGGCGCCATCGGCGAGCTCAGCGATGTTGAACTCGGACTCGACCGCGACGGTGATATCGACGCCGCGGGCGAGGAGGGCCATCAGCCGGTCGACCTTGAGCCGCCCGACGACTTGATTGGCCATGAGGATGGGGCCGAGCCCGGCATCCGCGAGCACCTCGGCCTCACCCAGTTTGGCCACCGTAATGCCGATCGCCCCGGCTTCGAGCTGGAGCCTTGCGACCTGCGGGCATTTCGGCGTCTTGAAGTGCGGGCGGAGGCTCACGCCGGTATCCGCGATCATGCCCATCATGGTGGCAATGTTGGCCTGGACTCTGTCGAGATCGAGCAGGAGACACGGAGTATCGAGGTCGGCTATGCGCATGAGCGGACTTTACGCGACGGCGAGGCCGCCGTGCACCGCCCTACGGATTTGCCGCTTCCATCGCCGCGTATTTGGCGCGCTTGGTCTCGCGGGCGCGGATCGTCGGGTTTAGTTCCGACTTGCGGATGCGGATGGACTTCGGCGTGACTTCAACCATCTCATCGTTACCGATGAGGGAGAGGCTGCGCTCCAGGCTGGGCGGGGATGGCGGCGTCAGCTTGACGGCGATGTCCGAAGTGGAGCTGCGGATGTTGGTGAGTTGCTTCGCCTTGCAGACGTTCACGTCGAGGTCGGTGTCCTTGGCGTGGAGGCCGACAACCATGCCGCCATAGACATCCTCGCCCGGCGAGATGAAGAGCATCCCGCGTTCCTGGGCGTTGGCGATGCCGAAGCTGAGGGCGGTGCCGGTTTCGGAGGCGACGAGGGCGCCGTTGCGGTGGCGGGTGATCTCACCGGCCCAGGGGCGATAACCAAGGTACTCGGTGTTCATGATGCCCTCGCCGCCGGTCCCACTGATGAACGTGTCGCGGAAGCCGATGAGGCCGCGGGTGGGGACATCGAAATCGAGGCGGACGATGCCGTTGTGCATCGAGTGCATGCCAACCATCTGGGCCTTCCGCCCGGAGAGGGTCTCAATCAGGAAGCCCGTGGTGGACTCGGGGGCCTCGATGTAAAGGCGTTCGAACGGCTCTTCGCGGCCGTGGTCCCCAAGGTGGACGATGACCTCCGGGCGGGTGACCGCGAACTCGTAGCCCTCGCGGCGCATGGTCTCGACGAGGATGGCGAGGTGGAGCTCTCCGCGCCCGCTGACCACGAACTGGTCGGCCGTTTCGCCTTCCTCGACGCGGAGCGCCACGTTCGTCTCGACTTCGCGGAAGAGCCGTTCACGGAGCTGGCGGCTGGTGACGAACTGGCCTTCGCGCCCGGCGAAGGGCGAGTCGTTGACGCGGAAGGTCATCTTCATCGCGGGCTCTTCAATGGTGATGACGGGGAGCGGCTCGGTGACAGAGGGATGGGCGAGGGTCTCGCCGATAAGGATGTCGCTGACGCCGGTGATAGCGACGATGTCACCGGCGCGCGCTTCCTGGATCTCGACGCGGCCGAGGCCCTGGAAGCCGAAGATCTGGGCGACCCGGTGGATCGAGGACTGTCCCTCGTGGTTGAAACGGGTAACGGACTCTCCGGCGCCGATGACGCCGTCGCGGATTCGGCCGACGGCGATGCGGCCGCGGTAGTTGTCGTACATGAGGGTGGTGACGAGCATCCGAAAGGGCGCTTCCTCGTTCGTCTCGGGGCCGGGCACGTGTTCGATGATGGCATCGAGCAGGGGCTGCATCGAACCGGAGGTGATTCCCGGTTCGTGGCCGGCGTAGCCATCGCGGGCGTTGGCGTACAGCGTCTGGAACTCGAGCTGGTAGTCCTGGGTGGCCAGGTCAAGGAAGAGGTCGCTCGTCTCGTGGATGACCTCGTCGATGCGGGCGTTGGGCCGGTCGATCTTGTTGACGACGACGATCGGGTGGAGGCCGATCTCGAGAGCCTTGCGAAGGACGAAGCGGGTCTGGGGCATGGGGCCTTCGACGGAGTCAATCAGGAGGAGGCAGCCATCGGCCATGTTCAACACGCGCTCGACTTCGCCGCCGAAGTCCGCGTGGCCAGGCGTGTCGATGATGTTGATGCGGACGCCGCGGTACTCGATGGCGGCGTTCTTGGCCATGATGGTGATGCCCTTTTCGCGCTCGAGCGGGTTGGAATCGAGGATAAGCGTGCCGACGGTTTCGTTTTCGCGGAACACGTGAGACTGCTTGAGGAGGGCATCGACGAGGGTGGTCTTCCCGTGGTCGACATGGGCAATGATGGCGATGTTACGCACGTCGGCGCGGCGGGTGGGCATGGATCCAGTGTGCTGGACGTGGGGTTAACCGCATAGGCGAAGGCGTGGGGCAGTCATGGAGCGCGGACGGGGGGCCCCGAAACACTCGTAATCATTTCGACGCACGGCCGAAACCAGCCCGTAATCTGCCGCGGCTACGTTGCTGGTGTTCGAGTGGAGGAAAGCGGGCAGGCCGCACTCCGGGGAGTCCTCCGGTTGTGGCTTTCCAAGCGGGTAGTCATCCGCAGCGCTTCTCTCCGCCGATCGAACACCAGGTTGTACAGGACAGGGGGCAGACATGGAACTCGATTCCGGCAACATCGCATGGATGCTGACGGCAACAGCACTGGTGTTATTCATGACACCTGGGCTGGGGTTTTTCTACGGAGGACTGACAAGGAGCAAGAACGTCCTCGGGACGATCATGCAGTCGTTCATCACCACGGGCGTGGTCGCGGTCATCTGGGTGACCGTCGGGTACTCACTGGCCTTCGGCCCGGACCAGGGCCTCGGGCTCATCGGCAACCTCGACTGGATCGGCCTAAAGGACGTCGGCGCGGAGCCGGGCGGCCCGAACGGCGCGGTCTACGGCCTGGGCATCCCGCACCTGCTGTTTATGTCGTTCCAGATGATGTTCGCCATCATTACCCCGGCCCTGATCACGGGGGCCTTCGCCGAGCGGGCGCGGTTCGGGCCGTTCCTGGTCTTCACGGCGCTCTGGGCTCTGCTGGTGTACGTGCCGGTGGCCCACTGGGTCTTCGCATATGACGGGTGGTTGAGCGCATTCGCCACCAGCGCCGACACCCCGGACATCGGCCTCAACTCGCTGGACTTCGCGGGTGGCCTTGCCATCCACGTCAATGCTGGTTTTGCCGCCATCGCGGCAGTGCTCGTCTTCGGGAAACGGAAGGGCTACGGCTCCAGCCCCATGGAGCCGCACGACATCACCATGGTTGTGCTTGGCGGCGCCATCCTGTGGGTTGGCTGGTTCGGGTTCAACGCGGGCAGCGCCGGTGGCGCCACTCCGCAGGCGGTGTATGCCCTGGCGAACACGGCCATAGCCGCGGCGACCGCCGGGCTGACCTGGACGCTCGCATCGTGGCAGATCGGTGGCAAGCCGACGGTGGTCGGCGCGGTCTCCGGTGTGGTCGCCGGGCTGGTCGCGGTGACGCCGGCCTCCGGCTACGTGATGCCAATGGAGGCGCTGGCAATCGGCGGCATCGCCGGGGTGCTGTGCTACGGCGCGGTGCGGTTGCGGGCCCGGGTCGGTTTCGATGACTCGCTCGACGTCGTGGGCGTCCACGGTGTCGGCGGGATGTGGGGAGCACTGGCCACCGGCCTGTTCGCCAACTCGGCAGTCAGCGGTCTGGGGTATGCGGATGGTGTGTTCCAGGGCGAGTGGGGCCGGTTCACGGACGCGCTCATCGGGGTCGGCGCCGTCGGCGCGTACTCATTCGTCATGTCGTTTGTCCTGCTGAAGGCCATCAATGCCATCTCTCCGATTCGGGTCTCCGAGGACGAGGAAGACCTGGGTCTCGACCCGACACAGCACGGCGAGCGCGCCTATACGCTCGACGAGGCGGGAATGGCGGTATCGAGTAGTGTCAGCGCGGATGGCATCCCGGGCCTGATGCCGGCCCCGGCGGCGCACGCAATCCGCTAGGCTTACACGATTCGGGAAACCGGTGTCCGGGGGGCATCCCCTCCGGGCACTGCCCCCCACGCCTTCAAGAGTTCCAGGGAGAACGTGTTCCATGAAGAAGATCGAAGCGATCATCCGTCCAGAGAAGGTCAACGACGTGAAACAAGCGCTCGACGACCTGGGGTTCCACGGCATGAACTTCATCCAGGTGACTGGACGCGGCACGCAGCGCGGCGTGATCCATCAGGGCCGCGGCGGCGAGGCAATCACGGTGGACCTGTTGCCCAAGGTGAAACTGGAAGTCGTGGTACCGGACCAGGGCGTTGAGAAGGCCATCGACGCCATCATCAAGGCCGCCCGGACGGGGAACATCGGAGACGGCAAGATCTTCGTCATCCCCGTGGAGACGGCGATCCGGGTGAGGACGGGCGAACGGGGCGACGTGGCCGTCTAGCCGGAGGGGCCGGGACATCCGGGACAACCACCGCGCGCGCTTTCAACCAGGGAGGCAGCCAGTCATGGGACTGGTTGCCTCCTCTTTCTTCCCCTGACGGCCATGGCTAAGATACGCGCCAGCCGCGAGCATGAGCCCGGCGGCGGCCAACGCCATCGCCGGACCAGGGGGACACACATGGCGGTCCGCACAGAGACGCCTATCGACCTTGCCGCGCAACTGCAGGCCCGCGGCATTCCGCGGCGGCGATTCCTGCGCTATTGCGCGACGCTGGCAGGAGTGCTGGCGATGCCGCCACAGTTCGCCCACGCCCTGGCGAACGGGCTGCAATCGGCCCCGCGGGTCCCGGTCATCTGGCTTGAGGCGCAGGATTGCGCGGGGAACTCGGAGGCGTTCCTGCGGGCGGAGAAGCCGACCGTGGCGGA
>CAZRUZ010000099.1:0-9651 GCA_964603275.1 uncultured Anaerolineaceae bacterium | reverse complement strand
GTCGAGACGAGGATGGCTGTTCGTGAGCGTTTTGTCCAGTACCGAATGTGAACGGCGGGAAAATGGCGGGGGCGCCGTTGTGGAACAGCGCCCCCGTGGATTGTATTGACCTGATGGCCGGCTAGCCGACGGGAGCGGCTTCGCGCACCGGTTCGATGGTGAGGCCACCGTCGGCGGCATCGACCCTGACGAGGTCGCCTGGGCCGAAATCGCCAGAGAGGAGCATCTCGCTGAGGCGGTCCTCGATGTTGTCCTGGATGACGCGGCGCAGCGGGCGGGCCCCGAAGACCGGGTCGTAGCCCTTCTCACCGAGCCAGTCCTTGCCGGCGTCAGAGACCTCCAGGCGGATGCCCTTCTGGAAGAGCGTCTTTTCCACTTTGCGGAGCTCGTTATCGACGATGCGGCGGATGTCTTCGCGGGAAAGGGAGCGGAAGACGACCGTGCTATCGATACGGTTCAGGAACTCCGGTTTGAAGACGTTCTTCAACTCGGAAAGGACCTTCTCCTTCATGCGCTGGTAGCGATCCTCAAAGGTCTTGGCCTCTTCGGAGGTGGTGGAGAAGCCGAGGCCGGAGTCCTTCTTGATGAGGTCGGACCCGACGTTGGAGGTCATGATGATGATGGTGTTACGGAAGTCGACCTTGCGGCCCTTCGCATCGGCCAGGCGGCCTTCGTCGAAGATCTGGAGGAGGAGGTTGAAGACCTCCGGGTGGGCCTTCTCGATTTCATCGAGGAGGATGAGGCAGTAGGACTTGCGCCGGACCGTATCGGTGAGCTGGCCGCCATCGTCGTAGCCGACGTAGCCGGGAGGCGCCCCAACGAGCCGGGAGACGGTGTGCTTCTCACTGAACTCGCTCATGTCGAGCTTAATCATGTTGTCCTGGGAATCGAACATGAACTCGGCGAGGGCGCGGGCGAGCTCGGTCTTGCCGACACCGGTTGGACCGCAGAAGAGGAAGACGCCGATCGGGCGGCGCGGGTCCTTGAGGCCGGCACGGGCGCGGCGGACAGCGCGGGCGATCGTCTCGATCGCTTCGTCCTGGCCGATGACGCGGCCGCGGAGCTGCTCTTCCATCTTGAGCAGGCGGGCACTCTCTTCGCTGGCGATGCGGGCGACGGGGATGCCGGTCCACATCGAGACGACCTCGGAGACGTCCTCTTCGGTGACGACGGGAGTGGCGATACCTTCCTCGCCTTCTTCCCACTCGCCCATCTCCTTGATCTTGCCCTGGAGCTTGAGCTCGCGGTCGCGCAGTTCGGCGGCGTACTCGTACTGCTGGGAGGCGATCGCCTGCTCCTTTTCGCGGCGGAGGCTTTCGAGGCCTTTCATCGCTTCCTTGAGCGAGGGCGGCGTGGCGGCACGGCGGATGCGGACGCGGCTCGATGCCTCGTCGATGAGGTCGATGGCCTTATCGGGCAGGAAGCGGTCGCTCACGTACCGGGCCGAAAGCTCAGCCGCGCCGCTGAGGGCGGCATCGCTGATCTTGAGCTTGTGGTGCTCTTCGTAGCGAGGGCGGATCCCCTTGAGGATCTCGATGGTCTCCTCTACGGTGGGCTGCTCGACCATCACCGGCTGGAAGCGGCGTTCGAGGGCGGCATCGCGCTCGATGTGCTTGCGGTATTCGTCGAGGGTCGTCGCGCCGATGCACTGCAGCTCACCACGGGCGAGGGAGGGCTTGAGGATGTTTGCGGCATCGACGGCGCCTTCGGCGGCGCCGGCGCCGACGAGCATGTGCAGCTCATCGATGAAGAGGATGCAGTTGCCGGAGCCCTTGATTTCCTCGATGACCTTCTTCAGCCGCTCCTCGAATTCGCCACGGTACTTGGTGCCGGCAACGAGGGAGCCGATATCCAGGGTAAGCAGGCGCTTGCCCTGGAGCGTCTCCGGTACATCGCCGGAGATGATGCGCTGGGCGAGGAGTTCGGCGATGGCAGTCTTGCCAACACCGGGCTCGCCGATCAGGACCGGGTTATTCTTCGTCCGGCGGGAAAGAATCTGGACCACACGCTCGAGCTCATTGGAACGGCCGATGACGGGGTCAAGCTGGTTGTTGCGGGCCGCCGCGGTCAAGTCGATGCCGAGCTGGTCCACCGTGGGCGTGCGGGTGGCCTGGCGAGCGCCGGCACCGGTGCTCGCGGCCTGGGGGGCCGACTGACTAAGGATGCGGGTGGTCTCAGCGCGGACACGCTCAAGGTTGACGCCGAGGCTTTCGAGGACGCCGGCAGCGATCCCCTCGCCTTCGCGGACGAGGCCGAGGAGGAGGTGTTCGGTGCCGATGTAGCTGTGGTTGAGGCGGCGCGCCTCATCGACGGCGAGTTCGATGACCTTCTTGGCCCGGGGGGTGAGGCCGATTTCACCGAGGACGGTGCGGTCGCCGCGGCCGATGATGAATTCAACGGCCGAGCGCACCTTGTTGAGTTCGACGCCAAGGTTGGCGAGCACCTTGGCGGCAACGCCATCGCCTTCGCGGACGAGACCCAGGAGGATGTGCTCGGTGCCGATGTAGTTGTGGTTGAAGCGGTGGGCTTCTTCCTGTGCGAGCGTCAACACGCGCCGCGCCCGCTCGGTGAACTTGTCGAACCTATCGGCCATGTTGCAACTCCAACCCTCTGGGTACGCCCAAAGTACGACTACGAGCCGTCAGCAGATGCCTCCTCGGTCGATTCGGCAGATACGGCTTCCGGCGCCTCGGCGGCGGCCGGTTGTTCTCCCTGCTCCTCAGCAGCAGCCGGCTTCTCTTCCGGCGCCTCCGCGGCAGTCTGTTCTTCCGTCTCGGCGGCGGCCGCCTGCTTGCGCTTGCGAGCGGCGGGTGCAGCCGGAGTCTCCTCCACGGGGGTTTCGGCCTCCGCGGATCCATCTTCCACTACCGGGGCCGCGGCCGTCGCCTCGGTATTTACCCCGCTTTTTTCGGTGACTGCGCCAGCCTGGGCGATGGACTCGGCGATGGCGCCGCCTTCGGCATTCTCAAGCGCCTGCTGGAAGGCGTGGGCAAAGGCGGAAATGGGCTCGGGGTCGCGGGCTACAGCCTGCTCGATAGCCTCCTGCGCGGTGCGCGGTTCGCGGCGCGGAGGGGCGGCCGACTTGTCGCGGGCCGGGAGGCTGAACTGTTCGCGGACATCATCCGGGTAATCGATGACGATCCCGGCGGCATCGAACTGGAAGCCCATGGCTTCGGCATCGTTGCGCGCCTGGCGGAGGCTGAGGCCGAGACGGTGGCGGTCCTTTTCGATGCGGACCAGCTTCACCGGGACAACGTCGCCTTCCTTCACCACATCCTTGGGATGCTGAATGCGGCGGTTGGACAGCTCCGAGATGTGGATGAGGCCTTCGACCGGGCCATCGAGGCGGACGAACGCACCAAACGGCATGAGCTTGGTGATGCGGCCGATGAGGATCTGGCCGATGACAAACCGGTCGACGGTGGTGTCCCACTTCTCGGGCTGGGCGCGCTTGAGCGAGAGGGAGATCTTCCTGGTCTCGCGGTCGATCTTGAGGATGTACGCCTGGACTTCGTCACCGACATTGAACAGGTCGCGGGCCTTCTTGCCGCGTTCCCAGGTGAGCTCGGTCATGTGAGCGAGTCCATCGGCGCCGCCGAGATCGACGAAGACACCGAAGTCGGTGATGGAGGAAACGCGGCCGATGCGGATCTGGCCTTCCTGAAGCTCGTCGAGGACCTTTTCCTTCTGCTCCTTGCGCACTTCGGACATGGCGGCGCGCTCGGAGAGGATGACGCGATTCCGCTTGCGGTTGAGCTCGATCACCTTGAGGCGAATGGGCTTGCCAACGAGGTTGGCGAGCTGATTCGCAGCGTCAGGGTCATCGCGGCGGACGCTATCGATCTGGGAGAGGGGGACGAAGGCGTTGACGCCATCGACGTTGACGAGGACGCCACCGCGGTTGTGGCCGGTGACCTGGGCGTCGAAGATCTCGCCGGATTCGTGGCGGACTGCCAGGGTGTCCCAGCCCTCTTCGCCACGGGCACGGTCGAGGGAGACGATGGCGTGGCCTTCCGAGCTGGACGGCTGAAGGACCATGACCTTGACGGTATCGCCGGCCTTGAGCTTGGTTGCTCCTTCGACGCCGAGGGAGAGCATTTCGTTCTGAGGGATGACGGCCTCGGTCTTGGTCCCGACATCGACGATGAGGCCATCGGGAGAAGCGCCCATGACCATCCCCTCGACGATCTCGCCACGGCGGAGGTGTCCTGGCTGGGCATCCTCAAGTTCGAGGAGTGCCCCCATGTCCATCTCGATTTCGGCGGGTGTGGTTTCGGCGGGGGTCGTTTGGGCGGTATCTGGTGACAAGTGCGGCTCCGTCTGGGGCCAGAAGATCCCGAGTTGGGATGTGGCCAGGGTGAATTGAGGGGTCTCAGAGTCGATTGTAGCAGCGCGGGATCCTTGGAGAAAGCAAGGAGGCGGCTCGCGGAAGCGGCCGTGAACGCGGGTGATGCGATCGTCTCTGGGAGATAAGAACGCGGCCGGGGGCGTGGGAGTTACCCGTGGCCGAAAAAGAAAAAACCGCCTGATGGGCGGTTGTTCTTTAGTACCGGCGGCGGCCTATTTTCCCACCTGGTTGCCCGGGCAGTATCGTCAGCGCTGAGGCGTTTCACTTCCGTGTTCGGGATGGGAACGGGTGGGACCACCTCGCTCTAGCCACCAGAGACCTTAGTATTGCCGGTGGCTGCCGCTACGCGCAAGTGCAACTGGCGGGATTTTCAGATTGTCGGAGGGGACATGGCAGGGAGTCCCACACGGACGCTGATGTTGCTGGTGCTCGGCGGGATGTGCGGTGTGCTGGCCACCGTGCTGTTCTTCACGATCGACCCGACCTTCGAGGCGGATGAGACAAACGGGGCCGGCGTTGGCAATGCGGTCCTGGTGCTTGATGAACGCATGCTGGCAGTCCTGATCGCCGGGGAGATGGAGCAGTCGCCGGAGCTTGCCGGCGCCGCCTTCGTGGACGTCAGCGTGAAGACATCGGGTGTCATCGAAGTCTCCATCGTGCCGGGCGGAGGAACACCCGGGAGACCCCTGCGCCTTTCGCTCGACCCGAACATCCTCGATGGACGGCTGCAGGTGGAGGTTATCGAGAACGGCCTGGAGGTGCTGGTCGCGGCCGGGGGAGCGGCGGGGCTGATCCAGGCGCCGATTGAAGCGCGACTCCAGAGCATGGCGGGGGACTCGGAATACCGCCTGGTCTCGATCAAGACCACCGACCGCAGGCTGACGCTCGAAATCTCAATCTGAATCAGCCGGCGGTATTCACGCCGATGAGCCTGCCGATGGCGAAGGTGATCGCCGCGGCCGCGAGGCCGAAGCCGAGCATCCGCGCGCCAGAGAAGAGGACGCTCCTGCCGGTGTAGAGCGTGATGATCGCGCCAGTCAGGAAGAGCCCGACGCCGCTTGCCACGGCACTGGCGGCGATGCCAGCCGTCCCGGAGAAGACCAACCACGGGAGGACGGGCAGGACGGCGCCGATGCTGAAGGTCAGGAACGAGGTGATGGCGGCCACCCATGCGCTGCCGTCTTCTTCTCCGCCCATGCCCAGTTCCTCGCGAGCGAGTGTGGCGAGCGCGATTTCGGGGTCGGCGATGATGCGGCGGGCGGTGGCGCGGGCATCGGCCTCACTGAGCCCTTTTGCCTGGTAGATGAGCGTGAGTTCGGCCTCTTCCTCCTCCGGCATGGCGGCAAGTTCTTCTTTTTCGATGGCGAGCTGGCGATCCAGCGCCTCGCTGGAGCTGCGGACACTGATCCACTCGCCGAGGGCCATGCTGAGCGAACCCGCGAGGAGGCCGGCAATGCCAGAGAGGACGACGAAATCGCGCCCGGGGTCGGCGCCGGCAACGCCCATGACGAGGCTCAGGTTGGAGACGAGGCCATCGTTGGCGCCGAGGACGGCCGCACGGAGGGCGTTGCCATTCGCGCCACGGTGGCGGCCCTCGATGCGGGCGATATCGACGGAGGAAGGGCCGGCGCCGCTGATTTCGCTGAACAGGCGGGCGTGCGAGCGCTCATCAGCGGGGAGATTGGCCTCGACGGCTTCGGGCTGATTGTCATACATGCCGGTGGCGGCGATCTCCATCCGGGCGACGATAGGGCTGACGGCCGTGGTGCCCAGGCGGCGGGCGAGCCAGCCAATGAGCTTGATGCGGAAAGAGGGCCTGAACACAGGGACTTCGGCGCCGGCCTCGCGGAGCTTGGTTTCCCAGAGGGCAAGGTGCCGTTCTTCGCTGAGGGCAAGACGCTCGTAGACAGTCCTGAGATGCGGGTTCTTCTCGGCTTTCGCGAGGAGCCGGTAGAGGGCAGCTCCATCGACCTCATCGCGGAGGTTCCCACGGTATCGCTTGATATCGGCAGCCCGCTCCGGCGGCGGCTTGGTCGTCACCAAATCAGTGTACGCGGCAGCCGGGAAGGGTTGCGCCAACCCCGGCTAACGCGCGGGCTCAGCCGGTACTCATCGGGGGGGAGGCTCCCGGGTCAGGTGCGCTTGGCGGGGGCGACCACGACCCAGTAAACCCCTCCCGGTTCAAGCGTGTGGAGGTCGCTGAGGGCGGGCGGAAGCCCGGGAAGATACCGCAGCCAGCCACCGGATTGCGGGTCCCAGTGGTAGACCGCGGCGACGTCACCGGCGCCGGCGAAGGCGAGTTCGACAGCGACCCGCCCGCCGGACCAATCGAGGAGCGCCGCACCGGGGAGAAGCGTAGCCGCAGGCGCCGTCGTTTCCTCCGGGACCGGTGAGACAAGCGCGGGGACTTCGACAACGGTGGCCGGGGCCGACGAAAACGCCACGAACGCGAACGCGGCTACCTCGCCCGGAGCCCGGGGAGCGGCTATGGCCGAAGCGAGGGGAAGGACCCAGCCGTCGCGCTGATCAACGGTGAGAGAATAGGCACAGGCCGGCGCGGGCGGGAGGTCGTCGAAGCGCACTTCGCCGGTCGGGCCGGTCTCGAGGAACTGGCGGAGGCCGCAACCATCGAGCGTGACCCGCCAGGACGCACCGGGGCGGCCGGCCGTATGGTCCACGGTCACCTCGGACACGGAAACGTGGATTGAGACGACGGGCTGGACCAGGAAGACGAGCTGGACCTCCTGGCCAAGGCCCACCGTGACCTCCTCGACCGCCGGGCCGGTTGAGCGCCAGCCGTGCGGGAGTTCGGGGCTCACAGCGTAGGCACCGCCGGCCGGGACAGGAAACCGGAGAACACCGGCAGTACCGGTTGAAACGGTGCTGGCCGCTCCGGGTCCGGTGACGTGCAGCGGCCAGTCCGGGATGGGCGCCTCGGCGGGGTCGAGGACGCCGTCGCCATCGACATCGTGGATGACACGGAGTTCTATGCCTCCCGGCGGGAGCACCGTCGCGCAAGGCGTTTCGGTGAACGCGATCGAGATCGTCTCGGCCTGGCTGACGGTGAAGGGGAGGGGGGTGCCGCCGACCACACCCGGAGCACCCGCCCCGACCGCGGCGGATGTCTCGTAGTCCCCGGCCATGGCCCCGGGAAGGCATGCTGGCTGGCCGCCCTCCAGCTGAATCACGTAGTCACCCACGGGAACGGGGGAGATGAGGGGAGACGAGCCGGCGTGCCTGGAGGCGCCAGGCTCTTCAACGGCTTCGATGACCAGGTCCGGCAGGCCGGGGACGGTCGAGATGAGCCGCCACATACGCGGCGAGGGCGCGAGCCCGTACCCGGTGACGTTCACCTGCAGGGCACCGACGGCCACGTTCACAAGGCAGAGGTGGACTGCATCGCCGGGCTGGGTCGCCACGAGCACAGCCGCAGGCCCGGGATCGAGTGCCGGCGCCGTGCTCGGAGCGCCATCGCAGGCGCCGGGAGCCGCCGACGCGTTTGCCCAGCCGGTGGGCAGCACCGCCGAGATCTCGACCACCGAGCCGCCCGGGAGGACCGGGACCACCGCCTCCCACCGGGTGTTCCCCGGGCCATCACCGGTCCAAACAATGGGAAGCGGCTTGCCATCCACGTCTACATCAGGGGTGAGGGGTGGTGCGGGGACACCAATGGCGCGCTGATTCACAACGATGGTGGCCACGAGGCGTTCGAGGGTGATCGCGATGAGGCAATCGCCTCCGGGAGGCGCGTTCAGCTGCCATTCGCCAGCGGCATCTCCGGGCGACAATTCGCAGCCGGAGCCCGAGGCAGCCGGCCCGGCAATGACCCGCCACAGGCGCTCATCGAACTGCCAGATGATCGCGTGCCCGGCGAGCGGGTCGATCGCCACAGGCGGCCATGTCCAGGAGAGGCCGTCAGCGGAGGGTGTCCCCCCAGGCAGGGCCACGGCATCGAGTGAAGGGGTTGGGCCAGCGAACGGATCACCCGGGAGCCCGTGGGTGACCAGCGTTGCCACAGCGGCGACGCGGGCCTGCCGGTAAGCGCAGACCCTTGCATCAGCTGCCGGGATGGTGAGCCCGGCCGGACAGTCGCCCTCGATCCAGCCCGGCGGTGGCGTGGTCTCGATCGCGCCGGCCCAGGAAGCGGGGACGGTACACTCCCAGACCATCATCCCTTGGGCGGGCAGCAGGTTGGCAAGGCAGGGTGGCGGGGGAGCGGTGCCGGACAGTTCGATGGCAGGCGGTTCAGCCGGGAGAGCCGGCGGGAAGTAATGGTAGGCGAGCGTCACGGTCCGCGGACAGAGCGACTGGTCGCCGGCGAGGACCATCCCGGGGCCAGAGAGTTCGACCCAAGGCGCTGAACCGTCCAGGCGGTAGGCCACCGCGTGATCAAGGGGCTGAGCGCCACAGCCGGGGGCGAGAGGTGATTCCGGGGCGACCATCCATGTGACGGTGGCGCCGGGCTGCAGCTCACAGCGCGCTCCGTTGTCATCGAGGATGTTGCCTGAACAGGCGGCAGTTGCCCCGGAGAACGTTGGGCCGCCGCGGACCGCAGCGTGCGGGTCACGGATGTGGACCACTGCACCGGCGAGACCGCCGGGCGGGTTGGTGATGGTCACCAGCCAGGCCACATCGGACGGATGCTGGACCACCCCTGACGCTCCCGGGGCGAAGGTAACGGCTACCTCGGGCGGCTGGCAGGACGAGATATCGCGGACGGCGTAGGAGATCGGCGCTAGCGAGCCACCGCCATCGACCGCCACAGGACGGCCATCGGCGAGCTCGGCCGACTGGATGGAGGCCGCGATCGCCCCGCCGTTGCAGAGGGTCCCGGAGACGAGGGCCGACTCAGTGACCGCGCGTCGGAGCACGATGGCCGCATCACCCGATGCGGGTACGGAGCAGGTAACGACCGTGCCCGCCACGGTGCACGCGACACCTGCGGGGATCTGCGCGAGTTCGAGCGCAGCGGAGAGAGTGAGGCGCACCTCGCGTGCGAGCCCCTCAGCTTCGGGCTGGTCGATGAGGAGGTCCCAGAAAGCATGGCCGCCCGAGAGCGTCGGCGCATGGGGACTGAGCCGGACGGCGGGTAGCGGGCAGGCGACGGGATCGGGCGGGACCGCGGCTTCCGATGGCTCGGCGGGTGTGGCTCCAGAGACCGCGAGCGCGGTCCCATCGGTCAGGGTGGCTGACGCCAACCAGTTCGAGAGTCCGCCCCCGAGGCAGCGCGAGGGTAGCGCCGAACGAGAACGGCCGAGGCGGAGGGACAGGAACGACCCCGCGTCGACGTCACAGGACCAGGT
>CAZRUZ010000098.1:0-9761 GCA_964603275.1 uncultured Anaerolineaceae bacterium | reverse complement strand
GCTGGGCATTCTTGCGAGTGCCGTACTTGCTGCGCCCCTGCTTGCGGTTGTTGACACCGGTTGCATCGAGGGCGCCGCGGACGATGTGGTAGCGGACGCCGGGGAGGTCCTTGACGCGGCCCCCGCGGACGAGGACGACGGAGTGCTCCTGGAGGCTGTGGCCTTCACCGGGGATGTAGGCGGTGACTTCGATGCCGTTGACGAGGCGGACGCGGGCCACCTTGCGGAGGGCCGAGTTGGGCTTCTTCGGCGTCTGGGTGCGCACCTGGGTGCACACGCCACGCTTCTGGGGGTTGCCCTTGGCGGTCGCCTTGTTGAGGCGGCCGGTGTGCGAGTTGAAGCTGAAGAGCAGGGCCGGAGCACCCGACTTCTTGGTCTTCGGAGAGCGTCCTTTGCGGACGAGCTGGTTGATGGTCGGCATTACTGCTTCCCCTGCTGTACTCAGCGGATTTCGTGCGCCCCACAGGGGAGCGCGGGTGCCGGGCCGGTGGCCTTCGGATTCTGGGCACGAAAACAGGCCGAAAAGCCTGTTCGTGAACAGCGCCCCGAGCATTTTTCGACCTCGAGGCCGTCTTCAAGCACTCAGCTTCGCGACCTGAGCAAACTCAAACAGTTCGCCAGTCAATAAGCGCCGAAAGAGAAGAGTAGCACAGCGGGGGGTGGTGTCAACTCAGGGACGGGATGCCGGGGCGCGGTTATGACACGCCGGGCGATCGCTCCCCGGGGGCGCCGGGGGGCTGGCTCATGACGGAGGGTCCGCCCGCTCATGGCCCTTTTCCCAATCCGCTACCGAACCGTCCACGGGGTATCCCTGCGACAGGGGGCAGGGGCGTCCGTTACTTGGTGTAGGCGGCCTCCTGACCAAAGGACGCCAGGCGACATTGTCCTCCCCGTCGCACGGGGGCGTCCATGCAAGTGGGCGCCCCCACCCCCTTTTCCCCGTGTCTGAGCCCATGGTTCCCTGTTTCGCATCCCCTGTTACCATTACGGGCGGTGGTGGAGATTCTCCTGGGACAGGAGTGCGTGTGACGCAGGAAGAATTCCCGACAGTTTGCCCGCATCTCGGGCTGGCGGACGATGCCGATTCGCACGCGACGTATGCGACCGAGGCGCATCGGTGTTACTGCCTCGACAACCCAACCCGGATTGCCACGCCCCACCAGGAGACGTTCTGCCTGGGGGCGAACCATGTGACCTGCCCGGTGTACCTGGGCGAAGGCGTGCCCGGCGCAACGCGCAGGACGCAGCCGCAAGGGGCCGCGGGCGCGCCGCCTGCCCCGGCAGCCACGGTCCGCGGGCCGAAGGGCGGGAGCCAGCGCGCCTTCGGCGGTGGCGGGCGCCCGTCGGCGTCGGCGGGTGGGACGAAGCCAGCACGGCGCGCCGGGAGCAATGAACCGCTTGGCCCGCGGCCGCGTTCAGGCGGCGTGAGCATGCCCGTGGCAACCATCGGGCTTTTCGCGCTGGCGCTGGTGGTCGTCGGGCTGGCGATCGCCATCAACCAGCTGGTTGGCGATAGCGGCGGCGGGTCCCAGGCGCCAGCTGACGCGGTCGCGACCAAGGATGCGCTGAACAGGACGCAGACCGCGCAAGCCGGGGGGAACGGGCAGACGCCGACCACACCAACGACGCAGACCCCGGGCACCGGGCAGACGCCGGGGACGGCGACCACGGGTACACCCGCCACGACCGCCACCGGCACCCGCACGCCAGGCACCGGTACCCCTTCGACGGGGAACAAGACCTATACGGTGAAGTCAGGCGACTTTTGCAGCACCATCGCGGAGGCCAACGGGATCACGCTGGACGCGCTGCTGAAGGCGAACAACATGACCGAAGCGGACTGCGCGACACTGCAGATCGGACAGGTGCTGAAGCTCCCGTAGGGGCTGCCTTCGGCTCAGGCGCCAGCGAGGTCGAAGTCCGGGCCACGGCCGGGCAGCGCGATCTCGCGATGGTGCTCGCCCACCCAGGAGACCCGCGCGCCCCAGTGGTCCGGGTGGGTTGACCAGCCATTTGCGCGCTCATCGACCCATTTCCAATCCGCCCAGCAGAGGAGCGCGAGGTCGAGGTCACGCCGGGCGAGCCGGCGGATCTCTTGCATGACGGGCGTGCGCTTGCGCTTGCGCGATTCGAACTTGTCGGCCAGCAGGATGACCTTCGCGACCATGGGCATTTCGCGGGCGCCGAGGGTGTGGTCGCGGACGGCGGCGAGCGCCTCCCCATCGAGCACACCGAACCGTTCGCGCAGGACGGCGGCGGCGATGGGGCCGTGGAGGAGGACGGGGTCGGCGCGGTCGGCATCAGCGAGGGGGAGGCCAGCCTCGATCGCGAGGCGGAGCTGCTCGGCCGGGGGAAAGGAGCGGAAGAGATCATGGCCCCAGGCGGCCAGTTCGACACGCTGCGGGTCCAGGTCCCAGCGGCCGGCGAGGTCAAGCGCCTCGACCAGGACGCGCTGGACATGGCGGATGAGGCCCTCGGGGCGGGTGTGCAGTTCGGCCCGGACGGCGGCGATCTGGGCGGCCAGGTCCACAGCTAGCCTTCGGGGCCGAGCATGCGCCCGCCGAGGAGGTGGAGGTGGAGGTGGTGGATGGTCATGCCGGCGGCGTCACCGACGTTGAACGCCATGCGGTAGCCAGATTCCCAGACGCCTTCGACGCGGGCGACGTCCTTCGCCAGCGTGAAGAGGCCGGCGAGCATGTCGGCGTGGTTCCATTCGATTTCACGGGCGTTATCGACGTGGGTTTTCGGGATGACGAGGACGTGGGTCGGCGCGCGGGGGTTGATATCGCGGATGGCGAACGCGTGCTCGTTCTGGGCGATCTTCTCGACGGGGACCTCGCCCCGGTTCATCCGACAGAAAAGGCAGTCCTGCATCTGCATGGGGGGATTTTCGGCGCGCGGCGGCATCGGTGCAAAACGGTAGCGGTCTGAGCGCGGGGTGAAGCTCGGCGACTTCGCTGCTAGCATCCTCGCCACAACGAACCACAGGACAGCATGCATGACTTCGACAGCGACTCCAACCGTTACGGCCAGGACCACGGCCGGCGCCATCCGTGGCGAGACCAGGGACGGCATCCACACGTTCAAAGGCATCCCGTACGGGGCGCCGACCGGCGGGGCAAACCGCTTCATGCCACCGCGCAAACCCGAGACGTGGGACGGGGTACTGGAGGCGCGGGAGTACGGGCCGATCGCGCCGCAGCTCTCGCGCGATGGCGGCGCGGCGGCCAACCCGATCGACGACGCGCGCGGGCGGGAGGGGGAGGATTGCCTGGTCCTGAACGTCTTTACGCCGGGGGTGGACGACGGCGCGAATCGGCCTGTGATGTTCTGGTGCCACGGCGGGGGGTTCATCACCGGGTCGGGCGGCGCGGCCTACGACGGCACGAACCTGGCGCGGCGAGGCGACGTGGTGGTGGTGACGATCAACCACCGGCTGAACGGGCTTGGCTTCCTGCACCTGGGTGACCTGGGCGGGCCTGCGTTTGCCGAATCAGGCAACGTGGGGATGCTCGACATCGTGGCGGCCCTGGAGTGGGTGCGCGACAACATCGCGGGGTTCGGCGGCGACCCGGGGAACGTGACCGTCTTCGGCGAATCGGGCGGAGGGCGGAAGACGGCGGTGCTGCTCGCCATGCCCTCCGCGCGGGGACTGTTCCACCGGGCGATCATCCAGAGTGGGCCCGAACTGAAGGTGAACGAGCGCGAGTATGCGACAGAGCTGGCGGAGGCGGTCATCGGCGAGCTGGGCATCAGAACGGGCAACCTCCACGCGCTGCAGGAGCTGCCGCTGGCGACGATCATGACGGGCCTTGCGAGTGCGACGGCGAAGATCCCGTCCTCGAACGCGCGCGGGGGCTTCCGGCCGGTGGCCGATGGGACGGTGATCCCGGGGCACCCGTTCAGTCCCGGCGCCCCGGCCATTTCGGCCGATGTTCCCGTGATGGTGGGGTTCAACCGGACGGAGGCGACGCTCTTCCTCGCCGGAGACAAGGGGGCGTTCGACCTGGACGAGGCAGGGCTGCAGAAGCGCGTGGGGCGGCTGCTCGGCGAGCGGGCGGAGGAGACGATTGGCGAGATGCGGCGGCTCTACCCGGGGGCTTCGCCCTCCGACCTGTACATCGCGATCCACACGGGGTTCCTGCGGTACCCGGTGGACTCGATCCGGCTCGCAGAGCGGAAGTCGGCACTTGGGGCCGCGCCGGCGTACCTCTACACGTTCGAGTGGGAATCGCCAGCGCGCTGGGGGACGTTGAAGACGCCGCACGCGCTGGAGATCCCGTTCGTTTTCGACAACGTGGCGCTGGGGATGTGGTCGTCGTTCACACGGTCGATGCCCGAAGCGTTTGCGCTGGCGGCGAAAGTGAGTGCGACGTGGGCCGCTTTCGCGCGGACCGGAAACCCGAACACGGGCGACCTGCCGGAATGGAAGCCGTTCACGGCGGCGGGGCGCGAAACCATGCTGATAAACAACGAGAGCGCGCTGGTTTCGGACCCGCGGAAGGAAGAGCGGGAACTGTGGGAGCGGCTGTATAGGGGGTAGGGGGTAGAGGATAGAGGTTAGGGGTGGGATGACCCGCCCCGCCCAAGCCCGGAACGAGGGTTGGTCAGGCGAAGAGCACGTGGGTGCGGAGGAATGCCTCGACTGCCTTGTAGAAGGCGTCGATGGTCTCGCTCTTGCGCCAGCCGTGGCCTTCGCCTTCGTAGACGTGGTATTCGTGCGGGACTCCTCGGGCCCGGAGCGAGGCGACGATGGTGTCGCTCTGTTCGCGGGGGACGACGCGGTCGATGGCGCCCTGGAAGACGGCGATCGGGTCGGTGATGCGCGCGGCGTGGAAGATGGGCGAACGCTCGCGGTAAACGGCGGCGGCCTCGGGGAGTGGGCCGAGCATGGAATCGAGGTAGCGGGCTTCGAACTTGTGGGTATCGGCGGCGAGGGTGAACTGGTTGGCGACGCCGAACATGCAGATTGCCGCTTTGTAGAAGCCGGGGAGCTCAACGAGGGACTGGAGGACGGTAAAGCCGCCAGCGCTGCCCCCCATGATGACCAGGCGCGAGGGGTCGGCGAGGCCGCGGCGGGCGAGGGCTTCGGCGCCGGACTTCGAATCCTGGACATCGTAGACGCCCCAGCTTTCGCGGAGCTTGAGCATGTACTCGCGGCCATAGCCGGTGCTGCCGCGGTAGTTGGGCTGGAGGACGGCATAGCCCCTGCTGGCGAAGTACTGGGCCTGGGGCGACCAGCCGGCGACGACCTGGCTCGTGGGGCCGCCGTGGACGAGGACGATCAGCGGGGGCGCGCCCGTGCCTTCGAAGCGCTCGCTGGCCGGCGGGTAGTAGAGCCCGTACGCTTCGGCGCCGTCGAACGAGGTCCAGGCGACCGGTTCGGGGGCAGAGAGTGCGCCGTGCGAGACGGACTCGCTATCGCTGCGGCGGAGCGTGACCGCGGCGGTGGGCGGCGTGGAGAGGTCGAGGCTGAGGATACGCGGCGGTTGTTTGCCTCCGGTGGCCACGACGGCGACCTCATCGCGGCCGGGGGCGGCAGCCGGAGCGGTGAAGCTCGTGAACCCCTGGTGGAGGCCGGAAAGGTCACGCACGGCGCCTTCACGCGAGACGGCGACGAGGGTGTGGAAGCCTTCGCGCTGGCGGATCGCGACGATGGCGCCAGAGGCGGTCTCGGTGAAGGTACGGATCCCCTGCGCCCAGGCTGGCCAGCCGAACTCAGCGTCGCCGGAGGTGAGCTGGACGGTCTCGCCGGTTTCGAGTTCCTGGCGGTAGATGTGACCCCAGCCAGTCTCATCCGAGACGTAGAGGACCGATCGGCCATCGTTGGAGAAGACGCACTGGAAGATGGCGGTCCGCTCATCGCCGGCGATGGTGCGGGTGGAATCAGCACGGGGGAGGTCGCCATCGGGGAAGGTGAGCCGGGCGACCGTGAGCCCGGTGCCGTCCCAGGGCATGCGGGGGTGGTCCCACTCGATCCAGCCCAACATCGAACCATCCGGGCGCCAGGCCGGCTGCATGTAGAAGTCCCGGCCCTGAGCGAGGCGGCGGGGCCAGTGGGCGCCCTGCGCATCGACGATCGCGATGGCATCCGTGTCTTCGTAGGTGTGGACGTAGGCGACCCAGCGGCCATCGGGGGAGACGGCGGGGCTTGCGGCGGCGCCGAAGGCGGGGGTGATCGGCCGGGCCGCGCCGCCCGCGAGCTCCTGGCGGTAGAGGCGCTGGTCGGCCTGTCCAACGAAGAATGCGGCGCCGTGGGAGAGCGTGAAATCGCCGCCGCCGTAGCCGACGAAGGCGCGGACGGAGATATCGGAGGTCAGGTCGCGGGTGGCGGGATCGCCTGTCGCGCTCGTAACGATGACGCCCCGGTCGGAGCGGCCCTCGACCCAGGCGAGGGTCTGGCCATCGGTATCCCAGCAGGGCTCGCTGAGGCGGAGCCCGGCGGCGAGCATGGCGGGAGTGACGGGGCTGGACCAGAGGCCGAACATGCGCTGTTCGCGGGTCATCGATCACGCTCCAAGGGGAAGGGTCAGACGATTGTGGCAGGGATGGGGAGCGGCGGCCACCGGCCGGTAAGCGAGTATGCCAGTGTGCGCGTGTGAAGCGCACAACGACCAGGCTACGGGAAGAATCGGTGGCGGCCGTCGAACACGCGGCACGACGGCGCGGACAATCGGTGAGTGCCACGATCCGCCTGCTCATCGAGAAACAATTGGAGGCGGAGCGGGCGGTTTCGCCGTTCGAGGCGATGATCGGAATCGTCAGTAAGGACCGGCCGTTCAGCGCGGCGGACCTGGAGGAAGAGCTGGAGAAGTCCTTGGCCGGCACCATCGAGGGGGACCGCGGGTGACGATTGCGGCCCACAACGTCGGTCCCGAAGCGGAGGCGCTGTTCCTCAAGGCATGCTGTTCACTGGAACTCGTCCAGCCGTCGGAAGCTGCACTCGGGCGAATGGCCGAACTGGTACGGGCTTACGGCGATTTCCAACCTGGCGCGGCCGATGCCTCGGGGGCGGCCCTGGCGGAAGAGCCGGGCACCCCGTTCGTGGTCACGCTGGATCGGCGGCACTTCCGCGCGGTCCGGCGGCGCCATGTGGAAATCATTCACGCTCCTTCCGTAAGGCAGGGGGAAGTCCAAAGGAGGAACCGTCGCCGGGTGGCTCGAAGACCCGTGGTCATGGTCCACCCCAGCGGCGCCCCGCGGGCGTTTGTGCCGGTTGGTTGTCCGGGTCGATGAGCGGTGGCAGACCACTGAACATTTCCGACACCTTAACGTTTTAGTGATTGCCAGATTACAGCATCCCTGTTAGCCTCCCGCCCGAAGCGGGTTCGGAAGAGAAAACGCGGCGAGCGAAGGCGCCGAGCGGAGCCCTCCCGTGCCGCTATCTCTGTTTGGAGGGCTCGCAAATGAGCCACATCTCGGGCAGCGCCAGAGTGGCCCTGGCGCTTTCGCTCGCAATCGGGCTGACCGGTATCGCTGCGCCGCAGTCAGCTTTTGCGGTCTGCACGGGACGAAGCAGTTCCCCGGGTTACTGGTTCGACGGCTGGGGGATTCAGAACGCCGGATCGACGGTCGGAGGGGTCTACGCCCAGATCGAGAACCAGAACGTCGTCGCATCCACAGGCGTCGGTACGACAGCGTGGGTCATGATTTCCAATGCCTCAACGCCACAGTACTACGCACAGGTCGGCTGGATTCAGCACGCCAACGGGAATCGGAACACGATGCTTCAAGTGCACGATCCCACGTCTGGCTTGACGACCCGCACATCAGACGACCCTCAGTCGGTTGGTAGCTATCCCTACTACACCGTGCTTTACAACAGCGTTCCCGGCAAGTTCACCTTCCAGGTAGCGGGGGCGAATCATCCGTGGTCAGGCTACCAGGTCACTGCGGGGTTCACGCCTAATCAAGCCAGCATCATGGGCGAGACGCAGAACCGGGCGAACCAGATGCCAGGCACGACGAGCGATGCATTGGGTTTCTTCGACGCCCACAAGTACGTGTCGGGATCCTGGCAGAACTTCGGTGGTTCCGCCTTCGCGACTGGCGGGGCGAGTTGGTTGCAGTATGACGGTCCGTACTATGGAACCACCCACTATATCTGGGACGGAGCCTGCTGAGATGCCTCACGAACTCACCCGCGGCCGCTGGTTCTTTCTCGCCCTGCTCGTCGCAATCGGCGCGGTGGCAATCACTGCGCGTGCCATCGCTGCCGGGCCCGAGCCTTCCCTGTTGGAATCTGTAAGCGCCGACGATCTGCGGCGTGGAGGAATCGAGTTGCGGGAGCCCTCGCCCGCAGACGCGCCCACAGCGACCGTGAGCCGTCCCGATGCAGAACGATTGGCTCTCGATAGGTCTGGCGGGGGGACGGTGATCGAAGCGAAGCTCCTCATGGCAACCGACACCTTCGGCGACAATGGCATCACTTGCCTTTGTTGGGTCATCGCTTCGCGCCCCGATAGCGGCCCCTATATCCACCAGCCAATCCCGTGGGACGACTCCACGGCGAAGACACGAGTGGTCGCGGACAGGTGGTTCCATCTCGACTTCGTGGACGCACGCACAGGCAAGTGGCTCTACGGCGCGGAGCACGCCGACACGCACACAGAAACCGTGAAGGAAGCGCCGTAGCCGCCCGGCTCGAAGAAGGCCGCGGCGGTCCACCTTCGCAACGTTCTGGCCGTCGTTGCCCTGGGGCGAGGTTCACGCATCTGCGTGGCCTCGCCTTTCGGTATGTGGGATCGCGCCCCAGGCCGGGACGTGGGCAATCTGGTGGACCGATGAGACATCGCGGCCGATCAAGTGCGGCGGGGTGACAGGGGGCTGGTTCCGCGGCACTTCCGCGCGGTCCAGCCGCGCCATGTGGAATCGTTCAAGCTTCTTCCGTGAGGCCGGGGGAAGTCCAAAGAAGGAACCGTCGCCGGACGGCAAACACAGAGTCCCCCCACGCCGCTGGCACGGGGGGACTCCGCGGGTCACACCGGGTGGGCCGCTACTGGGCGGTGGCGACCTTGAGGGCTTCGCGGACGCGGGTGAGGCGCGCCTTGAGGCGGTCGATCTCGGACTGCTTCGCCCATTCGCGCCGGAAGCGGGCTTCGTGGGTATCGAAGGCGGCGAGCCGTTCGAGGTGGATGAGACGCACAGCGTCGAGTGGATAGGTCAAGGGAGTTCCTCCTCTGGCGCGTGCGGCCGGAGCAGATGAACTCCGGTTGTGCGGCGCCGAACGGGAGACCGAAACACACGCCCGGCGCCCGGGGTGCGCAACGGTGCTCTCAGGTTGAGTTGCTCCAACGCCTGCGGGGTTAGCTACCGGCTGGGACTGGAGTTGCCCCTTCGCGCCGTCGCGCGAATTCGCCATGAATGGGTTCCCCCGCTCCACCACCGTCCGGGTGGATTCAGCGACACTTACTCCATCCAGTTACGCACCCGGCCGTTGCAGAGTCAACCACGGCCTTCCGATCCCTTGACCTGATCGAAGTACGGGAACTGAGCGCGAAGAGGGCGGCGGAGGCTACCGTTTGCGGGCGATGACGTCGCGGGCTGCCTGGGCGAGACGCTGGGGTGTGAGGTCGAAGTAGCCGAGGAGTTCGTCCCACTTGCCGCTCGTGCCGTAGCGGTCGACACCGACAAACGCGATGGGCGTGGGCAGCGAGTCGGCGAGGACGCGCGCAACCTGGGTGCCGAGGCCGCCGTGCGTCTGGTGTTCCTCGGCGGTGACGATGGCTCCGGTTTCGCGGGCGGCGGCGAGCACGGCTTCG
>CAZRUZ010000097.1:3956-9781 GCA_964603275.1 uncultured Anaerolineaceae bacterium | reverse complement strand
GCGCTGAGCCCTGCCGGGGCGTTAACATTCTGCAACGAGCCGGGCGTCGGCCGGGAGAAAACAACGAGGCGGGGGATGCATCCCCCGCCTCGCGTGGTTTCCAGGAACTCCGGAAAGGTTAGCCGAGCTTCTTGATCTCCTCGATCAGGGCCGGGACGACCTTCTTGTAGTCCTCGATGATGGCGAACTTCGCCACCTTCACCATGTTCGCATCGGCGTCCTTGTTGATGGCGACGATGCTCTTGGAGCCGGCCATGCCGGCCATGTGCTGGCTGGCGCCGCTGATGGCGACGGCGATGTAGAGGTTCGGCGAGACGGTCTTGCCGGTGAGGCCGACCTGCTGGCTCGGCGGGTACCAGCCAAGGTCGCAGGCGGCGCGGCTCGCGCCGGTCGCGCCCTTGAGCAGGTTGGCGAGCTCTTCGAGCATGGTGAAGCCACCCTGGTCGCCGAGGCCGCGGCCGCCGGCCACCACCACCGGGGCATCCTCGATGCGGACGCCGGTGCTTTCAGCCTTGGAGGTCGCGAGGACCTTCACGCGGGGGGCGCCGGCGGCGTCGATGGTGGTGACGCTGCCGCTGCGGCCGCCATCCGGCGCGAGGCCATCGAACGACTTCGCCTTGATGGTGGCGATGGCGGGCGAGTTCTTGAAGCCGACTTCGGCGCGGGCGTTGCCGCCGTAGGCCGAGCGGGTCGCCTTGAGCTTGCCGCCTTCAGCCTTCACTTCCACGCAGTCCATGGCGACGGCCGTGTTGTGCTTGAAGGCGAGGGCCGGGCCGAGGTCACGGCCGAGGCTGGTCTGGCCGAGAAGGACAATCTCGGCGCCGCTCTGGGCGATGGCGGCATCAACGGCCGGCAGGTAGGCATCGACCGTACCATCAGCGAGGGCCGGGTTGGTCGCGGCGATGGCGGCATCGGCGCCGAGAGCGATGAGATCCTTCGCGAGGGCTTCGCCACCGGCCACGAGGGCGGTAACGTTGCCGGCGCCTTCAGCGGCGAGCTTGCGGGCTGCGCCGAGGAGTTCGGCGGAAATCGGGGCGAGGGCGCCCCCCTGAGCTTCTGCGATGACGAGAATTCCAGCCATTTGGTACTCCCGGCCTCCTATACCAGCTTCGCGGCGCGCAGCTTCTGGGCGAGGTTGCGGGCCTTCTCTTCGGGCGTATCGCCTTCGATGATCTCGACGTTGCTCTCGACCTTCGGGACGTAGAGCGCATCGAGGGTCAGGGCGCGGTTACCGCCGCCCATCTGGTCGGCGACGCCGATATCGCCCGCGCCCCAGACCTGCACGGTCTTCTTGGCGGCGAGCATGATCTGGCGGAGCTGCGGGTAGCGCGGCTCGCCGAACTCGTTCGAAATCGAGACGACGGCCGGGGTGCTGACCTCAACGGTCTGGAAGCCATCATCGAGCACGCGCTCCACCTTCAGCGAGGAGCCGTTCTTCTCGATGGCCTTGGCGACGGTGACACACGGGATACCGAGGATCTGGGCGACGCCCGACGGCACCACGCCCATGTCCCAGTCGGCCGCGGCGCGGCCCATGAGGACCAGGTCGGCGCCACCGAGCTTCTGGATGGCGGCGGCCAGGGCCCGCGCCGTCTGGAAGTTATCGATGCCGTCGAAGGCTGCATCGGTCAGGAGCACGCCTTCATCGGCGCCCATGGCGAGCGCGTGCTTGATGGCATCGCGCGCGGTATCGGGGCCGAGGCTGATCACGGTCACCTTGCCGCCGCCATCGGCTTCGTTGAGCCGGAGGGCGGCCTCGGTGGCCTGCGGGTCGTACGGGTTCACGACGGGCGCGATACCCTGGGCTGGGATGACCTTCTTCGCGGCTTCGTCGACCTTGAACGACGAGGCCGGGGTCTCCGGGTCGGGGATTTGCTTGACACAGACGATGATGTTCACGCGGCTATTGGGCCTCCTGCGCGTAACCCGGCCCCATTGGGAGTGAGTGCCGGGGCAATTCCGAAGGGTTGGTGGGGCAAACCCGGGGCAGAGTACCACAGATGACGAGATTGTGAAATATCGCACGGACAGATCTATGCGTTTCAGGTCCGAAAATGGCGGTCCGGGCGCCGAAGCGGACGTTTCGGCCGTTTTCGTCGAGTAACCGCCCTATTCGTTTCGGCCATGATGTTGCAGAATATCGCCCGATGGCTTCCTATCCGCGGCTCGCGGCCTTCCTCGACCAGTACCTCAACGATGACTTCCGCACGGAGTACGTCACGCACAAGGCTGCCGCGCGCGCTTTCAAGGAAGGCTGCTCTCCGGAGCTGGTCGCGGCCACCCGCGATGAGCTCACCGAGTTCTTGGCCTGGGCCGAAACGGTGCCCACGTTTGAGTGGCAGCAGGTGTTTACCGCCCTGGGCGGGCGCTGGAAGCCGCGCTCCCTCGGGCCGCTGCGGGGTGTGCTGTCCGCGCTCGATGGCGGCCATCGCGGGCTGCACCCGGGCGAAAAGCCGATCCGCCCGCGCTGGCGCTACTGAGCGCCGCCCTTCAGACCTTCCCGCGGTTCATCATCCGCCGCGCGATCCGCTCGGCCCCGTCGCGGTCACCGGGTTCGAGGTCGCCATCGAGGACGAGCGCGCTGAGGCGGTCCTTGATCACCCGGATCCACGGCCCCGGTTCGCGGTCGAACAGGCGCACCAGGTCATCGCCGCTGAGCGGGCTTTCGGCGCGGAGTGCGGCCGCCTCTTCCGCCTCGGCGCGGAGGCAGGCAGCCTCGAGCCGGTCGTGGTACTCCGTGTCGTCGTAGGTATGGCTGGCGTTGTCGGCCCGCTTCAGGGCGATCAGGTCGCGCCAGTGCTCCGGCGCCTTCGCCATAAAACGCCGCACCGACCGCCGGTCGGCCGGGTCGGGCCGGTCCATGTGCCGCCGGATGAGGAGCACGATCGCGAGTGACTCGGCGCGCCCGAGTTTGAGCCGCCCGAGGAGTCCGGCGGCGAGTTCGGCCCCGGCGGTTTCGTGCCGGTAGAAGCCCCACTCGCCGTTCACCTTCATGTGGCGGACGGCCGGCTTCCCCAGGTCGTGGAGGAGCGCCGTCCAGCGGCGCAGCCGGGCCGATTCGGGCGTGGTGGCGATGGCTTCGACGGTGGCCACGCTGTGCCCCCAGACATCAAGCAGGTGGTAGCGGTTCTGTTCGCAGCCGACCATCGGCGCCAGTTCGGGCAGGGCGAAGGCGAGCGCGCCGCTTTCGCGCAGGGCTTCGAGGCCCCGCGCCGGTTCGGCCCCGAGCAGCAGCCGGTCGAGCTCGGCCGTCACGCGCTCCTGCGAAAGCGTGGGGATGAGGTGCGCGGTGGCGGCCATGCCCGTGAGCGTATCCGCTTCGATTTCGAAGCCGAGCTGGCTGGCGAAACGCAACCCCCGGAGAATGCGCAGGGGGTCTTCCCTGAAGCGCTCGGCCGGTTCGCCCACCGCCCGGATGCGCCGCGCCGCGAGGTCATCGCGCCCGCCATAGAGGTCGATGAAGCGCCCGTTGGCCGTATCTTCGGCGAACGCGTTGATGGTGAAATCGCGGCGCGCCAGGTCGTCTTCGATGGAGGCGCCGAACGTCACATCCGGCCAGCGCGTGCCGCCGCTGTACGAATCGCCCCGGAAGGTGGTGACTTCGCTCCAGAACCCCTCGATCCGCACGCCGATGGTGCCGAAGCGCTTGCCCACCGTCGTCACCGTCGCGCCGAGCCCGCGGACGAGCGCCTCGACGGCGTCCGGGTCCGCATCGGTGGCGTAGTCGAGGTCGTGGCACTCGATCCCGAGCAGCCGGTCGCGCAGGGCTCCGCCGACGAGCCAGAGCTGGTGTCCGGCGCCCTGGAAGGCCGCGGCGAGGTCGCGGTGGCTGATGCCCATCGTCCGATTGTGGGAGCGCCGCGGGGGAATGTCGAAGCGCGGAGCCCCGCCACTCCGCCGTTCGAAATTCCCGCCGCGCCCCGCGATTCCAATCCCTCGCGCCCATGGCCTACCGCCTACCCCCCTATCCCCGGCGGTTTCACACGCGCTTCTAACAGAAATCTCCGGGTTTCCCCGTAACAGAAACGGGATTTCCACGTAGTTACAACCGAGAGAGTGTCTCAGTGGCCGCCCGGTCGATGCCGGGTGGCGATTTAGAGACCCGGCCCGTTCGAGCGGGCCAGCCCACCAGGGAGGACATGCTGCGGAACTTGTGACCACCAGAGATGTGCGCGGGGAGGAATCGCGCCAACTCATCCATTGCCGGCTGCGGGTTAGGCTGGCCCACGTTCAAAGGACGGAACTCACATGACTCTTGCGTTGTATGGAAAGTCGCGGCGGCGGCAGTGGATGCTCGTCGCCCTTGCGCTGGTTGGGCTGTTTGGCGCGTTGAGCGCGGCTGTGGCCATCCTCACGCCCGCGGGTGCGTCGAGCGTGACGCCGACGCTTGTCGACGGGAACCCCACCTGTGCTGGGCCCAAAGAAAGCCTCGGCTTTGCCCATGGCTTCAAGCCTAACCCCTCGGGGCCGAACGGCGGCGAAGGCAATCCAAGCGGCACGTTCCCGCTGCCGAACGGGGGCAGCATCACGGTGACGGAAAACGGGGCCGAGAATGGCCTCTCGAGCTGGTCGTCAACCTTCCCTATCCTTGCGGTCATCGTGAAGGGCGGGCCTAACGCGAACGTGTACTACTACACGCCCGGCGGCTCGACGGGCGACACCAACCTGGTGACGCCGAACAATCCCAGTGGTGGCCCGGCCGGCCTGAGCCACGTCGAGTTCTGCTGGAACACCGACCCCACAGCGACGCCCACGGCAACGCCCACGGCAACGCCCACCAACACCCCTACCCCTGACCCCGAAATCGACATCGACAAGTCGAACGACACCGGCGATAACGTCGTCCTGCCGGGCGAGCAGTTCAACTGGATCATCAAGGTGACCGTCTCTGGCGCCGCAACCGATGAGGACACCTCCATCACCGACGGCATCCCGGGTGATTTCCAGGCCGGGGCACCGGTCGAAACGAGCGCCTACCTCAATTGCTCGGCGAGCGTTGGGAACGTCATCAATTGCACGCTGGCAAAGGGCGCGCCGGTCGGTGACTACACCATCACCGTCCCGGTGACCGCCTGGGACAACCCGCTGTATTGTGACGAGCCCATCACCAACACCGCCTACGCGAAGATGGGGACCGAACCCCAGGTCAGCGACGATGACACCGTCACCATCAACTGCGGCCAGACGATCGTCACCCGGGTCCGCATCTGCAAGGTGTTCGAAGACAACGGCGACGGCGTTACCACGGGCGATACGACCTTCAACTTCAAGGTCGATTACGTCGATAGCCTCGACGATAGCCAGACCGCCCAGACCGCTTCGACCTCCATCACCGTTGCCGAAGGCGAAGACCCGGAGTGCAAGACGCTCGACCTGAACGGCGAGGTTGATGAGGCCGACTTCATGGAATACCCGGGCTCGATCAGCGATGCCCCCAAATACCCGAAGTACGACGTGATGGGCGGCGAGCACAGGCTGGGCAGCACCGTCAGCGTGAACATCTTCACTGGCGAGGGCTGCGAGGAAGCCGGGCAGGAGAACCTGCGGCAGGAGTTCAACACCACCGAGATCGACCTGACCTGCACCGTCACCTTCTACAACAAGAGCGAGGAGCGGGTGTCCCCCACCGGCGACCTGCGCATCGAGAAGTACCTCGACCTGAACGGCGATGGCGATGCCAACGACGCCGGCGAGGGCCCCATCGCCGCCTGGAACATGACCGTCAGCGGACCCGAAGTGAACGGGACGTTCCCGACCAACGGCAGCGGTGTCGTCAGCTTCTCCGGCCTCAACACCGGCGATAGCTACACCGTCACCGAGGCCCT
>CAZRUZ010000097.1:0-3856 GCA_964603275.1 uncultured Anaerolineaceae bacterium | reverse complement strand
ACGTTCAGCAACCTGCCCGCGGCAGTCGGCTGCACGTACGTCGTGACCGAGACGCTCCAGGCCGGCTACACGCCGGTGACGGTCTCGCAGAACGCGAACCCGACGACCCCCGGTTCGACGGCGGTCCTGACCTTCGTCAACATCCCGAACACGGATGAGACGCCGACCATCACGCCGACGCCGGAAACCCCGACGACGACCCCGACGCCGGAAACCCCGACCACCACGGTCACGCAGCCCACGACGAAGATCGAGACGCCGGCGCCGCCGAAGCCGGAGGAGAAGACCGCCGGTGAGCGCACCCCCGGCCCGACCCCGATCGCTCCGAGCACGGGTGACGGCACGCTGGGCGCCAGCGGCGGCCTCAACATCCTCCTCATCCTCGCGGGGATGGCCGCCCTGACCGGCGGGACGACCCTCGTGGCCCTCGGCCGCAAGACCCGCCGCTAACCGGCGGGACAGTGCCGCAAACGAAGAAGCCCCGGATTCCTCCGGGGCTTCTTCGTTGTGCGAGAGGAAAGGAGTCGCGGGGCTCCGCCCCCGCTGGCCCCGGGAGGGGCGGTGAAATGTCGAACGCGGAGTCGCGGGGCTCCGCCCCCGCTGGCCCCGGCGCCACCTCGCGAGCCCCGACCGTGAGGGAGGGGGATCGCCATTTGGCGCCAATTCGCAGGCACGCATGCGGGACGCGGCATGCGAGAGGAATGCGATGCACGGCCCCACTCGTCCTCCTGCGCCCCGCCGGTGATGTGCGGCGCTCTATATAGCGGGCGAGATGGGCTCCGTTCTTGCCCTTCATACACAATTCCTACTTTCCAAATGTAAAAATCCACCCTATGCTTCCGTGTCGTCCACCCGATAGCCCCTTGCCGGGTGGGTGGATATCTCGCACGCGTGTGGCGGCGATTGCTGGTACGGCCAGGGAGGGAATGGACCTCGAAGGCTGAATCAAGCCTGCTGGCATCGCCGGCGCATCACCGCGAACCGTCCGGTTATGACCGGGGAACCAGCGCCGCCAGGCGGGTCGTGGGTACGCCCCCAGCCCATCCGCAGCGCACCATCACGGACAGCCAGTCCAGGGAGGGTTGAAGAGCATGTGCACCGTTAGCGGGATATCGAGAGCGCGCCGGGGTGGGCTCCTGATCCTCGGTGTACTTGTTGCCATGGTCGCCACTCTCGCGGGCGAGCATGGTTACTGGGCTACCCGGGCGAGCGCCGATGGCTCGCGCACCATCAACCTCTGCAAGAGTGTGGCCGGAAACGGCGATGGGGTGGTGGATGGAGGGGTCTTCAAGTTCGAGATCCGCACCGCAGAGGGCCTCGTCCGCGAGGAGCAGCGTGAGGCCTACGAACCGAACCCGGACGACAACAACGGCAATGTCGGCACCGCCGATTGCAGCACCGAGGAGGTGCCTGCCGGTGTCGAGGTAATGGTGCTGGAGCTCGATGCACGCCCAGCGGCATGGAATGGCGATGCCCAGGACTACCCACAGGCATCCCCGCCGGGCACGGGTCAGGGCAAGCAGATTACCTATGGGACAGGGGACCTGAACGGCATCTTCTACAACAAGACCAATAGCCGGGCGCTCAGCCTCACTGGCAAGCTGATCATCAAGAAGGTCGGCCCCACCATAACCGGTGACCTGGCCACCACCCCCTTCGGCGGGACGTACAGCGGCCCGGAGAGTAACGGCACATGGTCGGCATACGTCAATAACTCCACCCTGCCAGTCGACGTCAAGAATGGAGCGTACACCGTCAAAGAGACCGGCATGCCGAAGACCGTGACTGGCGGCAAGATCCAACGGGTTGGCTATAAGGCGGTGACGGACCCCGCCGACTGCTCGGGCGATCCGGCGGGATACTCGGACAGCACCGAGGGTGCACAGGTCACCGTTAACGGTGACACCCAGGTTGTCTGTGTGCTGAACACGTTCGTACCCGACGTGCCCGCCCGTGTGCTCATGGTCTGCAAGCACGTCGAGTCCGACTCTGCGATGGGCGGCGTCTTCACCATCGAGGTTGGCGATTCGACGTGGGTAACCGGCAACCTCGCGCCCGGCAACGAAAGCTGCCAAACCTACGACGTGGCCGACGGTGCGGTCATCACGATCGAAGAGATCGACTTCCCGCCTGGCTGGAACGGCACACCTGGCTACCCGCAGGTCATGGCCACCGGCTTCGACCCAACGAACAGCACCAGCATCGAGGTGACGATTGGTGAAGGCTCCTGCGGGGCCCCCGAAGGCGATCTGACCCGCACCGAGACCCTGGCCAGCGACGAAACCGTCGAAATGCTGCCCGACTGTGTCGTGGACTTCTACAACCGGTCTTCCTCAACCACGGGTAGCAGCCCAACGCCGACGCCAACCCCGACGAACACTCCAACGCCCCCGCTGTCCCTGGACTTCCCCGAACTCCCGTCGCCGACGCCGGAGCCGCCGACGGCTACCCCGGTGCCGCCGACCGTGGCGCCGCCCACGCCGACTGTGGTGGCTACCGCCGGGCCGACACTGGTCGAGCCAACCCAGGCCCCGGTGGTCGCAGGTGCCAGGACTCCCGCACCGACGCCTATCGCGCCACGTACCGGTGCTGGAGCCGAGGCCAGCGGCACACGGATTGACCTGATCCTCGTCGTTGCCGCGCTTGCCATCGCTGGAGGAACGATGACCATCGCCGCCACATTCAGGCGCCACCGAACCTAGTCCAGGAGTTGCCGATCTCCCCGGCGAACCCGCACAGAGAGAAGCCCCGCCGCAATGGCCCGGGGCTTCTCTCTGGTATCGCCCGCCTGCTTGTCCTCCCTCACGGCCGGGGCTCGCTCATCGTGCCGGGGCGAGCGGCGACGGAGCCCCGCGATTCCTGGCCTCCCGGGGCGCGCTTCGCCGCTCGACACTCCCGCGGCCCCGCGACTTCCGCCGGCGATTCTTACGCGGTTCCAACTGTATTCGCCGCTTCGTTCCCCTATGCTTCTCCCAACAGTCACCCGCTGGCCCCTTTTGGGGCTCGGCGGTGGACGTCCCGTAGACGGCGATCAAGAGCGCGGGCCGCTGCGGGGAACATCCACCCAGGTAATGGCGATGGCCGGTAACTCCGGCCGCGGCCGCGGGCAATTCCGCGCGTGGCTCGCTGACCTGCGCTGCGGCGATGCGCCCGCGGGCTCTCCGCGTGGCTCATCCACATGGCCGGCCCCGGAAGGCCGCGCACCAGAAGGACGGAAGACGCATGACCCTCGCACTCGCCGGGAAATCCAGACGGCGCAAGATGAGCCTCCTCGTTTCGAGCCTGTTGGCGATCATCGGAGCCAGCCTCGCGGCCGTCGCGCTCGTGCTTCCGGCCTTCGCCCACAGCCTGAAGGTCTCGGCCAGCTGCACCGAGGTGAAGGTGGAATTCACCGCGTTCGCCAGCTCTGGTAGCTACAACGGCGGCTTCAACGAGACCCACGTCCAGATTCAGGTCGATGGCGGCCCCATTTCGACGTACGACCAGAAGTTCGCGGGCAGTAGTTACACCTTCACGCAACCGGTCGCGCCAGCCTCCGAGGTCAAGGTCCGGGTCTACTGGTACAAGGCACAGCTGGGGGACAACTGGAAGGACGTCGATTCCGGCTGGAAGACCTACAAATTGACGTGCGCCACGCCCACGAACACGGCGACCCCGACCAACACGCCGGAAAATACCCCTACTCCCACCAACACCCCGGTCAACACGCCGACCCCGACGAATACGCCGGTCAACACGCCGACCCCGACGAACACACCGGTCAACACGCCAACCCCGACGAACACGCCGGTCAACACGCCGACGCCGACGAACACCCCGGTCAACACGCCGACGCCGACGAACACCCCGAGATCGG
>CAZRUZ010000096.1:0-9876 GCA_964603275.1 uncultured Anaerolineaceae bacterium | reverse complement strand
TCCCGAGGGTGAACCGCGAGCCCTCCTCAGGCCCGGCCTGCGGGTTGTGCTTGCCACTCAGCAGCCCCCCGGCAATCGGGTTGTAGGGGATGACGCCGATCCCTTCCTCCTCGCAGAGCGGCAGGAGCTCGCGCTCGAACTCGCGGAACAGCAGGTTGTAACGCGGCTGTACCGAATCGAAGCGGACCGTGCCAAGCGCCTCGCTCCGACCAAGCGACCGGGCCACCTGGTAGGCGAGGAAGTTCGAGCAGCCCACGTAGCGCACCTTGCCCCAGCGCACCAGGTCGTCGAGCGCCTTCAACGTCTCGTCGATGGGTGTTTCCGGGTCCGGCCCGTGGAGCTGGTAGAGGTCGATGTAGTCGGTCCCGAGCCGGCGCAGCGAGGCATCGACCGCATCGAGGATGTGCTTGCGGGAGTTCCCCTGGTCCCAGCGGTTTGGGCCCACGCGCCCAAAACACTTGGTCGCGAGGATGACACGGTCGCGGCGCCCCTCCAGCCACTTGCCGACGATCTCCTCGGTGCGCCCCTGTGTGCCGGCCGGCGCGCCGAGCGGGTACACGTCGGCGGTGTCGAAGAAGGTGATTCCGCCGTCGAAGGCACGGTCCATGATGGCGGCGGAGGTCTTTTCGTCGCACTGGTAACCGAATGTCATGGTGCCGAGGCACAGGCGCGAAACCTGCAGGCCGGTGCGGCCCAGGCGGGTGTGCTTCACGGTCTACTCCGGAGTGGTGGTGGAGAGAGTATACGCGCGGGGCCTGTCCGCTACTGGTTCGCCCGATCGATGATCTCCTCGGCGGCGCGGATCGCAGCCTCGCGCTCGTCGTCGTCATCCGGGGCGGGTGTGGCGCCGGGCTGCTGGAGGTACGTGCAGTACCGGCAACTTTCGGCCGAACCGAGGAGCGAAAGGACCAGGTGCGTCCCGTGCCGCCCGCACGATTGCACGCGCAGCGGGCGGACTTTCGCCGGCCTGCCCCGGCGCTGGGCTGGCTTCGCTTCCTTCGGTTTCGGGATCCCGGCGGCGATGCCCCGTGATTCGCGCTGCGCGAGAGCCGCGTTGATCAGGTAGACGATCAACGGGAAACCCAGCACCAGGAAGAACACGATGGTCTGGATCACCCGTCCATCGTACCCGAACCAGGTAAGGAGGTGGTGATCCTCCCTTCGGCGGAGACGATCCTCCGTCGGAGTGAATCCGTGAAACCCATCACGGAACGTCTCCCCTGCCCCCCGCACAGTGGTCCACGGCCCGCCGCCAACGTGCGCGCCAAGGAGGAGAACACCCTGAACACCTACGAAACCCTTGTCTGGCTCCATGTGAGCTTCGCCGTCCTCTGGGTCGGCGGGAGCGTCATGCTCAACATCATGGCGCTGCGCGCGCGGGCCGGGGGCGACCCCTCGCAGATGGCGGCGCTCTTCCGCAACCTCGCGTGGTTTGGCGAGCGGTACTTCATGCCCGTTTCGCTGCTCACGCTCGTGTTCGGCTTCTGGCTCACCCACGAAGGCAACTGGGGCTACAGCGACAACCCATGGATCGTCGTCGCGCTTGCCATTTATGTCGTAGCCTTCTTCCTCGGGATGCTCTTCCTCGGCCCCGAAAGCAAGCGCATCGTCCGCCAGCTCGATGCCGGTCCCGCCACCCCCGACGGCGCCACCGTGGGCCGCATGATGCGCTACTTCAACGTCGCCCACCTCGATGCCTCGGCGCTCCTGGTCATCCTCTTCTTGATGTCCGTGAAGCCGATGACTTAGCCGTCGAGCGCGCCTTCCGCCCGGAGGTCGAGCATGGCCCCGCGCCACGCATCGACCGTCCGGGCGATGTCATCGCTGGTGTGGACCGAGCTGGTCATGCCACCGGCGCCGAAGAGGTGGGCTCCCCGGTTGATCATCGCCAGCTGGAGGAGCCGCGTACGCTGCTCGGGCATGCCCTCGGCAAGGAACGCGAACGGCAGGTCGCGAGGGTCGTAGTCTTGCGCTTCCGGCACCGCCGTCCCGGCCAGGATGATCCGGAATTCGGATGACTGGCCGTACACGTAGCCGGGAATGCCCAGTTCGCAGAGCACCGCGTTCATCCCCGCGCGGAGCTGGGCGGCGAGGTCCGCGGCGTGGCGCTGGTGCTCCCCGCCCCCGATCTCGCGCAGGCACGCCAGCCCGGCGGCCGAAGAGAGCGGGTTGGCATTGAACGTCCCGGGGTGGCCGACCTTCGGCGCCTTCGCCCCCGGCTCCGGGAACTGGAGCCGCTCCATCACCTCCCGCCGGCCCGCCACCGCGCCACCGGGGAACCCACCCGCGAGAATCTTCGCCAGCGTCGTCAGGTCGGGCTGCAGTCCCTCAACCTCCTGGACGCCGCCGGGCGCCCAGCGGAACCCGGTCACCACCTCGTCCATGATCAGGATCGCGCCCTCCGCCCGGCAGAACGCCTGCAACTCCTGGAGGAATCCGCGCGGGACCGGTAACTGGCCGCTCGATGCCCCCGCCGATTCGACGATCACCGCCCCCACATCGCCGCGCGCTGCGAAAGCCTGGCGCACCGCGCCAACGTCAGGCGGCAGCACCGAGACCGTGTCGAGCGTCGACTGGGGCACGCCCGTAGGCAGTGAGCCCGAGTATTTCGAACTGGCGACCACGTAGTCGTGCCAGCCGTGGAAGTGCCGGTCGAACTTGATGACACCGGGCTTTCCGGTATAGCTCCGGGCAAGGCGCAGCGCCATCAGGGTCGCTTCCGTGCCCGAGCTGGTGAAGCGCACGACTTCGGCCGAAGGGACCAGCCGCACCACTTCCTCCGCCCAGGCGATCTCGAGCTCGTGGCTGGCGCCGTAGTGCGTCCCCCGCGCAAGCTGCCCGGCCGCGGCCTCGGCGATGGCCGGGTAGTTGTGTCCAAGGAGCAGCGCGCCGTGGCCCATGACGAAGTCGATGTGCTCGTGCCCGTCGACATCCCACTTGCGTGCCCCGGCGGCATGGTCCGCATAGATCGGGAACGGCCGCATGAAGCGGCTATCGTGGGTCACCCCGCTGGGAAGTACATCAGCCGCGCGCCGGTACAGCCGGGCCGAGCCCGGGTGCCGCTCGACGTAGTCCTGCTCGATCGTCATGGTCCCTCCGTTCGCCCGAATGATACCGTCCCGCCATCGTTTCCGGACCCGTTCGCCTTTCACAAACCCCCGGTCGCCGATACAGTGGCGCGTGGTGGCAGACCACACGATCCTCCAGCCCGGCAACCTGCTCATGGTCCAGGAGCGCGAACGGCTCATCGCGAGGCTCTTGCGCAAGCACGGCTGGAGTACGCTGGATGGCCTGCGCGCCTTCGAGGCCGGGTGCTCCACCGGCTACAACCTGCGCCTCCTCGTCCAGTGGGGCGCGCGCCCCGAGAACATGGCCGGCATCGACCTTGATGGCAGCGCCGTCGACTACTGCCGCGCGCACGCCTCCGATGTCCGCGTCCACGCCGGCAGCGCCGATGCGATCCCCGAGCCGGACAGCCAGTTCGATCTCTCGCTCGCCTTCACGCTCTACAGCTCCGTCCCGGATGAGGATGTGGCCCGCGGCATCTCCCGCGAGCTCTACCGGGTCACGCGCCCGGGCGGCCTCATCCTGATCTACGACATGCGCCGCCGGAACCCCGGCAACCCGCACGTTCACCCGATCACGCGCGACGACATCCGGCGCTGGTTCCCGCGCTGCCCAATGCGCGCCCACACCATCACGCTCGCCCCCCCCATCGCTCGCCGGGCCGGCGCCTGGGCGCCATGGCTTTACGGGCCGCTGGCCGCCGTGCCGCTCTTGCGCACCCATACCCTTTTCATCCTCCGGCGCCCCGGCCTACCGCCCCAGGACCTGGATTCATTCCGCTCTGGCCGCGTTCCCTCATAGACAAGCCCTGCCGTTTCGGCGACAGTTCAGTTGCACCTTGAACCTGCATCGCTGAAGATGCCCCCATTCAAGGCTATGGTAGTCTAGGAGCAGGCTATGGCTGAGTATGACGTCGCCATCATCGGGGGCGGCCCCGGCGGATATGTCGCGGCCATCCGCGCCGCCCAGCTCGGCCTGAGCGTCGCGCTCTTCGAAAAGGAACGCGTCGGCGGGCTCTGCCTCAACTGGGGCTGCATCCCCAGCAAGGCCATCCTCAAGAACGCCGACATCGTGAACTACGTCCGCGACGGCAAAGCCTGGGGGCTCGAAGGCAGCGACGCCGTTTCCTTCAACTACGGGGCAGCGGTCGAGCGCAGCCGCGCCGTCGTCGAGCGCATCGTCGGCGGCGTCGAAGGCCTGCTGAAGGACAACGGCGTGACCGTCATCACCGGAGAGGCGGCCCTCAACGGCACCCGGGGCGTCACCTCCGGAGGTACCAGCTACGAGGCGAAGAACATCATCATCGCGACCGGAGCCTCGACGCGGATGCTCCCGGGCATCCAGGCCGATGGCTCGGTCGTGCTCACCAGCCGCGAGGCGCTCGCCCGAGAGGATGCCCCACGCGAGGCGGTCATCATCGGCGGCGGCCCGATCGGCGTCGAGTTCGCCCACGTCTGGGCCAGCTACGGCGCCCGTGTCACCGTCGTCGAGCTGATGGACACCCTCCTCCCCCTCGAAGACCCGGACATCGGCCGCCAGCTCAGGCGCTCGTTTGAAGCCCGCGGCATCCGCTGCCTGGTCCAGGGCCGGGTGGAAGACGTAGCGGTCGAAGGCGACCGCGCTAGCGTCACCGTCCGCACCGAAAAGGGCGACGAAGCGCTCCAGGCCGATGCGGTGCTCGTCGCCGTTGGCTTCATCCCCCACACCGCGGGGCTCAACCTCGAGGCTGCCAGCGTGACAACCCAGCGCGGCTTCATCACCATCGACGACCAGATGCGGACGAACGTGCCGGGCATCTACGCCGTTGGCGATGTCACCGGCAAGCTGATGCTGGCCCACGTCGCCTCGCAGCAAGGCGTGCTCGCCGCCGAGCACATCGCCGGCAAGTCCACCACGGTGCTCGATTACGTCCAGATGCCGCGCGCGACCTTCTGCCAGCCCCAGGTTGGCTCGATCGGCTACACCGAGGCCACCGCCAGGGAAGCCGGCTATACGGTGAAAACCGGCCGCTTCCCGATGACTGCGCTCGGCCGCGCCGTGGCGTCAGGACACACGGAGGGCTTCGTCAAGGTCCTCGCCGACGAGGCGACCGGCCAGGTCCTGGGCATCCACATGATCGGCTACGACGTGAACGACCTCCTCGGCGAGGCCACGATGGTCGCCCTCCTCGAGGCCACGACGATCGAGCTCGGCTTCGCCGTCCATGCCCACCCCACCCTCGCCGAAGCCATCAAGGAGGCGGCCCTCGCCGTCGATGGCGAGGCCATCCACATCGCCCGGAAGCGCACCGCGCGGCCAGAAGGAGCGACAGCATCTTGAGTACCGAAACCTCCGGCACAGCGGGCGCATCGCTCGGCGCCGAACAGCTCGGGAAGTTCCTCTACCAGATGGTCCTCATCCGCAGGTTCGAGGAGAAGTGCGGCGAGCTCTACACCAAGGGCAAGATCCGCGGCTTCCTGCACCTCTACACCGGCCAGGAAGCCTGCGCCGTGGGCTCGATCGCCGCCCTCGACGACCGCGACAAGATCGTCACCCACTACCGCGACCACGGCCACGCCCTCGCCCGTGGCGTCGATCCCAACCGAATCATGGCCGAGCTCTACGGCAAGGCGACCGGGCTGAGCGCCGGGCGCGGCGGCTCCATGCACCTGTTCGATGCAGCAAAGGGCTTCCTTGGCGGGTACGCCATCGTTGCCGGTCACCTCCCCCTCGCCGTGGGCCTCGGCATGGCCTCGAACCTCAAGCGCGAAAACTTCGTCACGCTCTGCATCTTCGGCGATGGGAGCGTGGGCGAAGGCGAGTTCCACGAAGCGCTCAACCTCTCGGTGCTCTGGAACACCCCCACCATCTTCTTCTGCGAAAACAACCTCTACGGGATGGGCGTTCCCTTCCACGCTTCGCTTTCAACCGATATCCCGAAGCTCGCCGCCGCCTACAACATGCCGGCCGTCTCGGTAGATGGGATGGACGTCCTCGCCGTCCACGATGCCACCCGCAAGGCCGTCGAGCATGCGCGCTCGGGGAAGGGGCCTTACTTCATCGAAGCCATGACCTACCGCTACCGCGGGCACTCCATGGCCGACCCGGAACTCTACCGCCTCAAGGACGAGATCGAGCACTTCCGCCAGCGCGACGCCATCGAGCGGCTCAAGGCGCACATGTTCGAGGCCGGCATGCTCGATGAGTCCGGCTTCGCCGAGATCGTCCGCCGCGCCGAACACACGGTCGATGAATCGGTTGAATTCTCCGAACAGAGCCCCCAGCCCGATATCAGCACCCTCTATGACTACCTCTACAAGGAGCCCTCCAATGGCTGAACTGCGCATGCGCGATGCCCTGCGCGAGGCACTCCGCGAAGAGATGCGCCGCGATGACCGCATCTTCCTGATGGGCGAGGACATCGGCCTCTACGGCGGCTCCTACGCCGTCACCAAGGGCCTCCTCGAAGAGTTCGGTGACCAGCGCGTCATCGATACTCCCATTGCCGAATCCGGGATCATCGGCGCCGGCATTGGCGCCGCCATGGGCGGCCTCCATCCCATGGTCGAGCTGATGACCATTAACTTCAGCTTCCTCGCCCTCGACCAGATCGTGAACAGCGCCGCCAAGCTCTATCACATGTCCAACGGACAGATAAACGTCCCAATGGTGGTGCGCATGGCAAGCGGCGGCGGCAGCCAGCTTGCCGCCACGCACAGCCACTCACTCGAAGGCCTCTACGCGCACTTCCCCGGGCTCAAAGTGGTCTGCCCTTCCAACGCGGCCGATGCCAAGGGGCTCCTCAAGCGCGCCTTCCGTGATGAGAACACCGTCATCTTCATCGAACACACCGCAAACTACGCCCTCAAGGGAGAGGTCCCCGACGACCCGGACTTCCTCGTCGAGTTCGGCGTCGCCAATATCCTCCGCGAAGGCACGGACGTGACCATCGTTGGCTACGGCGGCAGCGTCCACCAGGCCATCCGCGCCGCGGCCATGCTCGAAGAACAGGACGAGATCAGCGCCGAGGTCATCGACCTGCGCACCCTCCGCCCGCTGGATATCGATACGGTCATCGCCTCGGTGAAGAAGACGAACCGCTGCGTCATCGTCGAGGACGCCTGGCGCTTCGGCGGTTTCGGCGGCGAACTCGCCTCCCAGGTCATGGAGCGCGCCTTCGACTGGCTCGATGCGCCCGTTGCCCGCGTCGCCTGCAAGGATGTCCCCCTGCCGTACAATCGGAACCTCGAGTTCGCCGCCCTGCCATCGGAAGAGGACGTCGTCGAAGCCGTCCTCGGCATGTTCTAAGGAGTCCGCCCGTGGCCATCGAAGTCACCATGCCCCAGATGGGCGCCGATATGACCGAAGGCACGCTCCTCCGCTGGCTCAAGGGCGTCGGCGACTCCGTCGAACGGGGCGATATCCTGGCCGAGATCGAGACCGACAAGGCCACGATTGAGCTGGAGGCCTACGACTCCGGGACACTGATCAAGCGCGTCGCCAGTGAAGGCGACATCGTCCCCGTGGGCGACGTCATCGCCCTCCTCGGCGACGCATCCGAGGCGGTCCCGGATGTCGAACGCAAGCCCCCCGCTGAGACCCCCGCCAGGCGGGCCATCGAACCGGAGGCGAAGAAGGCCGTCGAGCCAGCGCCAGCACCGGCGCCCACGGCAACGACCACACGGGAGCCCGGGGAACGGGTCCGCATCTCTCCGGTTGCGCGCAAGATGGCCGGCGAGGCTGGCATCGACCCCTCGGCCCTGCGCGGCAGCGGCCCCGACGGCCGCATCCTCCGCCGGGACATTGAGGCGGCGGTGGCCGCGGGCGGCCCCGCAAGCGCCCCCACCCCCCGGCGGGAGCCGCCACGGGCGCCACGGACTGAAAGCGCCGCCGCCGAAGGGCTCAGCAAGATGCGTCAGGCCATCGCCCGGCGGATGACTCTCTCCAAGCAGACCCAGCCCCACTACTACCTGACGCTCGACATCGACATGACGCCGGCGATGGCGTTCCGCGAACAGTTCAACGCCTCGGCAACCGATGAGCAGCGAGTAAGCATCAACGACCTGGTGGTCAAGGCCTGCGCCATCGCCCTCGAACGCCACCCAAAGTTCAACGCCGAGTTCTCGGAAGAGGGGCTCGTCCACCACGACCGCGTGAACGTCTGCATCGGCGTCGCGCTCGATGATGGCCTGATCGCGCCGGCGCTGCTGGATTGCCAGTCGAAATCGCTCGGGCGGATTGCCGTGGAATCGAAAGACCTCATCAACCGGGCAAAAGCAGGCAGTCTGAAAGCCGACGAGTACAGCGACGGCACCTTCACCATCACGAACCTCGGCGCGTTCGGCGTCGAGACCCTGATTGGCATCATCAACCCGCCGCAGGCAGCCATCCTCGGCGTGGGCTCGGTAATGCCGCAGGCGGTGGTGCGCGATGGCCAGGTTGCCGTCCGGCAGGTCATGAAGGTCGCCCTGAGCGCTGACCACCGCGTGAGCGATGGCGCCGAGGGGGCGCGCTTCATCAAGGAGATCCAGGCCTTGCTCGAAGGGCCGGCCGCGCTGGCCCTGTAAGCGCTACGCCCGCGGGCGCCGGATCAGCCCCTCCTGCGTGACGGAGGCAATGCGCACGCCCTCGCGGTCCCACATCGAACCGTGGATCAGGCCGCGCGCCGCCCGGGCCACCGGGCTTTCGGCGAAGTACAGCACCCAGTCCTCGAACCGCGGCGGGCTATGAAACCAGACCGCGTGGTCCAGGCTGGCCGACATGCGTTTGCCCCAGGCCAGGCCATGCGGGCGCGCGGCCGTGCTCAGCAGCGTGCGGTCGCTCGCGTACACCAGCACGGCGGCGTGGATCAGCGGGTCGTTGGGCAGGTCCCCGGCCGGGCGGATCCACATGCGCTTGAACGGCGGCTGGACTTCGCCGGGGATGTCCGGGTCGCACACCTTGATCTCGATCGGTGTGACCCGGCGGCGGCGCTCCGAGTCCTCCAGCATTTCCCCCCGGATCTCCTCATGGCTCGCCAGCCCCTCCGGCCCGGGAGCGTCCGGCATCGTCCCCTGGTGCTCCACGCCATCCTCCGGACGTGCGAAGCTGGCCGAAAGGTCGAAGATCGCCTCCCCGCCCTGGTAGGCGACCACGTGCCGTGTCGAAAACGTGCGGCCATCGCGGATGCGGTCCACCACGAACCTGATCGGCATCTCGTGCGAGCCACCCTTGAGGAAGTACGCGTGCAGCGAATGGATAGCGCCCGCGTCGGCAGCGAGCGTCATTCCTGCCGCCATCACCGACTGCGCAGCGACATGCCCGCCGAACAGCCGGCCCGATCCCGGGCCCGGGTCGCCGAGGAACAGGTCCCGGTCCAGGCGTTCGAGCCGGAGGTTCTCAAGCAGCGTCTCGAGCGCGGTCTTACGGGTCACGACAGGTACTCGACCGGCACCGGCGGGTTGGCCAGCGGCCGCGCCGCGACCGCCATCAGGATCATCATGTTGTCGTCGCCGGCAATGCGGTTCTCGTGCAGCAACCCGCAGCTCTTGCAGCGGTGGATCAGCATCCACTCGCCGCCCTGTGCCACGAATACCGCAAGCGGCTCCATCGGGCCGCCGCAGGCCGACTTCCTATCGCCGGGGAAGTTATCGACGTGGCGCGACCAGAGGCACTGGGGGCAGTGGTTACGCTGGGTGGTCCCGAACGAGAGGACATCGACCTGTTGCCTGCACTTGATGCAGCGGAAGATTTCGGGCTGGCTCATGCGACACCATCAGGATAGAGCGGGCCGCCTCAATGGTCAGGCTGGAGGCGCTTCCCCATCACATAGAACGGCCAGCCCCCGGCGGT
>CAZRUZ010000095.1:2629-9897 GCA_964603275.1 uncultured Anaerolineaceae bacterium | reverse complement strand
CGGTGATGCTGCGGACGCAGGGCATCCCGGCCCGCCTGGCGGTGGGCTATGCGCTGGACCCCGGGACCGGGGAGGAAACGACCTACACGGTGCGGAAGGACAACGCCTATAGCTGGGTGGAAGTGTTCTTCCCGGGCCTTGGCTGGGTGGACTTCAACCCGACGGCGGACCGGCCGGAAGGGGGCGCGGGTGGCCTCGGCTCCACGCCGATCACCCCCACGGGTGATCCTTCGAGTGAGCCGGCCCTTGACGACCTGTTCGATGACGGCATCCTGCCCGAAGACCGGGGTAGCCCGATCTCCGATGTCCTGACCGAGCAGCCGGTGGTGAACGAACCGTTCAACTGGATGATCGTGTGGGCCCTGGCGGGCGTGCTCACCGCGGTGGCGGCCAGCGCGCTTGCGGGGCGGATCGCCTGGAACTGGGGCATGGGCGGGCTCGAAGGACGGGCCCGCCTGTGGGCGAAAACGCAGCGGCTCGCCGGTTGGGCGGGGCTGGGGACGCGGCCCGCCGAGACACCGCGGGAGTGGTCGCGACGGATGGGGCGGGCGATTGAGCGGGAAGATGCGGCACGGACACTCTCCGCGGCCTACGAAGAGGCCCGTTACGGACCTCCGGGCGCCAGCCGGGTGGAGGAAACCGAGGCCGAAGGCTCCTACCGGAACCTGCGCGGCGCCCTGTTCGCGAAGTTGATGCGGCGCAAGCAGCGTCCCCCGCGCAAGAAGGCCTGACCCGGATGGAAACACCGGCCCTGCACTACGGCGTGACTGAGACCCGGCTCGGCTGGGCCGGAGTCGCGCTCAGCGGTGAGGGGATCCGCCACGCGACGCTGTTCCACCGGACGCGGGACGCGGCTGAGGGAGAATTGCGCGCGGCCGGAGCGACGGCGGGCGGCACGCCGGAGCTCGAGCGGGCACTTGGATTGCTCCGGGCGTACGCCGCGGGCGAGGCCGCGGACCTCGACGCATTCCCGGTCAACCTGCCCGAGTGCCAGCCATTCCAGCGCAAGGTGTGGCTGGCGCTGCGCGAGATCCCCCGGGGCGAGACCCGGAGCTACGGGTGGCTGGCACGCCACGTGGATGAGCCGGAAGCGGCAAGGGCGGTGGGCGCCGCGGTCGGTGCGAACCCAATCCCGCTCTGGCTGCCGTGCCACCGGGTGGTGGCCTCGGATGGTTCGCTGCACGGTTTCGGCGGCGGGCTGGCGATGAAGCAGGAGCTGCTGGAGCTCGAAGGCGCCCTGCCGCGGCGGATGCTGGGGTAGGGGCCGCGGCTCAGCGGCCGGTGAAGCGCGGTTCGCGGCGCTCGATGAACGAGAGGCGGCCTTCCTTCGCGTCCTCCGTCCCGTGGGTCGATTGCTGGAGGAACTGCTCCTGTTCGACCTGGGTTACGAGGTCGCGCGTGGCGCCGTCATAGACGAGGCGCTTGGCGATCTCGATGGCGATGGAGGGACCGTGGGCGATCGATGCGGCGAGCGCGGTGGTGCGCTCGATGAGTGCGTCATCGGAGACCACTTCGGTCACGAGGCCGATGGCTTTCGCTTCCGGAGCGGACACCATTTTGCCGGTCCAGAGCATGGCGAGGGCGTGGTCGCTGCCGACGAGGCGCGGGAGGAACCAGGTTGAGCCGGTATCGGGGCTGATACCACGGCGGGCGAAGATGGCACTGAAGCGCGCGGACTCGCCGGCGATGCGGATATCGGCGGCCAGCGCGAGTGAAAGGCCCGCGCCGGCCGAGACGCCGTTGACGGCGGCGATGACCGGTTTCCGGCAGCGGTGGACCCGCTCAGGCCCAAGGTGGCGCGTCCGCTGGAGTGAGGCGCGGCCCGTGACCGGATGGGGGAACTCGTGCTGGCCGGGCTCGGCCGTCAGGTCAGTACCGGAACAGAAGCCGCGGCCCGCGCCGGTGATCACGACACAGCGGACACCGTCATCGGCATCGGCGAGGCCGATGGCAGTCTCGATTTCGGCCCATGAAGACCAGGTGACGGCGTTGAGCTTTTCGGGCCGGTTGAGGGTGATCCAGGCGGTGTTGTCCTTCACCTCATAGAGCAGGTCGGTGAACTCGGGCATCGGGGTGCTCCTCCGGGGACGAAGCCGCCCGGCACAACGGGTGCGCGGGCGGCTGATCGGGACTGCCGCGCGGGCAGGCCTAGACGCGCTCGATGATGGTGGCCGTGGCCATGCCGCCGCCCGTGCACATGGTGATGAGGGCGGTTGACTTGTCGCGGCGTTCGAGCTCGTCGAGGGCGGTCTGGATGAGCATGCCGCCGGTCGCGCCGATGGGGTGGCCCAGGGCGATGGCGCCGCCGTTGACGTTCATGCGCTCGCCATCGAGGCCCATCTCGCGCTGGAACTTGAGAACGACGGAGGCGAAGGCCTCGTTGACCTCGAAGAGGTCGATGTCCTCCTTGCGCATGCCGGCCTTTTTCAGGGCGATCTGCGATGCAGGCGCGGGCGCGGTGAGCATGATCACGGGCTCGGCGCCAGCGACGGCGGTCTGGACGATGCGGGCGCGGGGCTTCAGGCCGTGGGCCTTCGCGTACTCGGGCGAGGCGAGGAGCAGGGCGCTGGCGCCATCAACAACGCCGGAGGAGTTGCCGGCGTGGTGCACGTGGTTGACTTCCTTGACCTGCGGGTAGACGGCGGTGCAGATCCCGTCGTAGGTGCGGGTGTCGTTCGGCGGGTTCATGATGCCCATCTTCGCGAAGGAGGGGTTGAGGGCAGCGATGGACTCGAGCGTGGTACCCGGGCGGGGGTGCTCGTCATGGTCGAGAGCGAGGGTGCCGTCATCGTTGGAGATGGGGACAACACTGCGTTTGAAGCGGCCGGCATCGATCGCCTCGGCGGCGCGGCGCTGGCTTTCGACGGCAAGGCGGTCGCAGTCCTCGCGGCTGAAGCCTTCGATGGTGGCGATCAGGTCCGCCGAGATGCCCTGGGGGATGAGGGGGTACTGCGCGTAGAGGTGGGCGTTGTTGGCGGTAAAGCCGTCGACGCTCAGGGGAGCGGGGCGGGACATGGATTCGACGCCACCGGCGACGAGAAGGTCGTTCATTCCGGACATGATGTTCATGGCGGCCATGTTCACGGCCTGCTGGCCGGAGCCGCAGAAGCGGTGGAGGGTGACACCCGGGACGGTGACGGGCCAGCCGGCATCGAGGGTGGCCATGCGGGCGATGTCCATCGAGTGGTCACCAACGCCGGAGTTGTTGCCCATGATGACGTCCTCTACATCGGCGGGGTCGAAACCGGCGTGGTCCTTCAGGTGGTTGAGGACCTGGGCGAGGACGCGCTGGGGGTGGATGTGGGTAAGGCTGCCGACTCCAGGCTTGCCGCCGCCACGGGGCGAACGGACGCCATCGATGATCCAGGCTTCAGGCATGGGATTGCTCCAGTAACGCGAGGGGATGGGCGCGGCGAGGAGCCGCGAGTGCAGGGTACGGCAGCCGGATGAGGTTGTCGCGGGGCGTGATCGGGCGGCCGGGAGCGGCGGACCGGCACCCCGGAACGGAAGGCTACACGTTGAAGAGGATGTTCAGGATGTCGCCGTCCTGGACGATGTACTGTTTGCCTTCCGTGCGGAGGAGGCCGCGCTTCTTTGCTTCGGCTTCGCTGCCGGCGGCGATGAGGTCCGTGAAGCGGATAACTTCGGCGCGGATGAAGCCGCGCTTCAGGTCGCTGTGGATCTTGCCGGCGGCCTCGGGGGCGGGCGAGCCGGCCTCGACAGTCCAGGCGCGGCATTCATCGGGCCCGGCCGTGAGGAAGCTGATGAGGCCGAGGAGGGCATAACTCATGCGGATGGCGCCGGCCATGCCGCTTTCGGTGACGCCGGCGGAGGCGCGGAACTCGGCGGCGTCCTCTTCGCTGAGTTCGTTGAGGTCCATTTCGAACTTGCCGCAGAAGACGGCAACATCGCGGCCGGGGCGGCGGTACTTCGCGCGGAACTGCTCTTCGAGCTCGGCGCGGCGGGGAAGGTCCTGCTCGCCGATGTTGACGATAAGGAAGAGCGGCTTCGCGGTGAGGAACTGGGTGCCTTCGAGGAGGCGGCGGTCCTCGTCGGAGAGCTCCTGCTCGCGGATGGGGACCTCGTTTTCGAGGCCCGACTTGAGACGGAGGAGGAGGTCCTTGAGGCGCTGGACCTGGTCACGCTCGCCGGCCTTCATCGAGCGCAGTTCGGTCTCGATGCGCTGGAGCCGTTTCTCGATGATTGAGAGGTCAGCGAAGGAGAGCTCGAGGTCCATGGTGGCGATGTCGCGGTCGGCATCGATGGTGACCTCGGGGTGAGGCACGGCATCATCCTGGAAGGCGCGGACGACGTGGATGAGCGCATCGGTGCGGGCGAGGTCGTTGATGAACTTGCCGGCGGGGCCCTCACCTTTGCCGAAGGATTCGCCCGCGGCGGGGAAGTCGACGTACTGGATTGTGGCGTACGTGACCTTCTTCGGTTTGTACATCTCGGCCAGGCGGTCAACGCGCTCATCGGGGACGTTGACGACGCCGACGTTGGGCTGGCTGGAGGAGCTGTAGGCGCCAACCTGGGCGGCGCCGCGGGTGACGGCGTTGAAGACGGTGGTCTTGCCGGAGCGGGCGAGGCCGATGATGCCGAGTTGCATGGTCTAAGGGTGCCTCAGGAACGGGCTATCAGCCATTCGCAAGGGCGGTGCGCAGCCGGTCGAGCCAGTCGAGGCGTTCGCGGTGCCACTTCGAAGCGAGGCCGCTGGAGGATGGGATGACCCACGGGACCGTTGCGCCAATGCGTTCGGGCTGTTGGCCGTAGGCGCGTTTGGCGAGTTCGCGCGCGGGCAGGCCCAGGGCGTGGCGGCCGAAGTGCTGGTAGATGCCGCGGCCGGAAAAGCAGGCGATGGCAGGCTGGAACTCGAGCAGCTCGGCGTGGAGGCGGCGGGCGCCCTCGGCGATCTCGTTGGGCAGGAGGTGCTCGGCGCGGACTGTCGGGCGGCAGCAGAGGTCGGTGAAGCCGATGCCCGCCTCGGCAGCAAGGAGGTGGTCGTCTTCGGGGCCGACCTCGCGGCCGGCGATGCCGCTCTGGCTGAGCTGGCGCCAGAACATATTGCCGGGGCGCGCGTAGTAGTGGCCGGCTTCGGCGGAGTAGATGGCCGGGTTGTAGCCGATGAAGACCAGCCGGAGGCCGGGGCGGAGGTAGTGGGGCAGCGTGAGCGACACACCAGGGTTCACTGGAGGGCGAAGCGGACGCGGGGGTTGGCGAGGTGCAGCGCCTCCGCATCCAGGCTGGCGTCATCGCCTTCGGGGACCTCGACGATGAAGTGGAGCTGGACACGGACATCCTCGGCGAGGGGGATGTTGAGCCCGGGCTGGCCATCGGTGGCGACCCCGGCGGGCTTGATCCAATCCTCCACGCCCTCGACTTCGATGGTGAAGTCGGCGGGGGCAACCTCCCAGGTCTTGTTCGAGCGGATGGTGACTTCGACGAAGAAGTCCTCGCGGCGCATGCCGGGAGAGGGCTCGCCGAGGGGGTCGGAAGCGCGGCCCGCGGACTCGACGCGGATGACGCGGGCATCGCCGGTGTAGGTTTCGCCGGCGGCGACCTTCGTTTCGCCATAGATGTTCTTCAGAATTGGCGGGAGCGCATACAGCCCGACCATCAGGCCAACGATGACGCCGACCACCGCGCCGGTCACCAGGCAGCCGGTGCGGCGCTCCTGTTCGGCCGAGGGCTGTTCGAGACGGCGGCGGACCGAGGGCTGTGTCACCGTCCCATTGAGCACCGGCGCGGGGGCTTGCGCAACGGGGGCGGGTGCGCAGCACCGGAGCGCGGGCGCGGGTAGAATCGCTCTGTGGCGAGTGAGATGACCCGCGAAGAGGTCCTGAGAGAGGCGGCGGCCATCGCGGCCGAGCAGGCGGGCGGGACACTCGCGACGATCCACGCGGAGGACGGGACGCCCTATGTGACGTTCGTGCTCTGCCACCTGCGGGAGAGCGGGGAGATGCTTTTCGGGAGTTCCGGGCGGCCGCAGCACTCGCGCAACATCCAGGCGACACCGGAAGTCTCGTTCCTGGTGGACAACCGGCAGGTCATCCGGAATGACTGGGGCGCGTTCAACCGGGTGGTACTGGAAGGGCGCGCGGAAGAGATCGGACACGACGATGCGCGCTACGGCGCCCTGCTGGCGGAGCTTTCGGCGAAGAACCGGCTGGTGGAGTTGTTCACCGAGCAGGGCAAACTGTTCCTGGTCACACCGCGGCGGTTGATCCTGATGAAGGGACTGGAGACCGCGCGGCATATCGTGGAGTTTTCGTGAAGCGCCGCCGCAACGGACGGGCAGCGCGGGGGAGGCGGTAGGTGGATTACGAAGAGGCGATCGACTACCTGCTTTCGCTGAGTGACATGGAGCGCGGCTACCAGGCATCGCCCAACCCGGTGATGAACCTGGAGACGATGCGGTCGCTGCTCGGGCGGTTGAATGACCCGCAGCAGGGGCGTGCGACGGTGCATGTGACCGGTTCCAAGGGGAAGGGAAGCGTCTCGGCGATGATCGCGGGAGTGCTGCGGCAGGCGGGGCTCTCAACCGGGCTGTTCACAAGCCCGCACCTCCACTCGTTCACCGAGCGGATCAATATCGGCGGTGACCCGGTCTCACCACGTGAGTTCGCCGCCGGGCTGGAGGCTATCCGCGAGGCGATCGATGCGGAGCGGGGGGGAGTCCACGGCGATGTGAGCACGTTCGGCGCCCTGGTGGCGCTGTTCTTCTGGCTGGTGCGGGCGCAGGTGCCGCGGGTGGACTGGCAGGTGGTGGAGGTCGGCCTCGGGGGCACCTTCGACGCAACGAACGTGATCGGACCGCCGGAGGTGGCGGTGATCACGCCGATCTCCCTGGAGCACACGGCGATCCTCGGCAACACGGCGGCGGAGATCGCGCGGGACAAGGCCGGGATCATCAAGCACGGTACGACGGCGGTGGTGGCGCCCCAGCGCGACGCGGGGGTGATCGAGGTGGTCCGCGCGCGCTGCGATGAGGTGGGCGCGGAGCTGGTGGACGTGGCGGCGCTCTACGAGGTCGTGCCGGGGGAGAAACACCCGTACGGCCAGGCGTTCCGGCTGATTGGGCCGCGCGGCGAGCGGTTGATGCGGACGCCGATGCTCGGCTACCACCAGCTGGAGAACGCGGCGACTGCCGTTGCGGCAGCCGAGGCAATCCGGGCGCGCAGGGCGCTGGTCCCGGAACAGGCGATCGTCGACGGGATCGCGAGGACGCGGGTGCCCGGGCGGATGGAAGTGATGGCCCAGGGACCGCT
>CAZRUZ010000095.1:0-2529 GCA_964603275.1 uncultured Anaerolineaceae bacterium | reverse complement strand
TACCCCGATGGGGTATACGTCCAATCGGTTGACGAGGACGTATTTCAGGCAGCAGGATGCCGTCACCCGGTAACCGGGGACCAAGCAGGGAGGGTTCATGAGCAAGTATTGGGGGAACTACTGGCAGCGCCGGATGAGCAGGCGCGGCGTGGTCAGCGGGGGGCCGCCCTGGCCACCGGGCTGGCCGGCATGGCCATCGCTGGCTGCGGCGATGACGATGATGACGACGACAACGGGGATGGCGGCAACGGGGACAACAGCCAGCTGACCCCGGTTGCGCCAACACAGGATGCATCGGCGAAGCCGGTGAAGGGTGGCACGCTGCGTGTGCTCACCACCATTGGGTCGAACTTCGACCCGCACCGGACGAACACGCCCGCGGAGTCGTACTTCATCTGGGGAGCCGTGGGGAACACGCTCATCCGGTTCAGCACGAAGGACCCGGGCGCCACGGAGGGGGACCTCGCCGCGAGCCTGCCGGAAATCCCGGCGGATGGTGTGACACTCATCTTCAAGCTTCGGCCCGAGGCGAAGTGGCAGAACCGCGCGCCGGTGAACGGCCGGGCAGTGACCGCGGAGGACGTGAAACTCAGCTTCGAGCGGATCAAGGACCCGGCGATCCAGTCGCCCCGCGCCGGCAACTTCGGGAACGTCGATAGCATCACGGTGATCGACGACAAGACCGTCCAGTTCAAGCTAAAGGCGCCGCAGGCGGACCTCTTTTCGATCATGGCGGACCAGTACAACTTCGTGATCCCGAAGGAGATCGCGGTGAGGGGGCTGGACGCTATCCAGAAGCCGGAGGACGTCATCGGTTCGGGGCCGTACGAACTCGCCGACTTCACGGCGGCACAGAAGTTCACCCTGAAGCGGCGGGCCGATGGTTACTGGCGGGAGAACACGAGCTGGCTGGATGCGATCGAGTACCTGCACCAGCCCGACCCGCAGCAGGTGTTGAACGCGCTCCGGGCCAACCAGGCTGACGTGGGCGGCCTGACGGCCGACCTCGCGGCCACGCTGGCGAACGACAAGAACTACGTGATCACGCGGGCGCCCACGACGACACGCGAGTGCCTGCTGATCAACCACGGCATCGACCGGTACAAGGACCCGCGCGTGCGGCTGGCGCTTTCGCGCGGCATCAACCGGGCCCAGGTGTACGAGACCGTCTTCGGCGGCCTGGGGTTCGTCGGCGGCCCGATGACGCCGGCGGCGCCCTTCTGGGTGCTTTCCGATGCGGAACTGGCCAAGCTGCCCGGCTACGGGAAGCGTGACGACGAGATCAAGGAAGCGAAGGCGCTGCTGAATGCCGCGGGCTTCCCGAACGGCTTCGAGGAGACCGTGCTGACGGTGACGGCGTTCGACACCGAGAAGGTCCACGATGTGGTGGTTTCGAACCTGAAGGACGTCGGGGTCACGGTAAAGACCGAGAACGTGGGCACTGACTTCGCGGCGAACTTCCTGCCGCGCGAGGTGCAGCGCAAGTACAACCTGGCGACCACGCTCTTCCTTTCGGGTGGGTACCCGGATGCCCAGCTGACGCTGTACCACCATTCAGACGTGAAGACGAAGGGAACCCGCAACTACGGCGACTACTCGCTGGATGGGCTCGATGCCAAGCTCGACAAGCAGTCGACGATGTACGACTCGCGCGAGCGCCTGCCGCTGGTGAAGGAGATCCAGAAGGACATCATCAACGCACCTGGCCCCATCTGGATGGGGTCGCGCGGATTGCTGTCGGTGTGGAACTCGAAGGTGCAGAACCCTGCATCGTTCCCGTTCGCGGCCGGCTTCCACACGGCGGAGAGCGTCTGGCTGAAGGCCTAGACCCGGGGCAACGCGAGAGGGGGCGCCGCCAGCGGCGCCCCCTTTTTCTTGAAGCTTCCTGGGGGGGTGAGCATGTACCAGTTCGTGTTGCGGCGGATGCTGCTATCCGTGCCAACGTTGCTGATTGTGTCGTTCCTGATCTTCGGGATGGTGCGCCTGGACCCGGACTCGGTCGTGGCCGCCCGGCTGGGCGAGGGCTACACCCCGGAACAGGCCGAGGCGGTGAAGGAAACGTACCGCCTGAACGAACCGCTGGTGAGCGAATACGTCCGCTGGCTGGGGCGGGTGATCCGCGGAGACTGGGGCGAATCGGCGTACACGTTCAATCCGGTGCTGGAAGAGATGGGACCGAAGATCGGGGTGACGTTCGAGCTGGCGTTCCTGGCGATCCTGTTCGCGGTGGTCATCGGCGTGCCAATCGGCGTGTATTCGGCGATGCGCCAGGATCGCTGGCCGGACTATGTGCTGCGCTCGTTCGCCATCTTCGGGCTTTCGGTCCCGGGGTTCCTGATTGCGACGATCGTGCTGGCGCTGCTGGCGAAGCACTTCGGGTGGATTCCTCCCATCCGCTACCAGTCATTGCGGGAAGACCCGGTCGCGAACCTTCAGCAGATGTGGATGCCGGCGCTGATCGTCTCGCTCGCGACCTCGGCCCAGGTGATGCGCTACGCGCGGACGATGATGTTGGACGTACTGCGGCAG